>JADFXJ010000006.1 GCA_015233615.1 Nitrospirota bacterium
CTTTCCCGAATCCCAAGAAAATTCGGCTGACAACTGCCGTTACAGGCGGCAGTGGCAGAACAAATTTACCGTGTCACGGGTGAACGGTTACGAATTAAGCTATGCGATGCGACAAGAATTCAAGATATAGGTTTTCTTGAAGGAGAGGGTGAAATAGAAAGTATACTCATTAACGTATATTCTCCCAATAAATCAATAACTCCCTCGGAGGTGCTTAAAAGAGCCTCCGAACTTGACGAAGCAGAAATAGATATCTTAAAGCAATTTTTATATACTCAACAAACTGAAATCGGAAGAATTATTATACATTTTACGCTATGGTTACATTTAAAAAACAACGGTATAATTCATCTGCGAGAAGCCCTCAATCTTCTATTCGTATATTACAGCACGTTCATTATAGAACGAGATATTGAAGATGAACTTTACACATATCGCCTCCTTCATAATCTTTTTTACCATTTGCCCCTCTTTTGCAAACCGGATGAGATTGCGTCATTAAAAGAATTAGCAGATTTTATTGCCGCATATGAAAATAACTTAGAAAATGTTATTACTGAGATTTTCAAGCCGGCAATCCTCATTCAGCCAAATGTCCCTTTCTAGTTACTCAAGCCCTTACTGACATATTATTGCTCCAGAAAATCCATAGTCCACGATAGGACTAAGTTTAAACAACTAATTGAATTGCTTCTGGCCAGATGTATCGCTCAAAGAAATATTCACTGGACTAAAAATGTGCTTGATGTTTTTGAAAACTGCTTTGAAAAGGCTGAATTTATCCACCTCAAAAAGAAAGTTGCAACCCTGCATTACAACGTCGGCTTACAATTGGATGGATTACAAGCCATTAGTATTTTAAAAATTGCCGCAACCATGTTCCAGCAAATAGGAGACCATACAAGTATAGATGCCGCACAGGATGCAATAAAGAAAAAACAAATGACTATTGAGTGGCAGGTTAATGAACTAACTTTACCGACTGAATTATATGAGAAGTTTTTGCAAGAAATAGATGCATGCAAAGAAAGATTAACACAACTATCAAAAGATGGAGCAGTTTGTGCTGACCTCTTAAGCTATTTATTTGATAACCATAGATTACCTCTGAAACAAAACATAGAAAAACAATCAATAAATATTCCTATAACATATTTGATAACAACTGTATCGGCAATGACGGAAGGGCGTAGTGGTTATCTAAATTCTATCAAAGAGAAAGAAGAACATTGGATAGCAAATATATTTAATACAGTGTTATTCACTTATTCATTATATAAAAATTACCAAATACTTGAGTGGTTTATTAAGCAATATGGCATTGATGATCTCAAAAATTGTTTGACTGGTGTCTATCAGAAATCAATTATCTACGATGAGGGAAGAGAAGAACTTATCACTATCGTAATTGAAAAATATTTAAAGAATGACATTGTTGGCTTTGTTTACTCAGTCATTCCACAAATAGAGGATTCTTTAAAGAGGTTACTGGAAAATACGGGAGTCAGTGTCTGTCAAAGAGATATTCAATGCCTTGAGGATATTCCCCTAAACACAATCTTGCAAAATTATAAACTAGAACTTATAAATATTTTGGGTGAGAATTTTTATGATGTTTTGTGGTTGTGCTTTGAATATCGTTTCGGTCTTAACGTCAGAAATTCACTTGTGCATGGCGGAGGTCTTTCCTATTTAAATAAACAATATGCACTTCTATTGTTTTTCATCATTGGATTTATTTTCTACAGAGCCTACAAATTACAAATGTTCGATGATCAACTTGAAAGAAATTTCATCATATAGTGATAGGATCAAATCTTCAATGTTAAGATTAAAACAGGAACAATCCATTGCCGAAACAAGAAGTATGCCGGTTTGGCTGCAAAGAGAGTAAAATGGAAGACCGGATTCCTACCTTGTCATTGATAGAAGGGAGGAATCCGGTTTTTATTGAAATTATAGAAGTTATTAAGAGCTATTAAGAGTTATCAGGCATTACTATGTATTTGTTCGGCAAGATAAGAGCCTATACCCATCTGTTTTACCTGGTCCATTTGGGCCTCGATCCAGTCTATGTGGCCTTCTTCGTCTTCCAAAATGTCTTCAAGCATCTCACGGGTTCCGTGATCGGCAAGCTCGTAACAGAGTTTTATGGCCTCACGATAGGACAGTACCGCACCTTCTTCCGCACTCCAATCGTTTTTCAATTGCTTTTCGATGTCCGGGCCTATGTGTAGAGCCTTAAGGTTACTTACAATGGGAATGCCTTCAAGGAAGAGAATCCTGGCGATGAGTTTCTCCGCGTGCTTCATCTCGTCTATAGCGCGTTTTTCAATCTTTTTGTGAAGGCGCTCGTAATCCCAATTAGCGCACATTTCGGAATGTACCATGTACTGGTTAATTGCGGTGAGTTCATCGGCTAAAAGACTGTTCAACGTGCTGATTACTTGTTCGTTACCCTTCATTAAGACCTCCTTTAACATATTGTTTTACCAATAATTTTACCAAATTTCTTCCAAAACCTCCATCGAACTCGTTTATATTAACATTATGAGTGCGCGTATGTCAATTAACAAAGTTACCTACTCGCCACGTAAGGCACGCTAATACCTTGAATTTTAAAGATAAAACGTTCCGATAATTTATGCCATGCGTTGTGAACCTTTACCATTCGGGAATTCGCGCCGCCTTACCCGGAGGGTACTTCGATAACCAACGGACAGGACGACGAAAGCGATATCTTTACGTTTGTCTTAACTTCAACCTTCTCACCCGGCAACATACGCATGTCATCCACGTACGTCTCGTTAGTCGAGCGGAGGTCTTCCACGAACCACCTGCCGCTTTCGAATGTGAATCTTACGTGCCTGCGGGAAACCGTGGAAAACCTGACGAGTATGCTTTCGCCTGTAGCCTTACGGCCTACCACGTCCCCGTGATGAACCGTGATGCTCTCGCCGTCGGTCGTACGTAAGATGATGATGCGGCTGTCCTTTTCGGTTGGCCGCCCGCCCGTCTTGATTGATACTTCCGGCTTTTCGGCGGCTTTTTCATCGTCGACTTTTCCGGTTGTTGGGGATTCGAGGGCTTCGACGGTAGGCGGTGCTTCCTCCGTCGGCAATTTCTCAGCCTGTGCTTCCTCTGCCACCCTACCCGCTTGAGCGCCTCCGCCATCCCGGGCGTCACAGTCCGCCTGCCCTTCGGACTCCGGCCGGGGGTTAATTCCGGATATGTCGCCCAGGCAACGTGAACACATCATCTCGGATAAATCGTTTTTCTCTCCGCACGTCGGGCATATCTTAACTAAAGCCATTCTTTATTGCCTCCGAGTCTTTCTGGTGTGGTATGCCTATTACGTAAACGTAATCGCCACGGGCAAGTATTTGAACCTTTCGCTTGTCGCCCGTTTGCCCGCTGCCAATTATTCCACCACACTGGTATTCTCGGTATTCGACGTACTTTTTGCGAAGGGTTTCGTCTTTCGTAAGGATTATCATTTGCTGGTTTTGTGAGCCTTTCCAGGGGAGGTCGCTTTCAAGTCCTTCCACGAACGGGCCGTCTATAAGCACGTCTACAAGGCCGATTATCCCGGGGTAATTTTTCCCGACAAAGTCGAAAGTATGGCCGCTATACAGTATGATGTCTTCCATGCCACATTCCCTCAACCTGGTTAGCAGTGTAAATAGTGCCGCAGCCTGGCTTAAAGGCTCTCCGCCGGTTATAGTCAAGCCCTCCGGCATGGGGTTGGCGCAGTTCAGTATCGTATCTGCCACGTCTCTTACATCACGCCTGAACTTATCGTCGAATTCCCAGGTATGGGGAGCGATGCATCCCCGGCACTTTATCGTACAGCCCTGGAACCAGATGACAGCCCTCATACCCGGTCCCAAAGTATACACCGGATAATGTATAAGGTCTGCGAAGACATCTTCGCCCGTTTCAATGCTTGTCCCGTTGCTTATTGCTTCACCTGCTTTATCGTTTCACCCGCTTCATTGCTTTTGTGTTACGAGTTTCCACGTCTGGTTTTCCTTCACTATGTCCGTTAATACCAGCTTGTCGCCCGATTTGGCGCCGGAACTAAAAAGAGTCCTGGAAAGCGGGTTTACCAGGGCCGCTTCAAGCTTGTTGGCTATTCCCCGGCCTCCCATAGATAGATCGGTGCAGCATATGCCGGATAGCACTTTCTCACCCTCTTCGGTAAGTTCCAGGGTTATGCCGTAGGTATCGAGCAGTTTTTCTTTCACGTTACCCAGCATCTTAGCAAGTATCCGGCTTGCCGTATCGGGCCTTATGAAATCGAAAACGACAATGTTATCTCCGATGCGATTCAGTATTTCCGGCCTCCCTATACGGTACTTAAAGAAATCCCCGATGGCCTGGAGAATCTTTTCGTTTATTTCTTCGAAAACCATCTCCTGGGTGACCCTCTGTATTTTCTCGCCTCCGGGGGCAACCTCGTAAAGGCCCAGGTTGCTCGTGAATACTATGAGCGATTCCGAGAAATAGACGGTCTCACCCCTGCCGGAGGTAAGGCGGCCGTCGTCGAGTATCTGTAAAAAGACGTCCAGTATCTTGGAATGGGCCTTTTCTATCTCGTCGAATAGAATGACGGCAAATGGGTTTTGTTTGATAGCGTTGGTCAACTGTCCGCCCACGTCGTAACCAACGTAACCCGGCGGGGAACCGATGAGCCGCTGGTCGGAATGCTCCTGGGCATATTCGCTCATGTCGAATCTCACGTAACCGGTTTCGGAGCCAAATATCAACTCTGCCAGCGCCTTGGCAAGCTCCGTCTTGCCCACCCCCGTGGGGCCCGCCAGAAACAACACTCCCTTGGGCCTTTGCGAAAACTTCGAGTACTGGGCACCGGCCAGGTTATAAACGGCCCTCTTCAGTATGTCCGCGGCATTCCTTACCGCGTGGTCCTGCCCTTTCACCCGCCTTGACAGGATTTCCTCGGCGTTGGCTATTTTTGTGACGTCAAGCTTTGCCCATGGGTTTTCGATTATGCCGAGCTTGTACATCCTTATGGCGTCGCTTATATTGGAAAAGCTAACTTCGTCGCGCATTGCCATAGAGACGATGGAAATAATCTCCGAGGCATGCAGGCCGTTTGTCTCGTCGATAAACAGGGACATGCCCTCATCTCGCTTCTTATCGTCCAGAGCGTTAAAGCCATGAATCTTCCTGGACAGGTTTTCCACGACAATCTTTCTGAGTTGATAATCCGGCTTGGGAATGGAAATTACTTTAAGCCTGGCGTTTTCGAGCGTGTACCAGGCGGGCAGGTCGTTTTCCTTGTCCAGTATCCAGAAAATTGCGTTAAACTGGGGAAACGGGGACTTGTTATTCATCACGGCAGCGGCCCCGTGGGAGAGGCTGAAGAGCCTGTAGTAAAACTCCTGAACGTCGTTACCGGAAAGCTCGCCAAGCCTCGACGCCATGTTCAGTATGACGGCGGAGTATTCCTGCCGGCTTGCTACCAGTCTTTCTATCACCTCGAATGCCTTGCCGAGAGTACACTTCAGAGACTTGTCCTTATCCAGGCTGTATTCGGTGAAGCTGTTAAATCCTGCCGGGTCGCCTTCGATTAATTTAAATCCGTTTATGGGCTCGTAATTAACTACTATGTTGAAATTGCTCCTCTTCAGGAGAGTCTTGAGGAAGTCTATGAGCCTGAGGGTTATTACACCTTGCCCGCTCTCCATCGGATATACGTCGTAAACGTTACCCCAAAGGACAAACTGGGATTTAACGGAAAGAAACCTTTCTATCTCTCTTGCCCACCGGGGTAAAATGTCGTTGTTCATTTCTGGCCTCCATGGTAAACCGCTTTTCTGAACTGATTGATGGCCTCGTCGATGCGGGCCTGGTACCTTACGTAAATATCGAAGCAGATTTTAGAAAAAGACGAATCATCCAGGGCTCCCCTGATGGCTTCGGATATTATCCCAAGAATGAAGTTACGGCTGTTCGCCTGCTCAACCAACCGTTCTATGGATCGTGCCATACCGTCCACACTTTGCCGAAGCACTGACAGTATTTCCTTGTCCACGCTCTCCCATCTTACGAGAGAGCTCTTGAGGGCCTTCGTGTAATCCTGGAATTTCTTCAAAATGGTGGTCTCTCCGTAAGAGTTGTTCTCGTCGAAGACTATATTGGGTTTCAGATATTCCAGGGATATGGCGAACTCACTTTCGAGCATCTCTATTTGCGGGAATAGCCCGACTTCGACTCCATTTTTCACGTACCTGGATAACTCCTCGTACTCCTTCATGTAATCCCTGCCCGATGCAAACCTCCTTATCCAGTTACGTGCAAATACAAGAGCATCCTCACCGGAGTATTGCGTCACGAAGGCTTTTTCTTTTTCGGTTAAATAAGCCATCATGAGGGGATGCTCCCTTACGATGGCAAAAACATCACCCTCGGAAAGCAGGGCCTGCTCCTTTTGCAGGGCATCGAGCTTCCTTATGGCTGTATCGAACAGGTCGACTTTTTCGCTTAAGATCTCTTTTTGTAATGACATGGGTATGATGAATCGAGCAATCAGGCTTTCGTAATCGACCCTTTTTAGCAGCAAACCGTCGTCTTTTATCTCCCTTAAGTATTTAATCGCCTTAACGTACCTGGAGGTAACGCCGGAGCCGATATCCTTTACTATACCGGCAGGTATCACGTATTGCTTTTCCGCCGATTCGAGATCTTCGGGCTTAATCAAAAGCCCTTCGGAGTGGACCTTCTTAAGGAGTTTGACGGCACTTACGTATTTACCGGCTTCGTTACTGAGCAGGTAGTTCTTAATCTCTTCGGGAACGATGTACGTACCCGATAGGTATGCGTAGTCCTGCCTCGTTATAAAGCCTCCGTGGTTTTCGCCGATAAAATCTATGTGGGCGGTGAGATTGTCCTTAATGTCGGACGGTAGTATGTACTTGTCGGGGTCGAGTAAAACTTCCAGAAAAAGTATCCTGTCGAGTTTTTTTTCATACTCCAGGCTGCCCGAAAATGCCCTGTCCAGGGTGCTCAGGATTGAATAAAGCTCCCCTGCCGTGCCTTGTCCGGTTAGGTGAAGGTATTGCCTGTAGTACTCGAAGAGTTTACCGCTGAGAAGGTTATCCACGATAAGGCTCTCACCCCTGGTGCTCTTACCGTTTGCAACCCTGCTAACGCAAATAAGCAGATTACGCGGGGTTACCAGGTGGCCATAAAAGGAAAACGGCAGGGATTTGTTAAATGTATACACGATGGTAACGATGGACAGGTCAGGGTCCGCCTGTGTCTTTTCCATTATCTTTTCGAGCCTTACGGACATGCCGAATGCGTCGTTTTTGTTAAGCCATTTCGAGAGATAGCCTCTCTGGATATACGTTGACGAGTCTTCCCAGGAGTCCTCGCTCTCTATAAAAGACTCCACAAGGTCTTCCATACTGTAATACCCGCTATCCTGAGTAGTAAACGGCACGGCAAACCTGTTTTTCCCCCGCTCTCCGGCGTCATAGTGGACTGCAATATCGGTATTGCCCCTGAGCCACGCGCCCACCTGATCGTACCCCCAACGCTTCTTCGGATCCCGCGTTAAAAGCCCGCGAAGCAGGAGCCCATACCGCGGGCCTGCCTCCTCCGGAACCTCTATACCCTTCGTAGATAGTGTGTACATGATCACGTTGGGGTCCAATCCGCTAAAAGGGTGTCTGCCAATGGTAAGCTCCAGGATTATGATACCCAAAGACCACCAGTCCGTCGCCTTGCCCACGACACCGGTAAACGACTCCGGCGACCAATAAAGGGGAGTACCCTTCACCACCGTGAGCTTTTTGGATAGCTCCGGGTCAAGGATCGAAGATATACCGAAATCGGTAAAGATTAAGTTTAAGGGAGAGTCGCTCCTTACCAGGATATTTGACGGCTTAAGGTCCAGGTGGAGCACGTTGTTGTTATGAAGCGCACGAAGGGCCTCGGATATCTCGGTGATTATCCTTTCCATCGACGAGTCGTCCGGCTTGCCCTTCAGGTATGCCTTCAAAGAACCATACCTGGCGTGCTCCTGTATTTCATACCACCGGGCTGTATTATCGTCATATCCACAATCGTAGATTTTAACGATATGTTCGGGGAATGTCTCGCATAGGGTTCGCACCTTTTCCAGTACCCCAACGCCGGGGTTCATGCCCCGCCTGTATAGCTTCAATACAAACTCCCGCTCTCCTCTGGTTACTAAATAAATATCGGCCTCGGTACCTTTGGCGGGAAACTCGTCAATTATCTCATATCCCCTGAAGGCACTTTCGGAGGCACTTGTAGAGGCGCTTAAGCCGATGGCGATTGAGGCGTTTTTCGAAGGCACTGCCCGTACCCCGGCGTCCGAGCCATAAACGCTTCCATAAACTATTCCATTGGCACCGATAACCGTCTTGCCGGATTCGACAACCGTTTTGTCGGCATCTTTAACCGTTGTGCCCGGGTCAACAACCGTTTTTCCGGCATCCTTAACGGTTACACCGGGGTCTTTAATGGTGGAATCACCGTAATTTAAGGTTTCCACGTTATTGCCGCCTTCCATGTTGCCTTCCACGGGTTACTCTTTTTCCATATATTTATGCTCTCTTACATGTTCTTCGGGATGTGCCTCCGGAGCGGCCTCCGCACGTTGCTTTTTGCCAGCTAAGAGCTTTTCGTTAACTACGTACGTTATGTCCTCCTCTTCGGGCTCCTTCCTGACCTTTATCGTAAAGCCGAGACCGGAATCCCTGAGTCCCTGGAGAAACTTGTCGTAGTGGGTACACCATTGCGATGCCGTTTCTCTGTCTTTAACACGCTGGTAAGTGGAAACGGATTTCTTTTCCTCCTCTGTAGCCACCACCCTTACAAGCCGTGTGGCTACGCTCCCGTCGTCGTTAAGCCGCAACATAACCTTGTAGCCGGGCCACTGGGTGTCCACGTACGTAAGGCGGCCCATTTCAAGGGATTGTCGAGGATGCTCGTCGCCCATCTCTTCACCTATTACCTCGTAACCGAGAGATTTAAGGTTGTCGCTTATCTTTTCGGCAAGCTCCTTCCTTCGTAACTTCAATTGCGCATCAGACAAAAAGTCGAAGGCAAGGTCAGCCAGCTTTTCGAATTCGCCACGGGTGAGATACCGTCTGTCGATAGCCCTGGACAATTTTCCGGCAACCTCTTCGTGCCCTTCATACCCTTCGTAACGGTTAAGCTCCTCGATTATCCCTGGAAGGGAATTCTTATAAACGGTACTCGTAATCAAGTCTTCCTTCATCCTGCCGTACTTTAACTTTATGGTATCCCTGACCGACTCCAGCCTCTGGATTACGGTCTCGCCCCTGAGGCTATCGAAGACCGGAGACAACTCTGCATATAGATCCGTATCGAGTTCGCGGATAAGGTCGATATACCGGGTTGCCTCATCCATCAGCTTCCTTTTTTCCAGGTCCTTTCGGGATACGTACGTGGTCTCGACCATGAAGTCGGCAGCATGGCCAATCTTCGTCAAAGTTCCCACCCTGCCTGCAAAATCGCCTAAGGCATGGCGTAAATCCTCCAACAGCCTCACCTTTTCAGGAAAGTTTCCACCGCTCAGGGCCTTTTTAAAATCTTCCTTAAACCGTAGCAGTGTCGCGGTATCTGAGTCGTTGAGGTTAAGCCCGCCGTCTTCTATAGACTTTACGGAGATCCCGATGGCACCCGATAAATTCTTTATGGCAAGTTCCGCCTCTTTACGCTGGAGTTTCAGATCTTCCACCTCGCGCTTAACCTTGAAAACCTCTTCGCTAAAGCTTGCGGATAAATTCAACAGTTCTTCCGCCGACGGGGCTGTCTTAAAAGCATCCTCAAAGGATTCGAGCCTTATCATGCTGTCTTTAAGATGAACGGGCAGTGTGCCGTCCAGTTCAGATAGCCCGGCCTTTAACTTGCCAATGGCTAATTTAAAGTTATTCTTTATGTTTTGCAGGTATGCGGTTTTCTTTTTCTCATTTTTGTGATTTTGGTATGAATTGTAGAGGCTTACGGCAATGTCCACACCAATATCTACAAGCACGGGTACGATGACGGCGGTGCCACTCACGGCAATACCCCTGGTAGCATATTTAGATTATGCGACAATATCATACATTGAAAATATAACATTATAAAAATATAATAACATAACCGATAATAACCGTTTCCCTTTCATAGGAAAAAAGTTTACCATATAAGCATGGCAGAGGCAGCGGGATATAATCGATCGGTAGCGGGGCAATCCCGTTATTCTATAAGACTGGCGGAGAGCCATCAATTCTTTACCAGGTTGGCTGCTATGTATAAGAGCGGGATACCGCTTGAGGAGTCACTCGCCGAAATAGCCGGGGGTACCGGTGGCGGCGGCAGATCTATCGCTTTCGAAGCCGCCATAACGCGGGTCATAAACGGACTCCATCGGGGAGTATCCCTGAGTGCCGCGCTTTACGGCGAGGGTCTCGTCGATACCCTCCAGGTACGGCTCGTCGAAGTAGGACAAAAGAGCGGCAACCTGGAATTCGTTTTTTCGGCTATCGCTTCGGACGCCCAACGGCGCATAACCCTGAGACGCACGGTGATCGGCAGACTGGCCTACCCCGTCTTATTAATACCGGCGGCCATACTGCTTATTCCTCTGTCCACGCTGGTAAGTTCCGGTTTTGGCGCCTATTTCAAGGCTGCTATCTTACCTCTCATCGAACTGTCGGGCATTGGAGCCGGCATCATATATTTATTACGGTTTATGGGCAAGAGGGGTGCAAATCGTATTTACAGGGACAGGCTGCTACTGAGTATCCCTATTCTGGGCAGATGGGTAAGGAATATGTCGTGGGCTCGTTTTTGCAGGGCCTTCGCGTTAAGTTACGGTGCCGGGCTTGAGATGCGGGAAACGGTAAGGCTGGCCATCAGCGTAATGGGCAACCATGCTATGCAGGAGGAGAACATGGGCGCGGTCAATACTGTCGATAGCGGCAGGCCCCTATCGTACTTCTTCCGGGCTTCGAAAACCACTCCACACATCATAACCGACATGCTTGGTACGGGCGAGCAGACGGGAAACCTGGACGAGATGACGAACTCGGCCGCAAACCACTTCGAGGAACTCTCCGAAAGACAGCTCGTTGTCCTCACTACGGTACTATACGCGATGGTCTTCGTATCGGTTTCGATTTACATCGCCTACAAGGTTATTACATTTTATACCAACCTCTTTAAAATGGAAATGAGTTTGTAAGGGTTATTTATAAATAAAACAATTTGGAAATATGCATCGGAAATATTGCATACCCGGCTGTTATTATGTTATTATCAACCATGAATTACTATATTAACTCTACGCCGGGAAGGCTAAGAATTCAGAGCCCACGCCTCCATGACAATCATGAGGAGATTAAGAAATTCGAAAAATTCATCACTGCCGTCAATGGCATAAAGAAGATTGAGACGAATTTTTTCACCGGCAGCGCACTAATGCACTACGACGAGGAGATGACGGATTGCGAAAAACTCATCGGTGTTTTGGAATCTGCCGGCTACTTTGACCTGATGAAAGCGATGACCTCAGACGAGCTGGTCGAAGAAGGTGCCGAAGAGGTAATGAAGGTAATCGTAGACGAGATTACCGGCGAATTGTTATAACCAAAGAATTGCTATAACCGGCGAATTGTTATAACGAGCGGTCTTCCTGTCTTCATCCAAACGTTTACAAGATCCCGAAACCTAAGCGCCCCAATAAGCGTCTCAGGAGCCTAACTCCTTCACGTACCTGGACATCGCACTCAGAAGCTCTCCGTTAGGGCTCGTTCTGAACGCGCCCTTATAGTGCGAGTTAAGAATTTAGCCAGGTTATGGCGCCTTCCGGGTCGTTATAGAAGACTTTATGGTTTTTCGACAATACAAAAGCTATCGAAGCCATGAAGGCCGTTGTCGCACCTGGCACTACGGTAGCACTTTTCGTAACCTGTTGTTTGATCTTCGTGTCGAAGGCTTTCATTTCCAGTGCCAGTTTCATAGGAGGATTAGCCATTTCGAGCGTATTGTACAAGATCTTTGAGCTATCGGTGGTATGCAGATAGTTTTCTATAGAGGCGGCAGCCTCTTTCACGAGTTCCACGTCCATTTCACCCGTGTAGGTTGCCACTATAATTCCGCCACGCAATTCAACTTCAACCGAGCCTTTCATATATACCTCCTATGCCTCCATTTTTGTTTTGGCTAATCCCCAACTACAAGAGGATAAAACATTTTAACATATTCGTACTTCCCGGATGTTTAACATATAAAAGATCCGCCTGAAAGTAAAAATTCGCCATGAAACCTGCCTCATTGGGCGAGGGGATTTATCCTGACGATACCGGGTTTTATGGCTTCACCCTTTTGCTCCGCAGCCTGGGGAGTAGGGACGGCACTCTGTACGTTATCGCCGGCACTTGCAGAAGTGTCGGTGAGAACTACGATGCTGATTCTCCTGTTGCGCGGATCGGTGGGGTCTGCCTTTATTAACGGTTCCGTCGCCGCCAGGCCTGCCACCTTGGCGATGTTATCCGGGTTTAGGCCGTTATGTTCCAGTTCGCGTCGTGCAGCCGATGCCCTGTCGGTAGAAAGCTCCCAGTTCGTATACTTGTTGGTCGAATAATTAAGTGCGTCGGTATGCCCTTCTATCGATATCCTGGCGCTTTTGAGCGTTTTTATGTTGTCTGACACTATTTGTAATATCTTCCTGGCATCCGGGGTCAGTTCGGAGCCTCCAAGCGGAAACATGGGTTTTAAATCTTTGTCGAGCATCTGAATTCTGATGCCGCCTTCGATTACCTCTACTAAAACCTGGTCTTTGACGCCGGTCAGCTTGGCTTCGACCTCCTTTTTTATCTTCTCTTTCAGCTTCTCTTTGGAGTTTCCCTGTAACTTATCCGCCAAAGAGGTGGAAATGTTACCGCCTTTGGTCTCTCCTTCGAGTTGCTGGGAGTTCTTTATGCCCGTGTCGAGAACCTCGGCACCCTTACCGAGAAATGACATGCCCATGGAGTCGAATATCGTAACGCTTTGAAAGTAGTTCGATAGCGCGAGTTTTTTCTCGGGCGAAACCATCGTTATAAGCCACATCAATAGAAAAAAAGCCATCATCGCGGTCACGAAATCCGCATAAGCCACCTTCCATGAGCCTCCATGTGCACCACCGTGTCCGGCTTTCTTAACTTTTTTGATGATAATGCTCTGTCCCTTCATTTTCTTACGGCCTCCTCGAGTTCGCCAAAAGTCGGCCTTTCGGAGTGTGGTATCGCCCTTCTGCCCGATTCAACGGCGATCTGGGGTGCAGCACCACCTACGAATGCAACTAATGACGCTTTTATTACAGTATAATATACCTCTCCCTCTTTTGCCTTCGTTTCCAGGTTGGTCGCAACCGGGCCAACGAAGCCATAGCACAGGAGTATTCCCATGAATGTTCCCACAAGGGCCGAACCGATGCTCTCACCCAGCACCGCAGGCGGACTATTTATTTTCTGCATCGTCAGAACGACACCGAGAACCGCAGCAACGATACCGAATCCAGGCAGTGCGTCAGCGGTTTTCTGGATACTCGTCGATGGAATCATGGATTCGTGGCTGTTGGCCTCTATGTCAATCTGTAAAAGCTCATCGAGCTCGTGTGTAGGCATGTTAGTAGTGATAATGACCTTCAGGTTGTCGCATATGAATCCTAGTGCGTGTTTGTTCGCCACCACACTCCTGTATTTTGTGAATATGGCACTCTTGTCCGGAGCCTCCACGTCCTGCTCGATAGAGATTAACCCCTCTTTCCTTACTTTCGAAAATATTATGTACATAAGCGACAGCAACTCCAGGTAAGCTTCTTTCGAGGTACCTCCGCCACTTAATATTTTGGAAAGACTACCGAAAGTCAGTTTCAATACCGTAGGTGGCGCAGATATAATGAAAGAGCCTCCCGCCGCGCCAAAAATGATCAACAGCTCCACCGGGTTGATGAGCATAGCAACATTGCCATGTTCGATCATAAAGCCACCTACTACGCAGCCTAAAACGACAATTGCACCGATTATTACCGTCATCTGCTCTTCACAACCGCGACTGGCGCTGTTTTCTAAGTATTTCCCTCTCGCGCCTGAGGCTATACTGAATTATTTCATCCCTTACAACGTCTTCCATGTCACTGAAATTAATCGAAACACCGTACATGCCCCCCGGCAACTCCTCCGACCGCATTACGATACCGTAGACAACGATTCCCATCGGTGGAGACGTCGGCAAGAGCATTTTCACCTCTACGTAGTCGTTTACCTCATAATTTTCCTTCACGTCTAACCTTATGCCGGAGGCACTAAGGTTTACACGGGTTTCATCCGCGTTAATCAGTCCCTCGTGGCCAAGGGTAAGCCGGTCCAACACAAGGCCAAGCTTCGTGTTTATGTCAACAAGCATCTTCCACACCACAGGGCTTACGTTACCATCCGGAACGTCCATGTAAAAACTCCTTGGGTGCAGAAGTTCTACTCCATACTCGGAAATCAGCTTTGCCCGCTTCGTGATTATGTTGCCAATCACTTTCTTCACTATGACGGGCATTACGTCGTCTACACGAAAAAAACCACGGTTTTCCTTACCCAGGCACTTTAACAGTACCGTATCGCCTTCAATACTTACCACTTCGGCGAAATAGTCGTTTTCGTCGCTCTGCAAAACGATATTTTGTCCCTTCAGGAACTTTACGGAGGAACCTTCGACTTGCTTTATCTCCAGGTAGTCGTCTTTGATGTTCACGATGTTTGCGGCACATTGCTCGTGACGGGCCTGTACCTTACAAAACACTCTTTCACCAGCTTTCAAGGATTTTCCGACTCCTTTGGCCGGAGACTTCATACCGTCTCCGGACTCTCCAATGCTCAGGCACACTCGTGCCCCGACACACCTGCGTGTGTGTACGTTCCGACACCGCTGACACCCTTTAGCAAGAGTATTCCACCATATTTCATGAAGGAACCTGCCAAATTCACGGCTCTCAACCATATATTCCAAATATCTAATGCATAAATAATATGAATATATATGTATAAGCTAACAGAAAAACCTGTCCACTGTCAATAAAAATAGCATCCGATTACACTATCGACGAAAGTTTTGTGCCGTCGATGCCAAAAAGGATATCGGAGTTATGCCAAAAGAATAAATCACTTTCCCAATATTATATCCTTAGTGTTATAATATTATAAACAAATGATTCATATATATTATGTAATATGAACTATGTTTATGAATGACACATTTATTAATGTACTTAGAAATCAGGAGGATAAAGCTATGGGATTTTGGGATAAATTGAAAAACGACTTTCAAAAAGGAATAAATGAAAGTCTGTCCTCTGTAACAAGCGTTTCCCGGGAAATCGGGCACAAGGCAGACTCTCTGGTTGCCGAGGGGAAAAAACAGCTCGAACTATACAATATGAAAAAGAAAATGACCTGTAATTTCTCCGATCTTGGCGAAAGAGTTTACGAACTCATGACGGGTGATGGAAGTAACGTCAACGATGACGAGATAGCCAGGTCCATAGTAGAGACCATTTCTGCAATAAAGTCGCAGCTCACCGAACAAGAAAGAGAGAGGAAAGCGGAAACGATTAAGGAACAGGATTCCGGGGAGACCAGCCCGGAAACCGAATCCACGACCGTAGCGCAAGCAGAAGATTCTGAGACCGAAACCGCTCCACTGCCCGGCGTGCTCCCTGCAAAACAACGAAGGCAGTACACGAGGAAGGAAAAGCCCGCGAAGCAAGAAAAACGTAACACCGCCTCCGTAAGGGTAAAAAATACAAAAGCCACCGGCACACCCGAAACTCCCGTTACAACCGCTGCTACTGAATCCGCGGCCGAAGACAATCAAACCAAAGAGAAAGAAGAAGAAAAACATGAGGTTACCGGCGAAAAGGTTGCAGGCCAGGAATTTACAGGCGAAGCCGACACTTCGGAATAAGTAAACCACCGTGGCTCAAGCCGGAAAGCATAAGAAAAAAGTATGAGAGAAAGGATGGATTCCCGCTTTCGCGGGAATCCATTTTATTAACCTTTGATGATCGTTTGTTTAACCTTTTATACTTAGTATATCATCCAAATTAATTCCGCTATAATTCAAAGCCTGCATAGCGATGCTCAATGACCTGCCGGAAAGAAAGTCACGCTTAACCAATAGAAGAAAAAGATTGATACTACACCTATTCCCAGACTCCATCCAATGAGTTTCTTCTCTATGGGAAGAAGAGGTTCGTACTCCTTCGCCATTTGTTGCAGTTCGTTAACTAAATTCGGTTTGTCTGCCATGTATAACCTCCTTCGTTATAATTTCCGCGAAATTTCCGTTAAAAGTGCCATTCGGGCGACGTTGGTTTATCATAACGTCCCCGCCGATTATCTTTGGAGTGGTTTTTGTCAGGACACCACCGGTGGCAACACTCCGTGAAAGAACAGCCACGAAATAAACAGACCTATCCAGATAATAAATCCGAACAAGCTCAAAACGTATACGGCGGCGAGTTTCCCTATGCCTTCCTCCCATAGCTTCTTGAAATTCGACACGAGCCCTATGGTAAAGAAGGTCAGCACAAAAAAGAGCACCCTGAAGGTGTTGCCCTCGCCCGATGCAAGTTCTGCAAAGGAAAGCATCGCCTTGGGTTGCTTTATTTGATCGCTCAGAGGGGCAATCTTATCCTTTGCGGCCTTTATCTTAGTATTAAGTTCCGCTTGTACCAGGGGATCGGTTGTGGCTTTAAGCTTCTTCTCCGTTGCGGCAATCTCGTCTTTCAGAGGCTTTATCTGTTTTTCCACCGGCACTATGGCACGATTAACAGGCAGGCAGATGGCAAGAAATATCAAAAAAGTAACCACGTAACCTATAACGAATTTGGGGAAACGATGCCAGATCTCTATTACCCTGACCTTCTCTCCTTCCTTACATTCGATCTTAGTGCACCAGACGATGGCAAGAATGAATGCCCATATGCCTATGAACAAGTCTATGAACATCTTTACTGTCGTGGCCGTCATGGTTATCCAGCCTTCCTGGTACTTCACACCCGTCATATCGAGGGCTTTAGCCCTGACGAGCGCGTCGGTAATAGCGCCGCTTGCTACCGCACCACCGTCCGTTTTAACGGCCAGGCCCATCCACGCACCCGTTACCAGCGGCTCGCGCCACAAAAAAGTCTGAGCAAAGAAGGGTAAAATCAGCATCTCGACTACGGCAAAAATAACGACCAGCGAAGAGACCATTATAGGGACCACCGGACGTGCACGGATAGCGCCGCCCACGGCAATGGCCGCGGACACGCCGCAAATCGATATACCCGAGGCCAGGGGAGCTGCCCATTCGCTGCTGAACTTAAAGTACTTGCGGGCAATGTAATACACTAGCGCCCAATAGATGAGGTAGGCCTCGACAATTGCGCATAACCCGCGAAACAGTACCGCTTGCGCAAGAGTGAACGACTTCGCCGCCGTCAGGCCCAACCCCATGCCCATAATAACTATGGCGGTCTTTATGTAAAGCTCCGGTTTCGCAGCTTCTTTTAAATAGGTGGCAAGCCCGGGGAAGAAGTTACCGACGATTAGCCCTAAAATAAGTGCAATTACAAACCCTCCCTCACCCGTAAGACTGAGAGCCCAGGGGATTTTGAACGTCGCAAGCTGGTTTTTCGTAGCCGCAAAGTACGCAAAACTGCCGAGAAACCAACATAAGTAGCTTAACCAAAAAATTACCGTAAATCCTATGGCAAACTTGCCTATGTTTGCTTTCATAAGCCAGGCGCCGGCCATCATTAACAAAAGCATGGCAAGGTAAGTCATTACGAGGGAAATGAAGCCGGATATACCATGTTTTTCGTACTTGTCACCAACTTTGAGGCCCGACGTCTCCTCCTGCACGGTAATGGTATCTTCCGTGCCGTCAGCCTTTTTCAGAGTGAGTTTCTTACCTTCGATTTTGCTTATATCCCCTTTGACCGACTGGTATGACTTCGATATCGGGAAGAGGCCCTTTGACGGGTCGGTCCATATCTTGTTGCCGACACCCCATCCTAAAATGTCCATCCCGCCAAAAACCCCAAGAGAAAGAATAAAAATAAATAAACCAAGTACTAGAGCCAGCCAGTCTTCACTCAATCCTGAATTCTTTGCTTCCATAAAGTCATGCCTCCTTATAAGTAACTAAACCCACGTAAATAATAAGGTCACAAAGTTACCGGAGATTAAAAACTATCCGCTAACTTACGACAATAACTTCCTGACACGGGTACACTGTGACAAACAAACTCAATATCCGGCCTCCTTTCATTAAGAATTTCGATGCTATGCACACCAATTGAAAACTGAATTAAGAATTCCTCCAATAATTTACTTGGATTCGCCTTGTATAGAAATTTCTACAATTTTGTAACATATTCACTTCCCTCATGTCAATAGAAAATATTACGCAGAAAAAGCTTTTCGGCAATTTCCACGAAATTTCAGTAAATAAGTTAAGGCCATTTTTAAGAGTATATTAGGGGGTCGCCAGTATTCCGAAGGTTATGTTGAGCGGTTACAGAGGCCGTATAACAGGCAGCACAAGCTTGCCCAATATGAAAAGGTGTCGTAGTTAAAAAAGGGACCGCAAAGGCAGCCCCTTTTTTAACTACATCAAAAGCTTGATTTAAAGGTTTAACTCTAAACTAACTTACTCCTGGCTTACTACTAACTTACTCCGAAGTCAGTTTATTATAACCAGTGTATAGCTTCTACCGGACAGGTGTCTATCGCTTCCTGGCAGTCACAGGTATCGCATTTCTCAGGATGAGCTGCGAAGGCTTTGTCATTCACCATTTCGAATACGTCCGGACATAAAGACACGCAGGTCTCACACGATGTACAGAGGTCCTGATCAACTTCTGGTTGTTTCATTATTTTTTCCTCCTTGTTTAATTAAGAGATGTCCTATGCATCCCAAAAAATCTTCGTGGCCCTTTAAAACGGCCCGTTGCGGCTAAATATTTTAGTTAACTAGCTAGCCATTTCGACGGCTAATCCAATTCAATCCCTTATAATAACCCTCTTAGCCCTTTATTTATTGCCAACAATATGTTATCATTAAAATGCTCTAAACTCTATATGGCGATACACTAACGTTTACGATTCATATATACGATTATACGATGCATAATACAAATTAGCTGTTTGAAATGATAATCAAATTACCACCAAATTAGCAAGTAAAATTATTGAATATGGACGACGCCGCGACTTCGATAACTTCTGTAACTATACCCGTAAAGGGGATGACCTGCGCAGTTTGCTCTCAGGCAGTGGAAAAAGCCCTGAAGGGCCAGGCTTGCGTAAAAGACGCAAACGTTAATTTCGCCACCGAAAAAGCGGTAGTAGAAATGGAAGGAGACTGGAGTGCAGCCAATATGATAGACGTAATACGGGCCGAGGGCTACGACGTAGCGCTTACGACGGCGGATCTCCGTGTCACGGGCATGACGTGTGCCGCGTGTTCCTCGGCGGTAGAGAGGTCACTTCTATCCGTTAAAGGCGTTATCGAGGCATCCGTAAATCTCGCAACCCAGCGCGCCCGCGTACAATACATATCTACGGTAGCCGGTGCCGGCGACCTCGTAAAGGCCGTTAAGGATGCCGGCTACGGTGCGGAGGCTGATTCGGACAAGAGCACGTCCGACAGGGAAAAAGAGGCCAGAAACAAGGAGTTCGGCTCACTACGGCTCCACCTGATAGTAAGTGGAGTCATGGGCGCCTTTATAGCACTGGGCGGCATGGCAAACGTGCCGGGATTATCGAACCGGTATTTTATGTTTGCCATGGCAACGGTCGTACAGTTCTGGCCTGGCTTGCGCTTTTACAGAGGCGCTCTCTCCGCGGCAAGGCACCTGAACGCAAACATGAACACGCTCATTGCAATAGGCACCTCCGCTGCGTATTTCTATAGTGTTTTGGCTACTTTTTTTCCCACACTCTTCGAGAGAAGCGGCGTTATCGCCCACGTTTACTATGACACGTCCGCAGTTATAATCACGCTCATCATTCTTGGCAAGTTCCTCGAAGCCAGGGCTAAGGGCAGCACCTCGGAGGCGATAAGAAAACTTATAGGCTTACAGTCCCGGACGGCCCTAGTGGTAAGAGACGGCGTAGAGCGGGAAATCTCCGTGGACGACGTAATATCGGGCGACCTGGTACTCGTACGTCCGGGCGGGCGCATTGCCGTAGACGGCGTTATGGTGGACGGCGAATCGTCCGTGGACGAGAGCATGCTTACGGGCGAGAGCCTGCCGGTCGAAAAAAGACGCGGAGATAACCTCTTCGGTGGCACGGTAAACCTTCTCGGAGTCCTTCACATGCGGGCTACGAAGATTGGCAGGGAGTCCACCCTTGCCATGATTATAAAGCTCATAGAAGATGCCCAGGGGAGCAAGGCACCCATACAGCGTTTTGCCGACAAGGTAGCCTCGGTATTCGTTCCCGCCGTGCTTGCCATATCCATAGTAACTTTCGCTGCGTGGTACTTCCTGCCGTCAAAACCCTCCTTTACTTTCGCAATGATGAACTTCATATCCGTTTTGATTATAGCCTGTCCCTGCGCGCTCGGGCTTGCCACGCCTACGGCGATTATGGTGGGCACCGGCAGGGGCGCCATGAGAGGAATACTCATAAAGGACGCCGGGGCCCTCGAAAACGCTTACAGGATTCGCTCCGTCATCATGGACAAGACCGGCACCATCACCACCGGCAAACCCTCTGTGACGGACGTCCGCGTTTTGGACTGTTCGCTGCCTGAAGATTTAGCCCTTACAATGGCCGCCTCACTCGAAAAAAATTCCGAGCATCCCCTGGGTAAAGCCATCGTGGGCCTTGCAATGCAAAAGGGGCTGCCACTCATGGATACCGAATCGTTTTCCTCCATTACCGGTGGAGGCATAAGGGGGCGCCTTAAAGGAGTGGATGGCCTCCTTGTCAATGGCGATCTTGTCAATGGCGACATCATCATCGGAAGTATAAATATGTTTACCGGCGAGGGCATAAACGTCTCCGCCGCCTCGCAAGTTATCGATACATTCTCCGGTGAAGCCAAATCCGTCATGTTAATGGCCATAGGCGGCGAACTAAAGGCCGTCTTCGCCATAGCCGACACGATTAAAGAGACGTCTCCCGCCGCTATAAAAGCGCTTAAAGCCATGGGAATCGAGGTAGTCATGGTTACCGGCGACAACGCGGTGGTGGCCGAAGCCATAGGACAAAAGGCGGGCGTCGACCGCGTTTTAGCCAACGTGCTGCCGGGACAGAAGCTTGACGTAATCAGGCAGTTCAAAGCCGCAGGCTCGATAACCGCCATGGTGGGTGACGGCATAAACGACGCACCCGCACTGGCGGAGGCGGACGTGGGAATAGCCATAGGCACGGGCACGGATATCGCCATAGAGGCGTCAGACATAACCCTGATCAAGGGGGATCTCATGAGTCTCGTGGAAGCGATACATCTGTCGCGCCTGACCATCGGAACCATTAAGCAGAACCTTTTCTGGGCCTTTTTTTATAACGTACTGGGGATACCCGTCGCCGCGGGAGTGCTGGCGGTCTTTGGAGGCCCGACGTTAAACCCCATGTTCGCTTCCCTTGCCATGGCATTCAGTTCGGTTTCGGTGGTGAGTAACTCGCTCAGGCTGAAAAAGAAGAGACTTGGTTTGTAAGGACGAGAGAGGACAGAAGATTACCACGAACCACACGAAAGGCACGAAAAAGGACACGAAAAAATATTATGCCTCTGTCTTTTTTCGTGCTTTTCGTGTTTTTCGTGGTTAAATGCTTTTTCCCTGGTATTAAATCTTACCGGTTAAGTTGCCGGATTTTGGGTTTTCCGTATAATTCGTCACAAATACACGAAAATCGGCATCCGCAAATATCGAGTTTTTGTATTCGAGCCACTCGAGGAATTGTACGTCCGGTTTGTTAGCGTTAAAGCCATCGAGGAGCCTGTTGAAATTCGAGATATGCTCCTTAGTCCGTTTTTCGGCATATTGTACGGCCGTACCCATGGTTATCAGAAAGGCCCAGTCGCTGCTCTGTGCCAGTAGCAGCTCGCGCAGGAGCTGATTGAGAACGCGGTTATTAATGGCGATATCATCGGCCATGTGTTTGTTGGCGAGAGCTTCCATGGTGTCCGACATATGGTGGAGGTGGCGGTATATCCAGGAATTATCCTTGTTAAGCCATACCTCGTAAGAGCCGCCAGCTCCCCAGGTGGAAGGATACGGTGAGACGACCTGGTTTTGAGGGTACAGATCGAGGTACTCTACCGGGGTTAAAGGCTGAATCGCTTTTTCTGCCGCTACTTCGCAAAATACGTGGTAAAGGAAGTCCGGCCCCTCGAACCACCAATGCCCGTAGAGCTCTGCGTCATAGGGGGAAACAATCACCGGCGTCCTGTCCATGACGGCCTTTAGCTTGGCTAATTGCCCTATCCTTTCCCCGTAAAAATGTTTAGCGTGGATTTTAGTCCTTTCATAGGCCGCCGCGTGGTCATATGGGAGTTTTTCCTCCGTCTTTCCCGTAACCCTGTAATACTTGATACCGGTATAGACCCTGATACCGTCCGGGCTGATATAAGGTTTTACGTAATCGAAGGCGAGGTCAAACCCAATGTCCTTGTAAAAATCCCTGTACAGAGGGTCTCCCGGGTAACCAAATTTGGAACTCCATACCTGCTCGGCCGAATGGGGGTCCCTGGCGAAGGCGGCCGCCCCGTGAGGGGTGTAGACCGGAGCATAGACGGAGTACTTTGGTTGAGGCCGGCCGAGTGTGAGGCCGTGAGTGTCCAGAAAGAAAAACTGTATGCCGTACTTGCCAAGCAGTGCATCCAACCCCTCGTAATAAGCACACTCGGGCAACCATATACCCCTGGGGGATTTACCGAAGTGCTTCCTGTGGGACCTGACGGCAACCTCCAGTTGAACCTCAACCGATTTGGGGTTTACGCTAAGAAGCGGTAAAAACCCGTGTGTTGCACCGCATGTGATAATCTCCAACTTGCCGAGATCGCTGAAATGCCTGTAACCTTCAAGGATGCGGCAGTTTAGATCGTTAACGAAAAAAGACTTGATCTTTAAAAGCCTCTCATTATAAAAAGTTGCGACACCGTAGAATTCACTATTTCCGCTAAGACGCTTCACCTCTTTTTCCGTCAACTCTATCAGCTTGTCGAGATGTTTCAGGTACTGGTTCATCAAATATCCGTCATCGAACATCTCGGCCAAAGGAGGCGTAATGGACGTGGTCAAACGAAAATCTATACCTTCGTCCACCATCCTCTTCATGTTTGCAAGCAGGGGCAGGTACGTCTCGGTTATCGCTTCGAAAAGCCAGTGCTCTTCAAGAAAATAATCATACTCGGGGTGCTTTACGAAAGGCAGGTGGCTGTGAAGCACCGGTATCCAGTATCCGACGGGCATGGTCAACTTAGTCTTCCCCGGCCGGTACCGTTCGTTTCCGTACCGGTATAAAAGGTTTCCGACGACGCAACTGACGACGTGGTATGAATGCCGTTTTTAACAAGCATACCGGATGACCAGCCGGATGACCGGATTGGTTGAGCCGCTTGCGGCTGCATCTGTGGTGGCTGTGCCTCAGACGACGTTTCCGGTGCCGGCGGCAAACCCATTTCCATAGCGATCTTTTTAGCCATTTCAAGGCTTGCAGCTACGTTGTCCGAAAGCCGTTTCATCGAAGCGGCCTCTTTTATCCTCTTCATCCAGAAATCATCCTTCCTGAGGTTAAACCTGTATGCCGGATAGTATATGGTCCTTGACAACAGAATATCGCAAAACTCCAATCCCTCGTAAAAGCCAATAACCGCTACCATCGGATTGAAGCCATGCTTGTATTGCAGATGCCCGGAACCGTTACGGCATTGTATCCCGTCCGAATAAAACTCCGTTACGCCACCGTCTTTAAACTCAAAGATCTTCAGGACTAAAGGTGCCGGGCCGATATTATTCCAGCAAAAGACACATTCAGGGTTTCCGACGGCGACGAGCTCCGGCGTAATCTCCCAGTAAACGTATAGTTTATCCGCAGAAGACGGCATTACGATAAGCTTATCCTCGTAATAGCCTTCGGGTACGTGAAATGTATCGTCTATTTGATATTTATTGCCTTCCGAGGCAAATACGTTCAGGGAGAAAGTGGCGTTCTCCTCATTATCCCGTTCATTTGCGGCCAACTAAGTGGGGACTCCTTAATCTTATCGAATCTATAATTCTAATCTATAACTGTACTAGTAATCTAACAAATGGTTACGCCGCGTGTCAACTGTTTTTACAAGCCGCTATTTTTATCGGTTTTTGTATAATATGCAATTATTATGAGGTGATTTCAGTCTGAATCCAAAATATTTCTTATCGAAATAGCTATAATAATGATATAATAATCGTTACAAACTAATTCAAGGAGAGTGTAAAGATGGGAAAAACACAGGACAACTTGCAGGAGGCGTTTGCCGGCGAATCTCAGGCAAACAGGAAGTACCTTGCTTTCGCCAAAAAGGCTCTGGATGAGGGGTTCGCCCAGGTAGCCAAACTCTTCATGGCCGCAGCCGAGGCCGAAACCGTCCACGCACACAACCACCTTCGGGCGATGGATGGCGTCAAAGAAACCATTGCCAATCTTCAGGCAGCCATAGCCGGCGAGACATACGAATTCACCAGCATGTATCCGGCCATGCTCGACACCGCCGCCAAAGAAGGCCAGACCGAGGCCAAAATATCCTTCAGATTCGCCAACGAAGTCGAAAAAATCCATGCGGCCCTTTATAAGAAGGCACTCGACAACCTTGGTAAAAACGAAACCACCGACTACTACGTCTGCCAGGTATGCGGAAATACCGTCGAGGGCAGCGCTCCCGACGAGTGCGAAATCTGCGGTGCCACGAAGGATAAATTTAAAAAAGTCGACTGAACGGCCACCAGGCGGACTGGCTCTTCACTTACCGAAGCTTTCCACCCATCATAGCGGCGACGCAGTTACATTCGGTTACAGGCAGGAGAGCGTACGTCTGAAGGGAACTCGCACCCCTCCGACTATGCACACTCGCAGGGGCGCGATTCCCGCACCGAAAATACCGACGACTTTCAACACGCGTCCGAATCCATAGTTGTGTCGGTATCGAATACCATAAATTGTGAATTGCCTATTTTGATGATCTTTCCCGTCGGTAATTCAATTGCCTTGCCTGCGGGAATCATCTTATCGCCGACGAAGGTACCGTTTCTACTGTTAAGGTCTTCGACGTAAACCTTCTCTTTTTCAAGCCATATCCTGGCATGCTTTTTAGATACGCTAGAATCATCGAGCCGAATCGCACTGTTTTCCCCGTCTCTGCCTATTGTCACTCCATCCGGCGTCAGCGGGTAGCGTTCCTTCGCCTCACCCGATGCGGTAATTTTTATAAGCAGGAACCGTCCACTCGTTTTACCGATGTTTCCAATGGCGGGGTCAGTGTCGGTAAAGCCGTTGCTTTCTTGTGCGGGATTTGTGAAAATTATTGCCTGTTTACCTATTAGAATAACATCGCCGGAGTGCAATCGTTGTTCCGATACCTTCCGTCCATTAACGAATACTCCTAATTTGCTGTTGAGGTCTTGTATGAAATAATTATTCCGGCTAAAATAAACCATTGCATGGCGCCGTGATATACATGGATCTTCCAGCCTGAGATTACATTCGCTCAATCGTCCTATCAGCACTTCCTCCGATTTAATATATAATATGACTTCGGGGTTATCCTTTAACCGTAATGAAGGCAGGCTGACCGTAACGGTTGTATCTTCTTTTTCCTCCGTGCTCTGTAATGAAGACTGGTCGTTAGCGCCGGCTATAGTTTCTTTTTCCCATCCATCCCGGATTACCCCGTAAACCCTGAATGTTTCATCTACGATACCTTTAAGCGCCGCGTCGCGTAAATAGCGGCATAGTTTTTTCTTTTCGGACGACAGTGCGTTATACGTATTCTGCGACAGGTAGATCTCACCGGGATTTGAGATAGACTCGAAACGTGAGGCTATATTGACTACACTGCCCTTGATGTCATTATTTTCCACGATGCATTCTCCGGTGTGCAGCCCTATGCGAATACGGAGCGGCGGCTTGAATTGTGTTTCGTTATTGAAGTGCTTCAAGTCTTTCTGTATCCGGA
Organism: Nitrospirota bacterium; assembly: GCA_015233615.1. Classification (GTDB taxonomy): domain Bacteria; phylum Nitrospirota; class Thermodesulfovibrionia; order Thermodesulfovibrionales; family Magnetobacteriaceae; genus JADFXJ01. Next base: position 26,260 of record JADFXJ010000006.1, read on the forward strand.
TAGCCGCAGCCAGTGCGTTATCGGCGCCGGAGAAATATGACAGCGTGCCGTCTCCGATAGTCTTTACCAACGTGCCGGTAGCTTTAATTAAAGGCAAAACGATATCGTCATGCTTTTTTATTACAAGCCTGGCAATTATATCGCCTTCCTTGTTGGCGATGCCGGTGGAATTTTGAAGGTCAGTGAACATCACGGTAATACATCTATAATATATTTCCTGTATCTTCTTTTCGATCGTTTCTCTGGCCAAGAGAAGTTTTTCTATATCGTCTACGGTATCGCACCGGGGCTCATCGGTGATTTTTTTTATATCGATATAACGGCTTTCGGTTTTCTGCATATCTTCTATATCGTTTTTAAGCCTGCTTATCTCGCCGGCATAAGCGGCGTCGATACCTACGGCAAGACTTTCCATCGTGTCGAGGTAGCGCCGCGTATCGTTGTCGCTCAAAGACGGGTAGCCGGGAGCAATTCTGCCGTGCATATCTCCGATATCGTTTAACTGGCCAGTAACTTTGTCGATATCGCCGAAGGTGTCGACGAAACACTTATGCCAATGGTACTCTATAATGGGCCGGTAATGCTCGATTGCCAATATTTGCGGACTGTTGATGCCGGAGGGCTCAGACGATTGAAAAACAACTTTATCAACGCCCTCAGCCCACCAGTTCTCACCGTAGATTTCCCTGAGACGGTTTTCTATAAATGAACTCATGAGCCTGTTTAAAACGTTCAGGGCTACATACAATCTGTAATTATTGTCCATTAATCACAGCCTGCCGTACTACTATACTTTTTAATTATCGGCCTATCCGCTTGACTCTTGTTACCCCGACACGCTTCATCCCACCATCTGAAATCATCCTGATGGCACCAAATTGCCGCCGTATGATCATCCATACCCCTATATTAAATCTTATGGCTACAAGAGTCAAGCGGATAGGCCAATTTAATTATACCCGATGATCAAGATGTACACAAGCCTTTACGCAACGCAGCGGGTGGGCAAAAAGACAAGCCACATGGCTCACTTATTTCTGAACGAGCCCTAACTCTACCCGCCAAAACGATCTCCGTCTCCTCTCCCGTTGCCTCATTAACTACAAGAAGGTTTCCTTTGTCCTCTTTTCCGATTTGTTCATTGGCATTTAACAATTCTATCCCATAAATTGTGCCGTCAGGAGCTATATCGATGTTAATTTCATCGCTTATTTTTATTGTTTCAACCTCGGTAACTTTCTTTTGTAACCGTAAGTAAGCAATATTATACCTTGGATCATAGGTTATTTTCATCAAAGCCCTCTTTTCGTTAAAAATATCGGGTTATTACCGTAATCACAATCCACTCATCGTTTTCCTTTACGGCATAAACCTCAACTTGCCTGCTCTCATAATGTTTACCTCGCCAAGCTCTCCTCCGAAATGAAACTTTCTCCGATGCTTGAAAAAACTCTCCTATTACGTAAACTAAACGGAGTTACGGATTAAACCTACATTATTTCCTTTACAACACTATAAATATCATCTAATTCTATTAGATTCATACAGTGCAGCTTTTCTCCCAAAGGACATGGTTTCGCATAATTATTGGCAAATTTAGGTCCAATACATTCCGTAGCTAATTTACAGATTTGAGGAGATTTTAGATGCCTTTGCTCTTTATAACCATATACAAATGGTTCAGTAGGTCCCCAAAGAACAACAGCAGGGATACCAACTAAATGGGCTGCATGCATAATAAAATTATCACTAGTAATAACAATATCACATTTTTTTATAAGCGATATAAGCTGTCTTGGTGTGGTAATACCAAGAAGTGAGTATGCATTCTTAATATGCAGTTCATCAATTTTCCCTACTTGTATTATTAATACATCCACACTCTTTAATCTTTCGACTAAGTTGTGCCATTTTTGCGGATGCATTGCCTTTCTTGATGAATCTGAAAAAGGTGCAATAATTATATTTTTTCTTTGCCATGGAATAATGCTATCAAGCAATGGATCGGATTCAAGTTCTCCGTGAAGATATAATTTTTCATCTACGGGAGTTATTAGTCCAAAATTTCTTGCAAGAACCTGAAATGCACGTTGATTATCAGTACCTAGTTTTTCTTTGCTCCAATAGTCGGTCCCAATAATATTTGAATATTTTGGTGGATAGCCAATTATAGAAATTGCCGGATGTCCCTTTAATATACTTAGATACTTGGTGCGTCTTATTAAATTGAATATTCGTGATGGATTATCTTCAATTGCTATCTTTAAAACACCAGATACCATAAGCGTATCACCAAGTCCACCAAGAGGATTAATCCAGATTTCCTTATCATTTAAGTTATTCTGCATAAGGCTCAAACCTTAACCCAGTTATTGGTTCAAAATATTTCTCGATAAAGCCTCTTTTGGCTATACACCATTTAGTTTTATGCATAAAAGATTTATGTTCTGAGTAAGCATCCAATGGGCATCCACCGTGGCAAATTGTCCAGAAACGACATCTCTTACATTCTCCTTCTAACAGAACTTCGTTACGTTTGAATAACACTTTACGTTGTTCATCGGCAAAAACTTCTATTAACGTGCGGTCATAGATTTTACCATAAGGTAGTATGTCCCAGTCAGAGGATCTTCCACAATGAGACACTTCACCATCCGGCGCAATATTAACGTGACTATATGCACACATCCCTGAGTCTGCACATCCTAAGCTTTGTTGTCTGTTTTTAATGTTTTTTGTCAATGATTTGAATGGGTTAATTTCAGGATATCTGTCGCTATGTTCCCACCATGTTGGAAATATTGCTCCAAGAAATTCTACATATTCATCAGGCGTGATAGCAATATTCATACGTTTTTCATCATATACAAGAACGGGGTTCATATTAACTGCTCCCTTAAGTTTCAAATTAGTCAGGAAAAAAAAAGTCCTCAATGGATTATTTAAAGATTTTTTTGTAACCACGTATATTAAACCACTACCAAAACCGCAGGCTGATAAAATACTATCACCCTTCATATACATGCGGTTATACTTATCAGAATCAATATTTTGCCCTGGTCCACGCACGTTAGATTCCGGGTCAAAACTAGAACCAACATTGCTGATACCAATCTTTCTGAAAATATCTGCATATTCTTCCGAAAATAAAGTGATATTCGATTGTATAGCATGTTCTATTCGGGATTTTGTGTCGGGACAATGTCTATTTTGAAACTTCAAAGCATTATTAAAATATTCAACCCCTAAAAGCAAAGGTTCACCACCATGCCAAATGAGTGTTATTTTCTCTTCGGTCTTTGCTGATAAATATTCATTGATTCGAATAAAAACAAGCTCTAATGTCTCAATAGACATTGTAGTAACCGTGCGATGTTTTCTTACTACATCACAATACAAGCAATTCGAATTACATCTTTCGGTAGGCTTAAATATTATAGTTGCCACAAGTTCTTCTTTTCTTGTTGTCTTGATTGAAAATATTCGGAAGCTTCCATTAAATCAACAAAAAACTTTTCACACTCTTTTTTTTGGCTATCCGGTCTATCAGAAAATTTACCCAAACAAACTCTCCATCCCTGACAATATGCGCATCCATCCGATTTAATAAAATATTCTCTCCAAGCATTAATACGTTCAATATAAACCGGTGAATTCTCAATATTATCTAATTGGTTCAGACTATCGGCTACAAAACTTTCGGATTGTAACTCTTTATCGGATAATGCTACATTGCCTGCTTCATTAACGTGTAAATATTTTCCTGGATTTTCAAAGTAAACTGAGCCAAAGTCTGTTGGTTTATTTTTATTATAGTTAGAGGCTATGTAATGAAATGGTTCTATTGGTGCATGGCTTGATTTGCCATAAATAGCATAATGCATCAAATCATTGATAGCTTCCCAATCCGAATTTATTCGATCGATTACCAATCCGGTGCAAATCCCCAATGAAGATAAGAGCATAATATTAGTATAAGTATGTTCAATATTCTCGGATAAATAAATTCTTATGTCAAGTTGTCTAAGGACAGGTAGTTTTGGAACCAGTTCCAAAAAACTTCCCATATCCGATACATATAGTGCAATAGGTATATCTCTCCAGTTATTTTGAAATGAAATCGCAGTTAAAGAATATTTTGCATTTATTAAAGCACAGTGTAACTTGTTATGATTATTTACAATATCGACAACTTGTTCAATTTTATAAATGTCATCTAAACATATTACTAAAGCCTTTCCATTTATTTGTGATATTAGTTCCTCTTTAAATGGGCAAACTAATATACGTTTCATACATAAATCTCGGGCATACGTATATTTGCCTCATTTTGGAAACGTGATAGAATATGTCCAAGACATCCTCCCTGACAACTACCTTCTTCCCGATATTTACAATCGTCACATTCCTCGAATATACCGCCAACCTCTATCCTGACTTTTTTGTGTAGTTCCATATAAAAATGTCTTATCTCATTCATAGAATCAAATTCAAAAACCGATCTTTTATGAAATGAAGATAAAGGAAAACATGACCACACAGACATCTCGGGTCCAATATCTATTGCGGGACCGCAACCAAACTTAGTGGTGCCTCCTGTTAGCCTATAAAGCCATCCAAGTTGTGTGTCATTTAATAAACACATCGTAAACCCACAGTCAAAACCTGGTTTGATTCGTAACCTTTCCATTGTAGGTGCATAACTAAACAGACGTTCTATAATGATTCTCATTTCTTCTATAGCTACAAATTTATTTTTTAAACCAGGAATTGGATGTGCCATTCCAAGTCTTACATTACGCTTAAGACCATAACGATTTATATATTGAAATAAAAATCCTATATCAAAATTTTTTTGATAGATATTAAATCCTCCACTAGTACGATGTCCAAATCGTTCGAGAAAACGTTTAACACTCTCGTTCTCTGCAATAGGAGATTGCTTTGGATCGTTTAAATTGCACACAAATGATAATCTTTCTTCAGGTACCCTGGCCAAAATGGTACTAGCTTCATGTAATAATTTTTCAGACATAATACCGCTTGTAAAAACTACTATATTAAAATTGCGCTCGATTAAATAAATTACAAAATCAATGAATTTCGGATGAAGCGTTGGTTCTCCTCCTAAAAGAGAAATATTACGCTCTCCGGAATTTTCTATTAAATCTGCAATATATATTAGATTCTTCCACGAAAGCATATCATCTGAAAGTGATTCGGACATATGCTTTTTCGCAAAACAATATGGGCATGTGCGTACACATCTCTGTGTTAATAATATATTTGGCATATGCTAATCTTCAATCATCCATCTTTCCATAATTAAGAATTAAGAATAATATTCAAAAATAGGAGGCGTAAGAGGTGTATAAGGAAGTATAGGAGTAGGAGGAATAGGAAGAGTAGATGTCGGCGTAGGAGGAATAGTAGTAGGAGGAGTAGGAGGTATAGAAGGATTGATAGGAGGAGGAATAGGAGGTATAGAAAGATGAGTAGTAGGCGGTGATATCATTGGAGCTGACAAACGCGTCATTTGAATTTGCAGGTAATACAGGTAATCCGCGGGAACTGAGAGCGATACGTTTAATGGCATCCCTACAGGTAATCTTTTTATCATTGTTTGATGTATGTGAAATTGCATTTTTTGTATTATTCATAATTGTTATCCCTCCATTATTCTTTTAAATATCGTCATGTTATCGTATTTGAAAGTACCTGGTTATCAAAACATATCCAGATTAAGGCATCCTCTGTAAAGCCTTAAATTCGGAATATATCAAATGTTCATCAAGCTGGAGATGAGCTACCCACACTTCCTCCTTATCCACAACAACTTGTAATGCTCCCATTCAGCCCTTCCATTACGATCGAAAGCTTCTCTTCTACTGTCCATTACCTTTAGCCCATTTGCGTACTCTCCCATTCTAAATAAGGCTAGCTTCCCGCTATGCAGAAAGTTCAACCTCTACCTCTTAATAGTATCTACTCTTTTATGGTAACAGTATATGTATTTACCTTCCTAATGATTAAATCATATTATTAACATTCATGTCAAGACATATTTTATTGATAAATGGTATTTACCACACTTTTTAACAAGAGTTTAAGAGTCGGAAGGTTAAAAACCTCGTAGAATGAGTAAAGACAGGTATTTAGCGTGATTTATGCTGTTTGAGGGCCTCACTATGGTGAGCTGTAGAGGGTAGCCCTTTTAATCTTCGCCTTTTGTTTTACTCCAATTCGAAATCAACATATATTATTATATACTCGTAGTTTCTTAAGTATATCTAGGATTACCCCAAAACGATTTTAGAATTTGAGAGCCAATTCTCATCGGAGGAAGCTTATTGCCAATATTTACACCAACTTAGGTGGCATGATGGTTTTACTTGTCCGAGGTGGGGGATGATAAAGCCTGGAATATGGTCAGAAACGTAACATCCTCTGCCTGCGAGAGTGAAGCAGATAGGCAAATTATAAAATATTTATATTTTTTCATTTTATTTCAATATGTATCCTATCTGTAACCACCCATATGTTAATATATGCAGAAAGCTGGTTAATAATATTTTGGAGTTTAAGGAGATACCATGGCTGAACCGTACGAAAAGAATTACCATCATAAAGAACTACAACTAGAACTACAACGCCAAATAACTAAATATGAGAGCTTATCAAAGCTTATGACAATCTATCGTCGTTGGATATTCATATATGGGGGAGTGGCGATGGGCCTAGTCTTACCCTTAATCTTAATCTACGTTTTCTTCCATGGCAGTATCAAGAATGAATATTTCGCCGGACTAATCTTAATCCTACTTTTTATGGCACTCGGGGCGGTGTTCGCATTATACCTCAAACCGAGCGTAAACAATCGAGACGATGTTATTGATGCTGATAAATATTTTCTTAACCTCGACGAGATATCTGACATCTTTAAAGATCTAAAAAACGGAGGTAAGAGTGCTCTTGAGTTCACAGAAGCCTATAAGGCGCGAGTGCTATCCAATTTCCAATTAAAGCTCGAATCAGAATCTCTGCAGAGCTACGTATCTGACATTAAAAAGTTAGTACTCGCCCAGGTCCGTGAGGAAAGCTTTGATGAACGCTTTAACCGCAATAGGCGCAGACTAAGGGAGGAGGTTCAAGACCTAAAACAACGAGGCACTCTGAACTTGATAATTGGAATATTGACAACCATAGCTGGCCTCCTTGTTCTTGGCTTAACCGTGTTCAATACCCCAGCTACCCATTCTGCATCTGAGCTTCTGGCTTACTTTGTACCTCGTGTTTCGCTCGTCGTTCTCATTGAGGTTTTTGCCTACTTTTTCCTTCGCCTCTACAAGCAGAGCATTGGTGAGATTAAGTACTTTCAGAACGAAATAACAAATATCGAAGCCAAGCAGATTGCAATGCAACTCACCTTGCGTATAGACAACGAGAATTCTCGCATCAAGATGGCAGAAGAACTCGCCAAAACTGAACGGAACTTTATACTTACCAAGGACCAGACAACCGTTGAACTAGAGCGCGAGCGGATGGCTCGTACAACCAACTCGGGGATCACAGATGCAATCAAAGAGGTTATCACTGTTATCAAAGGGTTTTCAAAGAAATAGGCAGACGCCTAACCCGTCTTTGCAGCGGAAAGTCTTCGACGGTCTGTTAGGAACCGTCTACAAATAACTTGAAGAAATAGTAAAAGGCTTGTCGCTCTTTGTGGATACGAAATCTACTGACGTTTTAGGATAATAGATGATGCCTGATAGCAGTATCCCGGCTGGAGGAATGAAGCTAACAAATACGGCCATTATAGGACGCACAATGAGCGAGTACTCGGCCATGTTTTCCCTGGCCGGGCCCGACATTGAAGGACAAGATATCCTGGACCTTGCCGCAAGATGCAGCTCTTTTTGTGCCGAGGCAAACGCCATAGGGTACAAAGTAACGGCAGCCGACAGATTTTACGGCAGCACCCACGAAACCATAGAAGCCATGTTTTCACGCGACATGGAAGTTGTCATGGGACAGATGCCGTAACTTATGCCGATGTACAGGTGGGACAGCCCCTTCAAAGACCTTGAAGATTTGATAAATCAAAGAAAGCGCGCTTTCTCGGTATTTATCGGGTACTTCAAAGCCTACGGAGGCTTACGTTACGTGCAATGCCGGCTTCCCCATACCGGTTTTAGGGACAGTCGGTTCACCCTCTTACTCATATCCATTGAGCTGGCCAAATACAACATCCCCTGAGATCGGTGTATTCCCATCAGCGTTCGTACACCTCGGACTCGGCCAGGCCACTCCTGCTTTGATGTCCCCGTCCTGCCTGGTACCCGCACAGGCGATCTTGCTGCCGCTTGTATCCCGGCAGCTTGTTTGCCCGGTTTGCGGAAGATTGACGGTACCCGCCATAAGGGTGGATGCGCAAGTCAACACCAGCGCTACATTTATCGTAATCATTCCCACCGTTGCCTTTAGCTTTCTGTTCCTAAACATTTTTTCCTCTTGTACCATTATTTATGTTATAATCAAGCATGAGAAACATAGTGATATTGACGTTCATGGTGTTTTGTATATCGACAGTAAGCGCCTCCTTTACTGCTGCAAGCGCTTCCGCGGCAGATTCATCCTTTACGCAGTCGGATAGGGATCGCATGATCCGGCTTGAAGAGGGGCTGAAGGCTACAAACCAGAGGATTGACGACGGGCTGAAGGCCACTAACCAGAGAATTGACGATATGGGCAAGAAAATTGACGACATGGGCAAGAAAATTGATGATATGGGCAAGAAAATTGACGATGTAAAAGCTGACGTGAATAAACGGCTCGACCAGATGTATACATTAATACTCTGGGGCTTTGGAATACTTTTTGGACTATTTTTCAGTGGTATGGTGTTTTTAGTGGGGTTTGTATTATGGGATAGACGCACGGCGCTTGCCCCTGCCGTGCGAAAAACCAACGAAGTCGAAGAGCGGACCGAATTACTTGAAAAAGCACTTAAGGAAGCAGCCGTTGAGAACCCTGGCCTCAAAAAAGCGCTTAAGCACTTCGGGTTATTGTAAATAATGCTTTTCACCTTGCTTCCCTGTTTAAAACAAAAGCTCCGATATTTGATAAAATACCGGAATCCGCATGTTATTCTTAAAGATTTCGTAATTACTCAGATAATTGCAAATGAATTTCAGTACGGATCTACGGTGGATCTGCCCTTGTCCTTGCCGTCATTCCATCCCCTTACCGTCATCCCCTCACATACGTCATTTTCCGGATAGAGCCATCAGCCGGATTCATGGTATTGTCGGCAGGCGGAGCTGGCCGGAATGACGGACAGGACAAGGACGGCAAAAAATCGAACATTGTGTTATGTTATAGAGATAATGGATATATAAAATGACGTCCGAAAGCAGTAACCCTGCCGGGGGAATAAAGCTAACGGACACGGCCATTATAGGACGCACAATGAGCGAATACTCGGCGATGTTTTCCCTGGCCGCTCACGACATGGAAGGCGAAAATATTCTGGACTTTGCCGCAGGGTGCAGCTCTTTTTGTGCCGAGGCAAACGCCATGGGGTACAAAGTAACGGCAGCCGATAGAATTTACGGCAGCAACCATGAGACCATAGAATCGGCGTTTTCACGCGACATGGACGTCGTAATGGGACAGATGCCTGAACTTATGCATATGTACAGGTGGGATGGGCCCTTCAAAAACCTTGGAGATTTGATAGATCAAAGAAAGCGCGCTTTCTCGGCATTTATCCGGGACTTCAGAGCCTACGGGGATTTACGCTACGTGCACTGCCGGCTTCCCCATACCGGTTTTGAAGACAAGCGGTTCACCCTCTGCCTCATATCCCACTTCCTGTTTCTGTACGAACATATTTTGGACATTCGGTTTCACGTCGACGTTTTAAGCGAAGCCCTTCGCATCGCCTCAAAGGAAGTGCGAGTGTTCCCCCTGGTAAACTTTAAGGGACGGCAGGCGTCCATCCTTAGTCCCGTCATGGAAGAGCTAAACGCAAGAGGCTACTATTGCCATATAAGAAAGACCGATTATGAGTTCGTGAAAAATGGTAACGAGATGCTAGTCGTGAGTACCCGCGTCTAGATTGGCTTTGCCATGCCAAACCCCATACTTCCCTTTTCTCCAAACCCGCAGTGGTAACCGACTTCTATCAGATTGGGATTGCCCTTTACCGAAAATGGCGCCATAAACCCTACTATATCCGTGTTCATGAATCGAATCTTTTTCTGAATCTTACCGCACCTCCTTGCAATGTACTCGCTGTCGAACTCGAACTCGAATCTGTCGTCATCCGGCTGTTTTCCATGGATTACGACGTATTTTTTAATCAGGTTCTTCCTGACCGCCTCGGAAAAGCCATCTTCGTCATACCTGATATAATGTGGTGATTTCCACTTCGGGCATTTTCCTGCCGTTACCGTAATAGGTGAGATGCAGGTAAACTTCATTTCACCGCTAAAAACCGGAGCCTGGATTGTTTCCACTTTCTGTACGTCTAATTTTACCCCGCCTATATTTATAAAACGCCTGCCCTCGATACCAGATAACAGGTTTTCTTTGAACCTCGCTACCGGCGAGGATACGAACCAGTCTATAGTGCACCTGCCAAAGCGAATATACCTCTGCTCTACCCTGTAATTACTGAACAACAAGTTCGAAAAAGTAAAAAGCTTAAACCTCCTTCCTCGTGGATCATTAGACTTAGTGTTAAGATATACGCAATAGTCTATGGACGAACTTCCCGTAATGCCGTAAATCATAGACGACAGGGTATAATTGTAATTCAACATAACCTGCGCGTCCTCGTAGCTGCTTACAAAGGTCACTTTTATTCTCATCTCTATTATATCAAGCAATATTCATGCCAGTACAATAGTTTTTATAACCACTTGATTTCACTATAAAATGGATATTATTCTTTTTCTCTTCATAGGAACCCACGCCATACTATAAGTAAGAGGTTCCATAGTGCGGAGCGAATTGGACAAATCCGCAACACCGGGTATAAGAAGGCCTTGCTTTTTTGGCAAGCCTGTTCGATGCGTTTAGTTCATAACGAAGTCGGCGTTATTATTGTGAGGATTTAAATTGGTTAAGATTGTAATTTGACGGGAATTTCGATTTGACGGCAGTTTAATCGAAGTCTATGATTTGGGTTATAAAGTTTACGATCTCCTTCCTGATGTCTTCGTTCAGTGCGATGAACCTGACGGCCACCTTATAGTTGTCTGTATGCTTATCCACCCTCAGCACCTCTCCATAGACGTACAGGGGCAGAGGAGGGATTACGGGCAGCATTATTTTTATTTCTACTATGTCTTTAACTTCGCACGCAATATCGGTAAAAAACTTTATCCCGCCACCGCTTATGTTCACTTCCACGAATTTTAGCGAGGTAAACCCCTCCGAATCGTCCATTTCCCGAAGGATTTTGACCATCGTCATAAAGCGCTCCTGCATTGCCGTGAGCCAATCGCTGACGTTTTTACCATTGAAATTGTTTAGGCTCTGAAAATCCGCCAGTACTGCATTGCCGGATATCTTGGACATTATCTGATTCTGCTTTTCCCGTGAAACGACCTTGACCGCGATGGGTAATAGTATGTTTTCTCTTATGTACTCACGCCTGTTCATGTCCTTAGGCATACTACCTCCGCTGCTTTGTCGTTAAAACCGTTCATTTAATCCAAATGACGGCATCGTAATCAATCTATTATAAAATAATCCCGATGGATTTTATATGAAAAAAATTATTAGGAGAATATTTTGTTCCGGATTCTGATATAATAGATCGATAAAACCGATATATTTACAAGTCATCGGGCTTTTGTAAGGCTGATTGACGGTTATAAAAACTAAGTAAGTTCTGGAATTGTAGCTTCTGTGAACACGATAAGAGATACGCTAAAAACAAAAGATGAGTTGCTGAAGGAACTCATGGAGACTCACAGGAGGCTCCTGGAGCTTGAGACTATAATCAAGCAAAACTTACAACGCCAGGAGACTGCCAGGGATAACGAGAGAAAATACCATTCTCTTTTCAATTCCGTCAACGATTGTATCTTCATTTATGACGCCGCTACCGGTACGCTTCTTGACGTTAACGAAAAAGTTTACAACATGTATGGCTATAACCCTCAGGAGTCAATAAACGTTAACTTACAGGCTTTAACCGTAAGCGAACTCCCTTATAATTATTCGAACGCCCTCATCCTGAAGAACAAGGCTATAAATGGAGAACCTCAGAATTTCGAATGGCTTGCGAGACATCGCTCCGGCAGTTTTTTCTGGATCGACGTACAACTGAAAATGGTCAGGCTTGAGGATAAAGATTGCCTCCTGGCCATAATCCGGGACATCAGCGAGCACAGGGAGCTCGAGGAAATATGGAAAAGGTATGAGTTCATAGTTAACACATCCAGGGAGTTCATGACCCTCATCGATAAAAACTACGTTTACGAGGCGATAAACGAATCTTACAGCAAGGCCCATGGCAGGCCGCGTGAACAGGTAGTGGGATGTTCCGTATCGGAGGTGTGGGGACAAGAGGCGTTCAACCTTATCATCAAGAAATACCTGGATACCTGTCTTGCCGGTAACGTAGTCAACTACCAGGCGTGGTTCGATTTCCACACTCTGGGTCTAAAATTTCTCGACGTTACCTATTACCCCTATGTCGACACCAAGGGCAGCGTAACCCATGCCGTGGTCGTAAGCAGGGACATCACCGATAAAAAACACGCCGAAGATCTCCTCAGTCAAAGCCGGCTGAATATGGAAAGAACCCTGGAAGGTGCCATAAAGGCTATCATCCTCATGATAGAGATGAGAGACCCTTACACGGCCGGACACCAGCGGAGGGTTTCCGCCCTGGCATCCGTAATGGCTAAACAGATGGGCTTTTCCGAAGACAGGATTGAAGGCATTAAAGTTATGGGTTTTCTCCACGACATAGGTAAAATAGTAGTTCCCGCCGAGATACTTTCCAAGCCAAGCAAACTCAACGACTATGAATTTAACATCATTAAGGCCCATTCTCAATCGGGATACGACATTTTAAAGAGAATCGAATTTCCATGGCCCGTTGCCCAGGCCGTACTTCAGCATCACGAGAGGATTGACGGTTCAGGCTATCCCATCGGCATTAGGAACGACGAGATCATGCCGGAGGCAAAAATCCTGGCCGTTGCAGACGTCGTGGAATCGATGGCGTCGCACCGCCCCTACAGAGCGGCACTAGGCGTACAAAAAGCCCTTGACGAGATAACCTCGAAAAGGGGTACGCTTTACGATCCGAAAACAGTCGATGTATGTGTCAAGCTATTTATGAGCAAGCAATTCAGGTTCGAATGACGGTTACGACGCCGTCACTCGTTTACGCCGTAAAGAGGATTAACACCGTAACGAACATTGCCGGCGTCGTATCGAACGCTATCGACGGCCGTATCGAACGCCGTCTACACCGCCTAAGGCGTTGCCGGCACCGCATCGAAAATTAAAACCGCATAAACGGTTAACGCTTCCTACCACTTCAACGTCTTCGAGATACCACGGAACGAAGTAACTTCTGTTGTCAAAGTATAATTTCCCGTTTTCGTTGAACCTTACGACCGCTCTTTCCCTGCTCTTGTCGTAAGAAGTGTATTCGATGATATCCCCGTCGGCCAGTATGTTACCGTTCATATCGTTAATAGTCTCGTTAATCGTCAGGGAACCGGCCATGTCGGTATTATCTATAGTGATAGGCTCGCAGTCATCACCGAGCATTTCGACAAAGCCAGTTTTCATAAATCCCCAGTAAACTCTGCTCCCCCCTGTAAACATTCTATATTTATACTGTGCCATCTACTATCGCCTTTCTTGTACCGTGTACCTTAAAATACTATATACCTCATACTTCATCTTATACTTTATTATAACAGGTATAAGCTATTGTCATCTATAGTTATCAAGAGTACGTTACTTTTATGATTGACGTCCGGCATCACACATTACGGCACCTCCTGCCGGTATCTCTTCGACCGCTTGCTAAACGGGATGTTCATGCCGCTTTTGCCTGACGAGCTTTTTTGCATGTTCGGCACCGATAACCATGTACATCGCCGTTACCACGAACAGGGTAAAGAGTGTACCGATGGAAAGCCGGTCATTATCGGCAGATCCATGCTTATACCAAATGGCATTCAAAAGAGTAAAGGACAAAAGATTAACACGAAAAGCACGAACAAAGGCACGAAAAAGTACAGAATTGCATAGTCCCTTTTCGTGTCTTTCGTTATTTTCGTGTCTTTCGTGTTAATCTTTTGTCTGTCCTTGTCCTTTACTCGTTTGACCGCAACTTGATATTAAGCGACACATGGCTAACGCAATGAAAACGGTTAGGGTTGCACCTGTAACGATCTACAATCAATTTCGATTGCTGAAGAATCAAGCCAATTGCTAAAGTATTGGCGTGAGTTCTCCCAATATAATCCTTGAACGTGTTATTATAATGTATTCAATGTAGTTAACGTTACTACAAGGAGGTTACTTAAGTGCCATCGCAAATAAAACCAACTTCAGTCCGATTGGAACCGGAACTTCTTAAGCAGCTTGAAGAATTAGCCCAGATGACCCATCGATCTAAAAGTCGGCTCATACAAGAAGCTCTCAGATATTACGTAGAGGAACAGGCTGACATAAATATTGCTTTTAACAAATTGCACGATCCCAATACTGAGTACTTAGACTGGGATAAGATACGTGATGAACTATTGCGTCAGGATTGAACGGGATGCTTATAAAGCGCTATCCACAATTCAAAGGAACGACAGAGTGAAAATAGCCGAAGCGATCGATTTATTAAAGGAACAACCGGAATCAGGCAAGTTACTATACGGCAAATGGAAGAATCTGAGAAGCCTTAGAGTAGGCGATTATAGAATTGTATATTCGATAATAGAAACAGATATGGCTATACTTGTAGTACGAATAGGACATCGTAAAGATATTTACCGATTTTAAATTGACTGGGGCTTTCCAATAGGGTCAAGTGGTCAGTGACAGGCTTTGATGTGAGCCGACAACCTGAACATGCATCTTGTCCTGTCCTGAAAAACGGCAATTGATGTCCACTTTTCACCCTATATTATATTATTCTTGACTTTACTCATAAATTTTGATAATATTAAACCATTGTAGCTAATTATATTCGCTAAGAGTACTATAGGTTTTGACTATGGAGAAACCAACTGTTTTTATCGGATCATCTACGGAGGGCTTAGAAATCGCTCGAGCGGTAGAGTGGCACTTGACAAAAGACGCCGAAGTGACTCTCTGGAGTCATGGTGTCTTCGGGTTGGGAGACGGCACACTTGAAGCATTGGTGAGTTCCCTTGACCAGTTTGATTTTGGTGTCTTGATACTTACTCCGGACGACCTCATCGAATCGCAAGGGCAACGATACAACAGTCCCCGTGACAATGTGCTAATCGAACTTGGTCTCTTCCTTGGAAATAAAGGCAGGAAACGTACCTTCGTCCTTTGTGAGGTTGATGCGGAACTTAAAATCCCAAGCGATCTCGCTGGTGTCAAACTTGCCAAGTTTTCCAAAACCCGTACGGACAATAACATGCGCGCGGCCGTAAGCCCTGTATGCACGGAACTTATAGAGCAAATCACATTGCTGGGACGAGCCCCTGTAAATGTTGGTAGAGCATCTTTACAGGATAAAAGAGATGGAGATCCGCGAAATCGCAGTTTATCTCTGCAACTACCATCCGACAGTACCTTCTTTCATATTCGAGCTCAATTTATCTCTGGATTACCAAAAGTTGAGTACCCTGAACCGGTGTTTCTCTACAATAGAAATCGTGACTACTTTCAATCGATAGCTAATAAGCTTTATAACGGAAGGCCAATTTTAGTAGGTAATATATCTATTGAAGCTTTTTCACTCAATCATGGGTTTGCAGCGATGAACATCTTAGCAACGTCAAATCGCATTGACGTAAGGCAGATCGTTGAATACGATCAGAGCCACCAAGATAAATTTTGGCAAGTTCTTTCAAACGAAGAAGATGTTAAAGATGTCACCTATCTTCTTGAGATTTACGATGCGTACTCAATCTAGGAAGGCGGCCACTGCCACTTAATACAAGCCTCTGCGGAAGAGATACAAGGAAGTGTTGAGCGGGATAAAGCCTTATCAAAAAATGGAGCTTAACAAGAATGTAGCATAACTATGTCCATAAAATATTTGAAATCAGGCATTTTTGCGGCATCGGCATTTATCGCTTACTTTTTCCAGAGAGTGAGCATTCTTAAAGGAGGCGGTGTATGAAGGGTATACAATACATAATGGACGACAAGGGTGACAGAACCGCCGTTGTAATAGACCTTAAAAAATACGGCGATATATGGGAGGATTTCTATGACGGTATCATTGCATCCGAGCGCAAGGACGAGCCAAGGGAATCCCTTGAGACTGTTAAAGAGAAGCTGATACAAAAGGGAAAGCTCCGTGGGTGATGATTATTCAATCACCTTTGCACGTTCAACTCGCAAAGAGCTTGAATCCATTGGTGAACCTCTCGTCTCAAAGATATTCCATAATAGAGGCACTAGCGAAAGAACCACGTCCAAGAGGCTGCGTCAAGCTAAAGTACATTAAGAACCTCTGGCGTATACGCATCGAGGACTATAGAGTCATCTATTCGATAGATGATCGAAATACGTCGCTTGATGTGATTGCCATAAGACACAGAAACGATGCGTATAGGTAAGAGTAATTCTCATGCAAAAGACAAAGCCTACATCCACTATTACGTAGAGGAACAGGCTGACATAAATATTGCTTTTAACAAATTGAACGATCCCGATACTGCGTACTTAGACCGGGATAAGATACGTGATGAACTATTGCGTCAGGATTGAACGAACTACCATTAAGTATTTAACGTTCCATGCTACGCTTCCTCCTTCTTATGATGTTCGGCACCGATAACCATGTACATCGCCGGCACCACGAACAGGGTAAAGAGCGTACCGATTGAAATGCCGGCCATTATCACCAGGCCCATGCTGAAGCGACCCACGGCCCCCGCTCCGGATGCGGTTACCAGCGGCACCACTCCCAGCACCATCGCCGCGGTGGTCATCAGTATCGGCCTCAGACGGATACCGGCGGCCAGCTCCACCGCCTCGCGTTTGCTCTTGCCCTCGCGCTGAAGATCGTTGGCGAACTGTACGATGAGTATACCGTGTTTGCTGATAAGGCCGATGAGTGTCACCAGGCCCACCTCGGTATAGATATTCAGACTGGCGCCCCCCACGCCGAGGCTGATAAAGATCATCGCCCCGCATATCGACATTGGCACGCTCACGAGCACTATGAACGGGTCGCGAAAGCTTTCGAATTGTGCCGCCAGTGTGAGGAAGATGATTATCAGGGCAAAGAAGAAGGTAACCAGCAGAGCGCTCGATTCCTGAACGTACTGCCTCGACTGGCCGCCGTAATCGATGCTATACCCCTGGGGCAGCACGTCCCTGGCCAGCGACTTGAGCGTGTCGAGGGCCTGGCCCAGAGTAACGCCCGGATAGGGCACCGCCGATATGGTTGCCGAGTTCAACTGTTGAAAGTGGTTTATTGACTCAGGCACGACCGATTTGGTGAGACGGGTAAAGGTCGATACCGGGACGCTTGTCCCGCCGGAGGTGTTGACGTAATAATCCTGTAGTTGTTCGGCGTTAAGCCGCTGCCGCTGCACTACCTGTGGAATCACCTTGTACGAGCGTCCGGCCAGGCCGAAATAGTTGACGTATCCGCCTCCAAGCATCCAGCCCAGAGCGCCGCCCACATCGCGCATCGTTAGTCCAAGTTGGGCCGCCTTGTCGCGGTCGAATTCCACCGTTATCTGCGGCTTGTCAATCCTGAGATCGGTATCCAGAAAGACGAACATGCCGCTTGCACGGGCCTTGTCCATGAGCGCCTGAGACACCTCGTTCAAACGGTCGTAGGAATCGGTGGTACCTATCGCAAATTGCACCGGCAAACCGCTTCCGCCGCCCGGCAAAGCCGGCCTCTGAAACGCCACCGCACGCGCGCCGGCAATCCCTCCGAGACGCGTCTGCACGTCCGGTTGCAACTGCATGGCCGTGCGCTTGCGCTCGTCCCAGGGTTTCAGCACCATTCCCGCAATGCCGGAGTTAAGTCCGGCGATACCGTCAAGCTGAAACACGTGATCGATTTCCGGGTACGACGTAAAGATATTGTACACCTGCCGTGATGACAGGTGCGTCTGCTCCAGTGTGGCATCGGGCGCCGTAGTGATAAACGAGATCAGGATCCCCTGGTCCTCCGTCGGGGCCAGTTCGCTCTTCGAGGTAGTATACAGAAAGTAGTTGCTGCCAAGGATGATTATTGCGAACACTACGGCCACCGGCAGGTAATCGAGCGTACCGTGCAACAGGCTTTCATATCCCCGGCGCAGGTACCCGAACTGCCCGTCGATAAAATCCACGAAGCTTCGCCTGCGCTTACGGCTATCGGCATGATTATCGGCGTGATTTTCGGCATGTCCGCCGCCGTGGCCGCCTGCGTTGGCTTGGTTGTTGGCGCGCTCGGGCGGCTTTAAGAAGCGCGAGCACATCATCGGCGACAGCGTAAGGGCAACTACCGCCGACACCGCTACGGAGCCCGCAAGCGTGTAGGCAAATTCCGTGAAGAGCGCGCCCGTGAGGCCGCCCATAAAGCCGATTGGCACGTACACCGCTATAAGTACCACCGAAATAACGACTATCGGCCCGGCAAGTTCGCGTGCGCCCATGAGTGCCGCCTGCAGCGGGCCGACTCCGTCCTCCATGTGGCGGTGTACGTTTTCCACCACGATTATGGCGTCATCGACGACAAGACCGATGGCGAGCACCAGTGCAAGCAGCGTCAGGAGATTTATAGTGTAGCCGAGCACCATCATTATGAAAAATGCCCCTACCAACGACAGCGGTATCGCGATAGCCGGAATAATCACGGATCTAACCGAGCCGAGGAAGAGGAATATCACCACGGTTACGATGAGCAGGGCTTCGATCAGCGTGACTATGACCTCGTGGATGGAACTGTCCACGAACTTGCTGGCGTCGTAAGCTATTTTTCCGGTGAGTCCTTCGGGCAACTGCTGCTGAATGGACGGAAACGCCTTGCGCACGTTATCGATTACCGTAAGTATGTTGGCGTTTGGGGCCACCTTGATACCGATGAATACTGAGCCCGCGCCGTCGAAGGCAACCGTGGTGTCATAGTCCTCCGAGCCCAGTGTGACTTTGGCGATATCTCCCAAACGGACAATGGCACCGTTGACCGACTTGATCGCGAGAGAGTTGAATTCGTCAACCGAGTGCAGATTCGTGCCGGCGGTGAGATTCACCGTAACCATCTGCCCTTGGGTACGCCCTACCGCGGAGATAAAATCGTTGCCGGCCAGGGCGTTATTTACGTCATTACCGGTTACCTTATACGCGGCCATCTTCGTCGGGCTAAGCCACGCCCTCAGCGCGAACTGCCGTTTGCCGAGAATTTCGGCGGTCTGCACGCCCTCTACGGCTTGCAGCTTTGGCTGCACCACGCGTATCAGGTAGTCGGTAATCTTGTTGGTCGGAAGCACCTTGCTGTAAAACCCCATGTACATGGAATCTATCGTCTCGCCCACGGCCACGGTAATAACCGGCTGCTGAGTGTCTTTCGGCAACTGGTTAAGCACCGCGTTTACCTTGGTGTTGATCTCGGTCAGCGCTTTATTCGGGTCGTAGTTCAGACGCAGGTTGGCCTGAATCGTACTGACGCTCTGCGAACTTGACGACGTCATATAATCGATGCCGTTTGCCTGGGCAATCGAGTTTTCCAACGGAGTCGTAATGAAGCCTGCCACCAGAGACGGGTCGGCTCCGTAATAGACGGTAGAGACGGTGACGACGGCGTTTTGGGTTACCGGAAACTGGCGTACCTGCAAAACGCCCATCGAACGCAACCCCAGTACAAAGATCATCATGCTGACCACGGTAGCGAGCACCGGACGGCGAATAAAGACGTCTGTTATATTCACTCAGGCTCCTTTCACGTTACTCGTCCGCCGGCCTGGGGGCGGCGTCGTTGGAGGGTTGAACTTTGTTGTTGACCACTATAACGCTTCCGTTTTTGAGCTTGAGTTGTCCGCTTGTAATAACCGTGTCGCCTTCCTTGACACCCTTAAGTATAGCCACCTGATCGCCGCGCGTGCCGCCGGCGGTGACGAAGGTCTGTTTGGCGGTAAGCAGCGGTTTACCCTCCGGAGTCTTGCCGCTTTTGTCGACGATATAAACCGTCTCGCCGTAAGGGTTGAACGTGATTGCCGTCTGCGGCAGCGTCAGGTAACGCTCCGGTTCCCCCGTCATGACCTCCACCGACACGTACATGCCGGGCAACAATTCGCGTTTGGGATTGCCGAAGATTCCTTCGACCTCGACGTTGCGCGTATCGGTATCCACTTTCGGATTTATAGTCGCTATTTTACCCGTAAAGGTACGGCCCGGATAAGTGTCCGTGGCGGCAACAATCGTCTGCCCATGAGCGATACGCGAGAGTTCCTGCTGCGGCAGGTAAAAGTCCACGTAGACAAAATCGAGAGATTGCAGCGTAACGATCTTGTCGCCGGGGTTTACGTATTGGCCGGGGTTGACGGTGGTTATGCCGAGCCGCCCGGCAAAGGGAGCGGTAATGGTCTTTTTGCGGACTATCGCCTCCTGTTCCGCCACCTGTGCCCGTTTACTCCTGAGATCGGCCTCCTCGCCGTCCAGAGCCGCCCGGCTTATCGCCTGTACCGCGAACTGCTTTTTGTCACGCTCGTAAACGGTATTGGCCAATTCGGCCGCCGCTTCGAGCGAATGCAGCCGCGCAACGTCGGAGTCCGCGTTAAGTTCCACCAGCAGTTGGCCCTCCCTGACCTCCTCGCCGCTCTTGAAGTGCAGCGAACGCACAAGACCGGTGATTTCGCTCGTTACCTCCACGCCGCGCACCGCCCTGAGAGAACCGATCGCCTTTAACTGCGGCTGCCAGGGATGGAATTCGGCCTTTATCGTAGAAACCGCCACCGGGGGCGGTTTCATACCGGCCATGTATTTTTTTGTCATGTGAGACACAAAGGCATGGTATCCGAAGATACCGCCGAACAACAGGCCGACGATTACAAGCATAATCAGCATTCGCTTGGCCATCAGAAGTTCCTCCGTTTTTTATGTTTATCCGTGTTTATCAGTGTTTATCCGTGGTTAAAATATCTTTTTCTCTAATGCTCCGTAATCCGTGCCGTAATCCGCTTGTTGTTGCCGGTTCCACCACCCTCCGCCGAGGGCCTGAAACAGTGCCGCGGTATCGATTAAGCGAGCCTCCCCGGCCTGAACGAGGCTCAACCGGGTTTGTTGGTACTGGCGCTCGGCAACGAGCAGCGAGAGATAGCTCACCGCGCCAACCTTGAATTGCTTCCGGGTGATGTCAAGCGTGTCGCGTGCAGTCGATTCAGCATCAGCCTGCGCCTTGAGCAGCTTTGCGTCCTCATCCAGTGCGCGCAGCACGTCGGCTACGTTTTGGAATGCGTGCAAAACCGTATCGCGGTATTGAGCCTCAGCCTGTGAGTATGCGGCTACGGCGCCGCGGCGTTTTGCGGTAAGCTCTCCGCCGTGAAACAGCGGCTGCACAAGTCCGGTGCCTATACCCCAGATAGACGTGTTGGCGCCAATTAAATCGCCAAGCTTGTTCGTCTCCGACCCAAGACTCCCGGAAATCGAAATCTGCGGGTACATCAACGCCGTCGCCACCCCAACCTGGGCGCTTGCCGCGTGCAACAGCGCTTCGTAGGCCCGAACGTCGGGACGCTGCCGTACAAGTTCCGAGGGCAGGCTCACCGGTAGTTCCTGCGGTAACCGAAGCCCGTCAAGGTTGAATTCGGGCAGTCCCGCCTCGCCCGGCAGTCTGCCCGTAAGTATTGCCAGCAAATGGCGGGTCTGCGAGAGTTCCTTTTCCAGCGGCGGCAGTGTAGCCGACGTTTGCGCCAGGAGCGTTCGCGCTGCAAGTACGTCGGAAAGCGACACCCCCCCAAGGCGGAACCGCTCTTCAACCACCCCGAGTTCCTTCTCGCGGGTTGACAGGATGTTCCGCGTGACGTCAATCAGCGCCCGTAACGAAGCTTCTTTCACCGACGTGGTAACGATATTGGACGTAAGCGTCAGATATGCCGCTTCGAGCAGGAAGCGCTGGTAGTCTACCTGTGAAATAAGTGATTCTAATTCCCGCCGCGCTCCGCCAAAGAAATCGAACGCGTAGGAGACGTTTACGGATGCGTTATAGAGATTGAAAGACGCACCGCCAGGTTGTCCAAATCCGGCGTTAGAGACCTTCTGGCGCTCTGCAGATAAGCCCGCGTCGACGTGCGGGTAGAGAGCGGATCCGATTTTTGCCCGTACGTTTTCCTCAGACTCCAGCAGAGCCGCCTGAGCCGCGGCAAGCGTCGGGCTGTTGTCAAGCGCCCGACGAATTAACAGATCCAGCGATTCGCTATGAAACAGCGTCCACCACTGGGCGGATATCTCCCCTCCGGAGACAAAGCGCTGTGCATCACCGTCCTTAACCGGTGCCGAAACCGTCGTCTCCGGCATCGCGCTCTCCGTGTACGTTTTGGCGGCAGGAGCGTCGGGCCGCCGAAAGTCGGGGCCTACCGTGCATCCGGCAAACACAAAGGCAAAAACAGGGATTAACACGAAAGGCACGAACAGGGGCACGAAAAACACGAAAAAGGACATGGACAAGCTCTTTTTCATTTCTTTTTTCGTGCTTTTCGTGTTTTTCGTGGTAATCTCTTGTCCTTCGTAGTTAAATGTCTTCTTCATCTTATGATTGTCTCCGTTTTGAGTTTTCCCGAAATTTTGCGGAATAAATCGAGTAATACGTCCTGTTCGTCCGGATTTAGCGCCTGAAGAATGCCGCGCGCCATCTGAAGGTAGCCTTCCTCGACAAGTTTATGAAACTGCCTGCCCTCCTCCGTAAGCTCCACCCGTACGACCCGGCGATCGTCATCGGAGCGAAGACGGTGGACAAACTTCTTATCCTCCAGTTTATCGACCACCCAGGTGACGCTGCTCAGGCCTACCTGGAGTCTCTCTGCAATGTCGCTCATAGTGAGGTGGCCGGCGACTCCGACCGTCAAAAGAACGTTAGCCTCCTGGGCACTTATAACGTCGCAAACGGCCGGATTGTTCTTGTCGACGCCGTAGATCTTCCCCTTGATGACCTGCATGTGGCCGATAAACTCGCGTGCTTTGTCTTCGAAGTCCATTTATTCGATTATCCGATTATTAAAATATTCAATAGCACATATGTTGAAATATTCAACATATGAAGTATATCTTAATATTTCAGGTTTGTCAAGGGGTTTTGTTTGCTAACAGGAGTTTCTCCAAAAAAAATTTTTTATGCATACACAATTACGAGATGCAGTTTTAAATTATGTCGTCTTAATAATGTACGGATCAGAACTATTTTAATCTGTTTTTTCGTAACCGTTCACCCGATGGTGATTGCCGTATGCCAGCCGCGATGACATACTATACGCAACATCATCCTTTTGTGACATTTCTACTTACCTTACATTTACCATTCTTTATAGTTGACTTAGTATAGCAGCGCACCTCTGACTGATCACGGTAAAAGAGTTCACCATGTATAGATGGTAGTAATCGGCAAAAAGCAAAGGGCATCCATCACCCCCGCCTCTTCCTTTTCAAGGAAGAGGGGCCAAAAGGGGGCTTCGCCCCCTTTAGAATCCCCCCTTAAAGAACGAGCGAACTTATATCCTAATAGCCCGTAGGACAAAGCGGCCGGTCTCCACACGCTGGGTGTCCTTTGGGGGTCAAGGGGGAAGTCCCCCTTGCAGGTTGGGGTTTCTCAAGGGGAAGGACAGAGTCCTTCCCCTGAGGCTCCCTTCCTTGAAAAGGAAGGGTGGGGGGATGGATGCTTCTGGCGTTTGCCGCCACTGCCATCGTATAGTGGCTTGTGCCGGTGAACGGTTACAAATCCACTTTTTTTCAGGCTCTTTTCTCATTAAATGTGCGCGACGTTAAAGAAGGCCTGGATTCCCGCTTTCGCAAGAATGACAGAACGGGCAAGGGCAGGGACAAAAGCAAGGACGAAGACAGGACGAGGACATGGAAAGATTCCGGAACTTGTCCGCAATGACGGGCAAAGACAGGGACAAAAGCGCCAACGCCCACCTGACCGACTAACCCCCTGTTTGATTTAATCTTGTAACATCTTGATTACATGTTTTCCAATATAGTTATCTATCTCCTTATGTCTGGGAATCGGTTGCGAAACTTTAGTCCTTGGATTTTGATACCAATCGTGATTACCACCGTGTCTTATAAAGATACAGCCCATCTCTGCGAGTATCTTTATCAATTCTTCTCTTTTCATGCCATTTCAAGTTCGGCAATCTTTCGGACGCAGGGAATCGCACCGCTGGTCAGTTCTTTGTATATGTCTTTTAAATTTTCCTTTAACTCATCTAAGGTCTCGCCTTGGGTCATATAATCCGGGTATTCATCTAAGTATCCTATCCACATAACATCCTGCCAGTATATATATCTTATGGTTTTCATCATCGTACCTTTTTTTAATGTTGATCAATCATCAAGCAATATCGTCCGGGCATCTTATACCAAGGAGCTTTCGACGAAGCCAACGAAGTTAATCGAATGAATGCGACTTGGTATTATATACATGGGACTCCCATATTCTACATTGCCGGATGGTTCTTTTCCATCTCCCTTAATTTTTCGTATTCTTCGTGGTTAAATGCCCTTTTCAAACCTTCAAAACGATCTTGCCGCGAACGTGTCCGGTCTGGCTCAATTCATGAGCCCTGGCCGCTTCATCGAGGGGCAGCACGGTGCTGACAACCGTCTTCAGCTCCCCCGAGTCGATTAGCACGGCTATTTGGGTAAGCTCATCGGCATTGGGGGCAACGAAAATCGCTTCGCCGCGAACTCCGTATTTTGCCGCGCCCTCCGGGGACTGGATACCTAACGTTCCGATAAGAATCCCCCCTTTTTTCAGTACCTTCCAGGAGCGCTGCTGAGTATCGCCGCCCATTGTATCGAGCACAACGTCGACGTCGCTAACCGCATCCTCAAACCGGGTGGTATTGTAATCGATTACCTCATCGGCACCTAGTTGCCGAACGAACTCCGCGTTATTCGCCGACGCCGTGCCGATTACTTTCGCGCCTTTCCACCTTGCCAACTGAACGGCAAAATGCCCGACGCCGCCCGCCGCAGCGTGAATAAGCACGGTCTGTCCGGCCGATAGTTTCGCAAAATCAAACAAAGACTGCCATGCCGTCAATGCTGCTATAGGCACGCCGGCGGCGGTAACGTGATCGACGGAAGCCGGTTTAGTCGCAATGCCCCCTACCCTTGCGGTAACGTATTCGGCATATGCACCGTTGCGCGAAATGTCCAGAAGGCTATAAACCGCATCCCCTACCTTAAAATCGGTAACGCCGCCACCGATAGCCGCCACCACTCCCGATACGTCCCATCCCGGTATGAGCGGGAGATGGTGATTCAGCATGCCCGTAAGATAGCCGCCGCGCACCTTCCAGTCTACGGGATTAACTCCGACGGCATGAACGGCAATCAGCACCTCGCCCTCGGCAGCCTCCGGCCGTTGCATGTCCTCGACAACTAATACCTCCGGACCACCGTAAGAGTGGAACCGTACAGCCTTCATCGCTATCATAGTGACCTCCCTGGTTAAGATGCAGTTTATTTAGATCTTTATCGCTTGCTTCCTTATAACCATACCCTTTGTTTCCTTACATCTGCCGCTTCCTTATATCTTTTGCTTCCTTAATATCTCACGTATCTCCCGCTTCCTTACTTATTTCTTTTGGCAAGCACATTGTCCAGACTCAAAGGGCCCGAACCAAAGTGCGCGATTAACAGGGCCGCTCCCAGCATAGAGACATTCTTTATGAAATTCGTTTTCTGTGCCATAACCGCCATCGGGTCTGAAAGTCCCCAAAACTGGTGCATCGTCAGAGTAACCGGCACCAGAAAGAGCACCAATAAGTAAGCTCCGTACTTAGCCTTGTATCCCAGCAGGACGCTCAATCCTCCTAAAATCAGGATCACCCCGGTTATCGGTACGACAATCGAGGCCAGCGGTACCCCGTGGCTAGCCGCGTAGGCTATCGTCCCGTCGGTGAAATGCCCCGGAGCGGCTTTCAAAAAAATAAACGTATACAATATTCTTCCCAATAGAACCATGTATTTCATCGTTTAATCCTCCTTTTTTGAACTCACTTATTTCCGAACGCGCCCTTGCTATCGCCCGCCTTTCAGACGGCGCAGCCCGCCCCCGTTGGATAGTTTTTAGAACGTACGCTGAAAGCCGAAACTTGATCGATGGATCGGGGAAAAGAATCGTTCACAAAACAACCTCCTTCGGACATAAAGTCATTTGTGGCTTCCATTCATATACAACCATTATAAATCATACGCGGCGTTAAGTCAAGTAAGTTTTACAAAACCCTCGTTACGACGAATAATCGGGTACTCGCCAGTGTTGCAAAATATAAGCCGGTTTATGGTATCATTCGCTACCGGGCAACTTAAAAAAAATAAACCGGTAAACGATATCGAAGATATAAAATATTAAGGAAGAGACATGGATGATTTAAACGTAAAGAGCGCAAAGAACTTCGACGGAGCGGCTACAACCGTAAAGGTGTTGCGCACGGCCCCGATGTTTTCGGAAAAACAGAGGAATTTCACCGAACTTATCCCTTATCCGTTGATACCCCGCATATCCATCATGTGGGCCTTTTTAGAGAGCCACCTTAAAAAGACGGCCGACGTCTTCAGGATATATCCCGAGACCCGTACCATTTTGGAGCATCGCATATCGGATCTCAAGGGATCTTTCAAGCTGCAGTCGGCGGGCAAGACGGTAGATGCCGAGATGGTTGGTACGTACCATATTATGGTCAGTTACCTTGTCCGGCATTCACTCGTAAGCGAACCCCTGACGCAGGAGCAGCGCGAGGCCCTGTTTTACAATCTTCAGAAAGTAAGAGTGCTCCTTTCCAACGCCCACGGTACCACGCCGGCCGTTATCGCCGTCGATAAGACCGACCGTTACGTGGCCGATCTCATGTTCATGCTTGCCGAAAGCGTTACGAAGGCGGTTTCCGACATGTCCGAAAAATCATGGCTGGAGTGCAACTGCGTCCTGGTATCGGTGCTCAACGTGTACCGTAACCGCCTTGGCAAGCTCCTGGACGGATTCCACGTGTTTATCAACTCGTCGGAGTTAGGAGGCGCCACCACTCCGTCTTTCCACGCCCACGCCATGTCTCATAGAAAGGACTCCGGCATTATCAACCTGCCGTCTGAAAACAAGAAGGACAACACTATCCTTACAAAAAAGCACTTCGATCGGCTTGGCCAAAAAGACCTGGACGGTAACTATATAAACGAAACGCTCGAAGAGATTGCCCTGGAAAATTTTCTCACCCTTGCGGAGGCTCTTCACAGGGGTATGGAAGCCTTTTCGGCGGGAGGATTCAAGAGGTTTCCCATTTGGGGATACGATTCCACAATTAGTACGGAAGCCTTTTCCGGAGAAAAATTTAAGAACACCGAGTACCTGGACGTGGAAGAACTCGGGAGATTTATAAAAATAATCCGGTCGATTGCCGGCAAAATTACCGACGGACGGGATTACGACTTTCGACAATTTCTAAACGACCTGGAGGAGCATGACATACTGCACCTTATCGAAAGGTACGGCGTTCTTTTAAGCGACGAGGTTTCCAAAAAGAAGCTCTCCGAAAGACAAAGGGCGCTGGAGTTTTGCCGCTACATAAAAGGCATGAACATGCGACTGAGGTTTTGGCAAAGGTATTCGGACAGGGTGTTTATATCTCCCGCGTCGGACGTTTTCGCCGCCGCCATAATGAGGAAGTTAAAGAGCCAGGGTGTGGCCGAAAAAATTAATGACGCCATACGCGACACGGTACCGCGGGGAATGGACGTCGAATTCAGCCTTACCGACTACTTTTCCTACGGTGAAGACGTCCACGTAATACCCGCCTTCTCATTTGCGGCCCTTCCGTCCGTATGGGCCCTCTACGGCAAACCGCTGATGGCGATAGCCGAGGAAAGCTTAAACGTTCAGTGGGAAAAGATCTACTACCTCACGGAGGCATATATACGTATTGCGGGTGACGATAGCCTGGAACACGAGATAATCCAGAAGCTCGACGACCTCATAGGCATATCCGACGTTCTGCAGGCCATGCATCGCCATAACGCACGATTCGAACCCGAGCCCGACAGCATGTTCTACTCCGCCGGGCTATCGGGAAACGGCGACATAGGGCAAACAACCCTCAACTACCTGAAATATTTCACACGGAGCTTCGCCTTTGCCCGTAAGAATAAGATACTTCTCGTTCCGGGCCTTTGTCCGAGAACGACCATCATAGAGCTCAGGGAGCATGGCGGCGTGCAGAAACAGGCGGTTTACGTCTCCCCCATAGGCGTGTATACTCCGGTAATGAAGTTAAAGCGTTTCGAGCGTTGTTTCGGGCCTATCAGCCTCATGCGGGAGGCAAACGCGCGCTTCGAACTCATCGGAAACGGCGACGATAAGCTTGTCATTCAAAAAACCGGCGGCGAGTGCCGCACTAAAGGAAGGCCGGTTTTCCACAGGGACAAGCGCGAGCATTTAATGAGCCGTCCCCGTATTTACGAGGAGCCCATAGTGGAGGCCATAAGCGAAACCATTAAAAAGTACGTACTCTCGCCGGAAAATCTGGGAAACATCAACGCCTTGTACTTTCAGTATTACATGAGGGAATACGTGGAACGGGAATATGAAGACGAGCCCGATATCTCGTGGAAGATAGCCGCGGAGATACTGTTTTTTTGCGCCGGCGAGATATACGACGTCGATAACGGCAATAACGGCGAAGAAGGCAATAAGAGCGGTCATGACGGAAACATAGAAAAGCTGCTCCTTGAGGGTTTTTCCAAAAGCGGCTATCAAAAGATGGAGTTGTCCGGTGCCTACAGGTTGATCAACGTTATCAAGGAAGCCAGACAGGATGCCATCGACAAGATGCGGTTGTCGCAAGTGCGTAGTATCAAACTCAAGAAGCTAATCGAAAAATGCGATTTCATGACCAATTACGAAAAGTTTATGAAGGCCGTGGACAGGTGCAACACCGACGAGCGCTTCATACGGCTCCTGGAGGAACTCGGGTTGCCCGACAACGCGCGGACAAAGGAGCATATCCTGTACATATTCGGCATACGCATCCTGGAGCGGTTTAACGTTGGTGCGCTTAACTCACGTTCGGATGACATCTGCTCGTTTAACGTTCGTTTGAAAGACGTTGGCTCCAAAGACGTGCCGGACGACGTGCGCAACCGGCTAATCAGGGATAACCTAAACACGATCTCGTTTTTTAAATTGGCCGGATTGATCGTTGACACGGCGTTCGGCAAGGTCAAAGAAAAGATTAAACAACGATTCCCAAGCGCGGAGGCCGACGGATCACTTTCGAAAGACCTCGGGATCTCCGAATACCTGATGGTGGAACTTATATCCCGTATAATATACAAGTACGTTGGCCATTCCAACAAACGCCGTAGAGAGTACTGTGACGCTATTACCCATTATTACGAGAACCATCCACTGATCGAAGAACTCCTGAAGCACGTAGCGGACGAATTAAAGCAGAAGAGTTTCCAGACCGAAGAACACTGGAAAGCCCTTGGCTCAAACCCCGCCGAAGGACATACCGGGCTGATAGAAAAGTGCGTAATCTCTGCCGGTAATATTGTACGATGCATGGTAAACCTCGAAAAATACGGCAAACCGATGAACGAAGTTATAGCGATTATCGTGAAAAACCTCGAAGCGCAGGACGATTTACCGACGTCAAGTGTTTAAAAAAGGCTCGATATAAAGAAATCCAAACTCCGATATATAAACTTATAGATATAATATTTTGGCTTTTTTCGCGTTGGTAACTTTAAGCATATACAACGCAAATGAGCCTCACGATAAATTTGTTCTCCATTATACACAAGCTGTAGTTGACGTTTTTTGTCATCCGCATGTAACGCGATGCTCAACTATTTTGTCGTCCTTGCCCCTACCCTATACGAAATGGGTGGGGTTGACGACAAAGGGGTTGGCATAATGAACGGGGTACGCTTGACGGGACACTAGCCGCAATGGCATAAAAAACGAATATCGAATAAATGTCCAGAATTAATTGCAACCTCCTGTAATAACATACTTTTTCGGTCAGAATAAATTAGCAGTGAATGAGCCTATATTGTACTGTCATTATATAAGCGTAATATGTTATTCTGTTAGTGAGAGGGGTAAATCGGTTGCGACAAAACACACCCGAAAAACTGTATAACGCTACGATTATGATAATCGATTTCTCGGGGTATGTTTCGACGGATGAGTTGGGACTAATATCCAAGGTGCCTACCCTGGTCAAGAAGTTTAACGATATCCTCCTGAAAAAAAATAATGGCGTTGTCATAAAGGTACGGGGCAAAAGGACCCTCTACTGCTTTGATTCCGCGGAAAAGGCCCTCTCCACGGCATTACACATAAAAGACATCGTAAGCAAGTACAATCGTATTAACTCAGGCAGCCTGCCCGTTACCTCCATGACGGTCTTACATACGGAGCCAATCCCTCCAAATGAAACAATATCGGACGATACCGCCAACAGGACCATTTTCTTAATGTCACTGTCAAGCCCGGACGAGATACTCATGTCTGAGGATACTTACAAGTTACTTTCACCAAACCAACAACAGGATTGTATACTCCAAAATAATCTGGTAGGGAAAGGCAAGTCGGGACCTCTTAAGGTATACAAATTCACATGGGAACAAATCGCACGAGATCGACTGATGTTCACCCTACCCGATACCACCGTACCCGATGTCACAGTTGCCGACACCCCCGTATCAGATGCCACCATTGCCTATACTCCCGTATCCTACACAACCGTTGCCTATAGTGCAGAAACTAAAGAACCCTCTCCGGAAATGCAGATTCCCCGGAACATATTGCACGATAAGATTAGCGACAATAAAGGTTTCCCCGTCTTGTCCCGCACCGTGGAGTTGCTGATGAAACTCCAGGATAACTTTAAGTGCGACGAAACCTCGGTCTCCGAGTTAACCAACACTATTCTCAATGACGTAGCCCTCACCAATAAGCTGCTGGCCCTTGTAAACACGATATATTTCAGCCAGCAAGACGGAAAGGTGTGCACCATTTCGAGGGCCTTTATGCTTTTGGGCTTCATACAGGTTAGAAACACGGCACTGTCATTGATGCTTTTTAAGGATATCCACGATGCCGGCGTTGGCCGGGAACTAAAGAAGCTAATGGTAAATTCACTCACGAGTGCCGTCGTCGCAAAAAAGATTGCCCGTGAGGTTCTTCTTGTAAACGAGGAAGAGGCTTTCATCTGTGCCCTCCTCCACGATCTGGGCAAGATGTTTGCCGCGTATTTTGTGCCGGAGGAAAATAAAAAAGTCATAGAAAATATCACCGGCTTTCATATGGATGAAGCGGATGCTTCCCGTAGCGTATTGGGCATGTCCTACGAGGAACTCGGCATGAGTATCTCAAAGGATTGGCACCTTCCCATTCAGATAACCCTCGGCATGCACAAACTACACGGAGCCGTAGCCGGTAAGCCTGAAAACGACTTCGATAAGCTCTCCTTACTTTCATCTTTCGCCAACGAATTCTGTTCCCTCCTGCTAAGCGATGACCTCACGGCAGAGGACAAGCAGCTCAGCCTAAACAATCTCATGGAGCGCTACGCCAACTGTTTTACCCTTTCCGATGAATACATACCGGAGCTTATAGCCAGCCTGATAAGCGAAATGAACAACTATTGCCGCATCTACGGCATCCGGATTACAAGCGTATCCATATTCGACAGGCTAACGGATTTTCTCGAAGTTGTCAGGGCCGAACAAGTATCGTTGGATGCTCCCTTAACGCCCACGACAATCGATAAGCCACTGGATACGGAGCTTTTCGGCGCCAATCTTGTGACCGGGTCGATGAGTGCCGCCGAAATTGCCGTTCAAAAGGGGCTGCACGACGTCACCGCGGCACTCCTGGGAGATTTCGACGTTAACGACATAATGAGAATAATCATCGAGGTCATATACAGTGCGATGGATTTTACAATGACCATAGTCTGCGTACGGAATGCAAAGACGAATTCGATGGAAGGCAGGTTTGGCTTGGGCAAGGACGCGGCTCAGGTAATAAAAGACTTCAATTTTCCCATCGAAGATTCTACTGACGTATTCAACACGGCCATGGCGAAAAACTCAAACGTAATAGTGAACGACGTTGACGACATCGAAGTGAAATCGCGTATACCACGGTGGCACAGGAACCTGTCGAATGCCAAAACTTTCGTGATACTTCCCATAGTGGTGCAGGATAAACCGTTCGGTTTGATTTACGCGGAAAAAGCCGAACTCGCCCCTATCGAATCTCACAACATATGGAACCTCGGCACTCTGAGAAAACAGGCTACGATAGCCTTTAAATATACCGCCGGCTTTAAGCAGAGGAAATGATGCCTGAATTTATACCAAGTTGCATTCAAAAGAGTAACAAGGCGGCAAGGAGAAAGCGACGCAGGCGTACCCCCCTACCCCCCGACAATCCCCCCTCACGGGGGGTACGGGGGGTGAGGGGGGTAACTCGTTACGTACGTCGGGGAGCTTTTGACGATTGGCTTCGAAGTTAATCGAATGAATGCAATTTGGTATTAAATGGGCCGGCTTCCCAATCTGAAGAGGTAATATGACCTACCCTTTGCAAAAGAAAGATACCTCCATTCTCTACGTTGAGGACGAGGAGTTGTTGCGCAAAAACATTGTTACTTTTCTTGAGCGGCGTTTTAACGTTGTCTATAGTGCCACTAACGGTATGGAAGGTTTCGAACTTTTTAGCAAACATTTCCCTGACATCGTCATTACGGACATCCTCATGCCGGTTATGGACGGTATCGAAATGGTAAAACGCATCAAACAGTTGCGGCCGGACATGCCGATAATAATTACCACGGCATTCAGCGACACTAAATACCTGATGCAGGCGATCTCGTTAAAAGTAGATGGTTACGTCACCAAACCGATTGATTATAATAATCTTATGGAAGCTATCAATCGAATCATCCACTTTCTCACCTCTAAAACCCTGGAAGCCTCTTATACGGAAAGCCTTAAACGCATTCAGAGAATGCTTTCGGGTGCCATCGATGCCCTTGCCTACGCCATCGAAAGCAGGGACCCCTATACGGCGGGCCATCAGAAACGCGTAGCTCGTTTAGCCGGTGCCATTTGCACCCAAATGGGGTATACGGAGGAAGAAGTCAGGAAAATAGAAATAGTCGGTATGATTCACGACATCGGCAAGATATCCATTCCGGCGGAGATACTCATGAAACCCTTCGACCTGCAGGATATCGAAATGTCGCTCCTTCATAATCACTGTAAGGTAGGTTTCGATATTTTGAAAAACATAGAATTTCCTTTTCCCGTAGCCGAGATAGTGTATCAGCATCATGAGCGCCTTGACGGCTCGGGATATCCCAGGGGGCTCACGAAAGACGATATTTTCTTTGAGGCCCGGATTATCAGCGTTGCAGACGTCGTAGAGTCCATGTCCTCACATCGACCCTACCGTCCATCCCGCGGTATCGACAAAGCTATCGAAGAAATTGTTGCCCACCGGGGCACTTTTTACGATACCGAAATCGTTGACGCCTGCGTTGCCCTTTTCACAAAAGGTTACAATCTGAGTTCGACGTAACCGTTCTCCAGGCTAAGTGCATGATTCCTGGTAGCCGACTGATTTATTTTCTTTGCCTGTCATAGAGTATTTTCCCATATTGTACGAACCGGAAATTCCGGCTCCCTACCCTGCATTTTGTATACCGTTTCGATACGGACTTCGTGTATTACACCGGCGCTCATATCTTGGCGATAATCGCCTGCATTGCCGGGGTCAATTGTACCACAAGCTCGGCATTGATCGCGTGGGAAGTGGTATCGGTGGAGGCTGAGGCACCGCTTATACGCGCCATGGCAATCGCATTGCCGCGTGACGTTGTCGCGGGCGACGCCGTCGAAACCGCGGGGTCAACGTTGGTTATGGTGATTGAAATGGTATTATCGCCGTTGCGGTAAATATCAAACGTGCGGAACTGCTGCGGGAAATCCCGGAGTGATGCGGTCTCTACTTCCCAGAAACTGCGTGTAGGATCACCGGCATAAGGTTGGGGGGTAACGGTGTTCATGTGGCGATGTCCGGCAATCCACATGATGAGATTCGGATATGTTTGGAGAGTTGCGATCAGTGAGGAATCGCTAACGACGGAGGTTGAACCGGGTACTGTGTTGGGGTAAAAAAACTTAAAATACCCCTGAGTCGGGTCGGTAAGACTATTATACGGGTTAACCGGGATATGCGCCGCTATGATCATAAGCTGGTTATTGTCCTGACCGGCCTGAAGTTCCTTTTTGAGCCAGTCAAGCCGGGTTTGGTCAAGACAGCCTAACGCATAACTCAATTGGCCGGGACCCGTGGCGGTGTCGTCAAGCACGATTACCTTGATCGGTATATTGGACTTAGGCAGAAAACTATAACAAGAGAAATCATTATCGAGGTTGGCTTGAGTGAAGCCGTGACCGACCGGGTTGGACGTGGTCGTAAAGAATTCGTTCATCCAATTCCGTCTTGGGGATGTAAGAGTCGCCAGTGAATGGCGATACTGGTCGGCAACGACAGAAGGGGGCGTGGGAAAGTTTTTCTCCGGTCCCGATAAAATGACCGCACCTAAAGGATCCGTGCCGTCAATCACGCCCATATAGTAACCGGTTTTATCTACGACATCATCCGCCGGAGCCAGACTACCAACACCCATGTCGAGGACGGTATTTGAGGTATGGGCCGCCAGGGTTTTCGCGTTTTCGGCTGCCGCGCCCTGCCAGGACTGATCGTGGTTGCCAATAACCTGGTACCACGGGATCGACTTATCGAGCCCGGCAGCCTGGTAAGGTTTCTGATAATCGATTGTGTCGGATCCGAGATGAGCACCGGAGCCGGGGATGATGGCAGCGCCGTCAATGACGTCGATATACCATCTCAGCTCGTTATATTGAGTGTTGTTGGCGGCGTCGCCGAGGGAAATTCCGAAATTGAACGGTGATTTTTTATGTAATACGTTGATCGTCTGAACCGCGGCATCTAAAACGTGTGTCGACGCAAGCAGAATCGGTGAATAGGCCGACGACAACTGGCCTGAACCATACGGTGCGCTCCAGCCGAGATAGAGCGCCTGAGCCGGGGATTCCTTGTCGGAGATATGAACGTCGGTCATGGCAAAGAATGACAAGAGGTGTGCTGCATGGGGTGCACCACTATAGCCGGGTGTGAGATCGGGCCGCTGAGTGTAAGGCAAACCCGGCCCTACCTGCCAGGCGCTGTAATTGTATTGCGAGTATAGCGCTAAGTCACGAGGGTTGATTCTCGGAGCGCCGGCAGATATTGCAAGGGGTAGGATCTGCTGTTGAACTGTAGTGAACACATCCTTTGCGATCGGCCATTGAGTGATTTGGCTGCTGCCGCTGCTGCCGCATCCGGTGGTCATCGCTCCTAAATAGATGGATGCGACTGCTCCGGCCGAATATTTT
>JADFXJ010000095.1 GCA_015233615.1 Nitrospirota bacterium
CCCTTTGGCTCCTCTTTCCTATTAGGAAAGAGGCGGGGGTGATTGGTGCCCTTGCGCTTTTAGGGCGAGCGGATGATACCCGGAACAATTACTATCGTCCTGTATCCTCGTCCGATAGCCGTGAGGTCATTCGGATTCAGCGGCAAATTGCACCGCCGCCTACGACACCGGCGAGACGGCCTGCCTGAGCCGCTTTCCCTGCAAGCAAGTCTGCTACTTTACGTTGCCAATACCGGCTTTGGCTTTCTTTACGATATTTTTTGGGGGAACTCCTGTTGAATAAACATTGATAAATCATATGATATAGTTTATAATATATAGTTAAGAGATAATTATACTATACACACTACGAAGGAGGTAAACATTGAAAGAAGGAATACACCCGGTATACAAGGACGTAAAGGTTTCGTGTGCCTGTGGCGAAACTTTTATGACCAAATCAACTAAGCCGAGCATTAGCGTAGACATATGCTCCAAGTGCCATCCCTTTTACACCGGCAAGCAAAAACTAATGGATGTCGAGGGAAGGGTAGAGAAGTTTAAGAAGAAATACGCGACGAAGGCACCTGAGGTAAAACAGGCATCGAAGTAAAAGAAGTAATAACGGAGGCAATAGCATAAGCGATAAAGACACGTAGCCGGCAATTTTTACGTTAGTCCTGGTTGCGTTGGTTTTTCTCAGTCTTTATTGCGTTGGTTTTGCTTAGGTTTGGTTTGCTTGAAAGTTGGTCTTACTTACGTTGGGCTTACTTGAGAGTTGGTCTTACAATAGAGGGGGTAGATAACATAGTAAATAACATACTGGAAATCTATATAAATCCTCGATCTTTTTGTAAATGGAGGTTTTGCCTATGAAAGTTGGCGGACAAGCGGTCATCGAGGGCGTAATGATGAAAGCTAAGGATTTCTGGTCCGTAGCAGTCAGGGATACCAAGGGTGTCATACACGTTAAGAAAGAGAAACTGAAACCGCTTCCGAAGGTTTTGAAGCTGCCTCTTTTGCGGGGAGTGGTATCTCTTTACGAGGCGTTGGTGCTCGGCATGAAGGCGCTGGATTACTCGGCGTCCAAAGTATATGCAGAGGAGGGCGAAAAGCCACTGAGCGGCGCGGCCATAGGTATGACTATGGCTTTTTCCTTTGTGCTGGGGATAGGACTGTTCATCCTCCTTCCTCTCTATTTTACGAAACTCGTGGGAATGTTTTTTTCGGCTGTCGCCCGGAGTTCGTTAATGTTTAACCTGGTAGACGGGGTGATCAGGGTAGCCTTTTTCCTGATCTACATATCGATAGTTAGTTTATGGAAAGACATGCGACGAGTGTTCGAGTACCATGGGGCCGAACATAAGGTCATATTCGCTTATGAGTCGGGGCTGGGACTAGGCATGGACAACATAAGGCGTTACGGTACCCACCATCCGAGGTGTGGCACGAGCTTTATCTTCATAGTGATGATCCTTAGCATATTCGTATTTTCTCTCATTCCTAAACCGTGGGATTTTTTCATGAAATTTGGCTCGAGAATCGTGCTGATACCATTGATTGCCGGAATTTCGTATGAAATACTCAAGCTTTCGGCAAAGATGAGCGATAACCCCGTTGTGAAGCTGTTAATCCAGCCGGGTTTGATGCTTCAATATATAACCACCAAGGAGCCTGACGATTCGCAGGTAGAGGTGGCCTTAAGGGCACTCATGGAAGTCGTTCCGCAGGTGGAAGCGGCTCAGCAGATGGAGCCCGTCCCACAGACGCAGGTGGTTGCGCAGATGGAAGCAGTCCGGCAGGTGGAAGCGGTCTCGCAGGTAGTTTCAAGGATGGAAGTCGTCCCGCAGGGAGAGATTTCCAAATGATTGAAAAATTAACGGCAATCGAAAATAAGTACGACGAGATAACGGCCAAGTTATCGGACCAAACCGTTATCTCCTCGCAAAAGGACATACAGCGTTATTCTAAGGAACGTTCGGATTTGGAGCCGCTTATAGTGAAGATACAAGAGTATCGTAAGATTCTATCCGATCTGGAAGAGGCCGAGATAATAATGAAAAGCAGCGACGATGAGGATCTCAGGGAGTTGGCGAAAGAAGAATATGAAGATCTGAAAATCAGAAAGCCAAACCTTGAGAACGAACTGAAACTCATGCTGGTACCTAAAGACCCCAGGGATGGACGAAACGTGGTGGTTGAGATCAGGGCCGGCACCGGAGGCGAGGAGGCAGCTCTTTTCGTAATGGACCTCTTCAGGATGTATTCGCGTTACGCGGAGCTAAGGAAGTGGAAGGTGGAATTGATTGACTCCAACCCCACGGGCATTGGTGGAGCAAAAGAGGTAATCGCTACTATCGCGGGAGCCGGGGCTTACAGCAAGCTCAAGTATGAAAGCGGCGTCCATCGCGTCCAGCGTGTGCCAGTTACCGAGGGCTCCGGCAGAATACATACGTCTGCATCGACCGTGGCCGTACTGCCGGAGGCGGAGGAGTTTGACCTGAAGATCGACGAGAAAGACCTTCGCATAGACACTTTCTGTTCCTCCGGGCCGGGCGGGCAGGGGGTAAACACTACTTACTCGGCCATTCGCATAGTTCACATACCAACGGGGGTGACGGTCCAGTGCCAGGACGAACGCTCCCAGCTTAAGAATAAGATAAAGGCAATGAAGGTGCTTCGCGCCCGCCTCTACGAACTGGAGATCGAAA
The DNA here is from genome assembly GCA_015233615.1 of Nitrospirota bacterium. GTDB lineage: Bacteria > Nitrospirota > Thermodesulfovibrionia > Thermodesulfovibrionales > Magnetobacteriaceae > JADFXJ01. Next base: position 2,691 of record JADFXJ010000095.1, read on the forward strand.
AAGTGGAGCGGGAAAGGGCCGACGATCGTAAGTCCCAGGTTGGCACAGGCGACAGGAGCGAAAGGATTCGCACGTACAACTTCCCGCAAAACCGGGTCACTGACCACAGGATAGGCCTTACGCTGCATAAGCTTGCCCAGGTGCTCGAAGGAGACCTCGAAGATATTTTCGAAGCCCTGGCTACCCATTACGAGGCAAAGAAACTGCAGGAAATGAATATTTAAAGGGGCTTTTCCCTCTCTCCCGTAACACCACTCGATGACTGCCACCATGTATGATTTACTTTAACCTGAACGAAGCTTTCGTGGAGGATAAGAGCCTTAATGGAATCGATCGTGTAAGAGATCGTGGAAACGATCGAGGAATCGATCTTTGCGATCATCGCTTACGGCACGAGGATCGGGTTTTAGAGGTTGCCGTAAGGACGCTTCGTGAGGGAGGGCTCGTGGCTTTTCCAACTGAGACCTTTTATGGCCTTGGCGTGCGATATGATGACCACGACGCCTTATCGAGGCTTTACGAGTTAAAGAGGCGTCCGGCTGGTTCACCCTTTCCTCTTATCCTGGGCCGGCAGAGCGGTCTTTACGCCCTGACGGATGACGTCGGACCGGGTTTGTGTGAGCTAATCGCTAAGCACTGGCCGGGGCCGCTGACAATCCTCTTTAAGGCAAGGCTGGGATTGCCCGCATATATCCTCAGCGAAGAGGGTAAGATAGCGGTCAGGGTGCCCGGTGAGTCGTTTGCCTTAAGGCTTGCTAAAGTGGCGGATTTCGCCATTACCGCTACGAGTGCAAACCCGTCGGGCCTGCCGCCGGCTAACTCTGCCCCGATGGTATTGGAGTACTTCGACGGTCTAATCGACTGTGTCGTAGACGGAGGCGAAACTACCGTTCGGGAGCCATCCACTATCGTGGACGTAGTGGAGGGTAAAGTGGTGGTGATACGACAAGGCCGCGTGAAATTGTAATAGCCGCAAGGAATCCGAATGAAATCCGCTAGAAATTAAATCTTACTCCTCCTTCAAACCATCTTCGCGGGTTTTCGTAGCCGGAATCGTTTTGCGAGCCGTTAAAAATGTTGTGTGCCGTGAGTAAGACTTCGGCATTTATATTTTTATTTTGATAGAGCCGTTTTGTAACGTTCAGGTTAAATACAAATGCTTTATCATTGGCGGGATAACCTTGTATCGTATTATCCCAGATAATGTAATGACCTTGCAGTAAGGCCATCAATCCGCTTTTTCTGTAAAGTAGTCCAATATCTGTTGTGTGTCTTGGTGTATCTATGGGGCGTGTTTGATTTATCAAATCACGAGTGTCGATAAACGAGTACCCGCCGTTTATCGATACGTTATATAAAGGAACCGTTTCCATCTCCACTTCTAAACCCTGCCTTCTTTGCTTTGCCGTGTTTTCATATGTATAGTGGGTAGTATCGAGTTGTACGCGAGCAATAGCATCGTCGACGTCGTGTCTGAACAAACTCAGTTTAAGCCAAATATATTTCAACGCGGTAGTTTCTATCCCCGTTTGGTAAGACCATACCTTTTCGACTTTCAGACCCATATTGGGAAGATAGTGTATGCCATGACCATATGTTTCGGCAAGACCCGGAACGTTGAACCCCCTGGTTGAAATGAACCTGAGGGTAGTGTTATCTGCAGGTTTATAAGTAACGCCGAGACCTGGGCTCAGAAAGCTGCCACTTGTGTTTATATCGTCGAACCTCAGGCCGGGCGTAATATAGACATTTTTAACAACGTTTATAGTATCGTTCGTAAATACTGCCGTTTTTATTAAGCTTTTCACGGCATTTATGGCAGTACTTTTAGTGCTGCCATTGTCGTATTCACCTCCAAATATCAGAGTATGACCTTCAGGTCTCCAGGCAAGTTTAATGGTAGCGCCTTTACTATTGTCTATTCCGGTGTATCCTGAATATAAGTCGCCGCTTCCCGTATCAAAATACTTATCGTTTTGGTACTGGTTGATATATCTTGCGCCGAGAGAAAGCGTTGCTTGATCCGTTAGTGAATCAGTAAGCGTAAAAGTGGAAAAAACATTGTGGAACTTATCATCGACAGATGTACTTATGTCGGGATAAATCCCTGCCCCCCTGGATACGTTATCATATCCGAGAGTGTAAACGACATCGACTCTATCTGTTATGTCGAGGCTTTCCTTTGTGTAAAAAAAGTTCCCATCATATAAAGTGTGAGGCGAAAAACCGCTTGAATGAAGATGACCGCCATAGATGTAATAACCGAGACTTGAAACCTTGCCGCCAACCTCTGCCCTGAAGTCGCCGGAGTCTCTCTCTCTCCATAAGTCGCCGAGAGCATACCACCCGCCTTGACTGCCGAATCCCCTGATTTCGTAATGATATTGATAACGCCACCAAGAGACGAACCCCAGGAGGAGGAAGCCGGGCCCTTGATTATCTCTATCCTGTCAATGTTTTGAACCGGTATATCTCCCGTCCTGGCATAATTATTTTCAATGTCATTAAGCGTAACGCCGTCTATGAGCACTCTCACATACTGATAAGACGCACCCTGAAGGGACAATGAAGAATAGTTCCCAAAGACGTTTCCCATAGACATCTGTATGCCTGGCACGGTGTTCAGAATCTCCGCAAGCGTGTGGGCGTTCATCTGCTCTATCATATCCGACGTTATGACGGTCATGTTTTCCGCGACTTCGGTGATGGGCTTAAGGTACCTTGTGGGCGTTATAACCGTGGCCTCTTTGCCAAAATACATGGCTATGAGTTCTTCATCGGTGGGCGTACTATCGGCAAAGGTTGTACTATCGTCAAAACTCGCAATATCGGCAAAAAGCTTATCCGAAAACGTTAAAAGTACAAAAAACAGGGCTACCAGACAAAAGAATCTCGAAATCATAGTCATCCTTCCAAATTAAACATAACGGCACCTATTTATAATATTTATCATATTGGATGTATTCTTGTAAAGATAACTTTTTGTATAGCTTTTAAATATTCAGCCGGGAGAAAAAGCCAGCGTTCCGGCGGAAGTTCGTCCCTGTGCGTTCGCTAGCCTGAAGGTGAAAAAGGACAGGCTCAATACTGTCTGGCCTGCAAATTGCGTCAAAGCCTAGAAATTAAATCTTACTCCTCCTTCGAACCATCTTCCCGGGTTTTTGGTGCTAGTAAGGTTTTGCGAACCGTTAAAAATGTTGTGTGCCGTGAGGAAGGTTTCGGCTTTGACATTTTTATTTTGATAGAGCTGCTTTATAACGTTCAGGTTAAATATAAACGCTTTATCATTATAGGTTTTATAATCTATATTATCCCAGACTATGTAATGGCCTTGCAGCAAGGCCATCAAGCCGTCTTTTCTATACCGCGCTCCAATATCTAACGTGTGTCTTCCTATATCTGCCAGGCGTGTTTGGGTTAACAAATCCGTTGCGTCAACAAAAGAGTACCCGCTATTCATCGATACGTTATATAAAGGAACGGTTTCTATCTCCGCCTCTAAACCCTGCCTTCTTTGCTTTGCCTCGTTTACATACGTATAGTGGTAATTGGTATCGACAGGTACGTAAGTAATAGCATCGGAGACGTCGTGCCTGAACAAATTCAGCTTAAGCCAAACATATTGCAACATGGTAGTTTCTATCCCCGTTTGATAAGACCATACCTTTTCGACTTTCAGATTCAGATTGGGAACATAGGAAATACCCGTACCATAAGTGTCAGTAAGACTTGGAGCATTGAACCCCCTGGTTACAAAGAACCTGATAGTAGTGTTAGCCGCAGGTTTATAAGTAATGCCGAAGCTTGGACTAAGAAAGCTGCCGCTTGTGTTTATATTATCGAACCTTAAGCCGGGCGTAATATATACATTTTTAACAACGCTCAAAGTATCGTTCGTAAAGACTGCCGATTTTATTAAGTTTTTCACACCATTCATGCCGGTAGCTTTAGTGCTGCCGTCATCGTATTCACTTCCAAATACCAGGGTATGACCTTCGGGTTTCCAGACAAGGTTTACTGTAGCGCCTTTTGTATTGTCTATTCCCGTGTATTCTGAAGATAAAACGCCGCTTCCCATTTTCAGATATCTATCATTTTGGTATTGGTTGATATACCTTGCTCCGAGAGAAAGCGTTGCTTGATCCGATATAGAATCGGTAAGTGTAAGGGTGGAAAAAAAATTGTGGAACTTGTTATTATCAGATAGATTTACGCGGGGATAATTCCCTGCCCCCCTGGAGATGTTATCATATCCAAGAGTGTAAACGACGTTGACTTTATCCGTGATGTCGAGGTTTTCCTTCGTGTAGAAAGAGTCCCCATCGTATAAGGTGTTAGGTGTAAATCCGCTTGAATGAAGATGACCGCTATAGATGTAATAATCGAGACTTGAAACCTTGCCGCCGGCCTCGGCTCTGAAATCGCCGGAGTCTCTCTCTCCGTAAGACGCCGAGAGCATTCCGCCTGCCTTGACCGACGAATTCCCGGATTTCGTTATGATGTTGATAACACCGCCAAGAGACGAACCCCACGAAGAAGACGCCGGTCCTTTGATTATCTCTATTTTGTCGATATTTTGAACCGGTATATCTCCAATCCTGGCGAAATTATTTCCCAAATCGTTAAGCGTAACGCCGTCTATAAGCACTCTCACATACTGATAACCAACCCCCTGCAAGCTTACGTCCGAATAATTGCCAAACACAAGCCTTGTATCCATCTGTACACCGGTCACGTTGTTCAGGACCTCCGCCAGCGTGTGGGCGTTCATTTCCTCTATCATGTCCGACGTTATGACGGTCATGTTTTCCGCGACTTCGGATATGGGCTTAAGGTACCTTGTTGGCGTTATAACCGTGGCCTCTTTGCCAAAGTACATGGAAAGAAGTTCTTCATCGGTGGGCGTACTATCGGCAAAAGTTGTACTATCGTCAAAACTCGTACTCCCGGCAAAAAGCTTATCCGAAAACGTTAAAAGTACAAGAAAAAGGGCTAACGGCCAAAAGAATCTGGAAATCATGATTATCCTTCCTCATTAAACGCATCGGCACCCATTTGTAATTATACCATATTTGATGTATTTGTGCAAAGATTATCTTTTGCTTATGGCTTGTTAAAACATTCCGGCGGAAGAAAACGCCTGAGCTTTTCCAGGTGGATGGTCTTTCCTGCGCGTCAGCCCGTGGCGCAAAAAGGGGGCAGGTTATTTTTCTAATAATGATTTGTCAAGATTCAATTCGGCGTATAATAATTTTGACACAGAGCCATATAATTTTCGAATGGATTTGGGTTATAATTAAGTAAGAACAACATGCGATGGCAGGTTGCGGAAGTTAAGAATGTAACAGAATTGGGGTCGCTTTTGGAAGCTTGTAGAAGTTACGTTTTAATGTCCTGAATAAAGCGGTGTAACGAGGTAAAGAGGAGGCAAAATGGAAACATCAATTTCAAGAATATTGTCATTGGCGGTTTTGCCAATTTTGGCGATTTTGCTTTTGACTCTTGCCGGTTCCTGTGCTTTTGGAAAATACCTGAAGGTGGAAACTGTTTCGCCTGCCGATATAAAGGGGACTTACACCTTGTTCCTCTACGGAGGCAGGTACATGGACGACTATGAGACGATTGCCGTTATGGCAGAAGAAGGCACACCGTATACTTTCGAGATATATGCGCCGGATTTTAACTACAAAGTAAAAACCGGGGTGCCGTCGGATAAAGCACTGGCTGAAGCGAAAAGATTCGTTAGTTCCAACCATGATTTCTACCGAGTCTATTTTAGTAAAATTCTCGACGAAGCCGGAAATACGATTGGCTACGAGGTGAAACCATTATATTACCCGTTTTATCTCAGGTATAGCGACGTCCTTGACGTTGCCTACAAAATACAAAACCAAAAAGTGACTGTTTACATAAAGTTGAAGCCGGAGGTGGAAAAATCGCTCGATAGCGGCCGCGATAGAAGCGGATCACAAAATTGATCCTGAAAACGGCGTCAGAAGCAGTATTAGCGGAAGAGTTACTATACTGCTCTCGAAAGTTATGTTTTGCTAACCGTGAACTAAGGCTAACGGTGAATTAAGTTCGCGTATGGCGATTTCGAGGTTTTCCTTCACTTTTTGAGTGGTGGGATGTGTGTTGCCGAAAACATCGGTTAAGATGTTCATCGCTTTTTGGTAAAAGCCGATGGCTTTTTCGTATTCTTCGAGAGCGCTCCAGGTTAAACCGATGTTGTTATACACAGTAGCAACGTTAGGGTGATTTTCGCCAAATGCTTGCAGATCTATTTCGAGCGCCTTTTGGTAAAAGGCGATTGCTTTCTCGTATTCTCCGAGAGCGCTCCAGACTAAGCCGATGTTGTTAAAATCTCTGGCAACGTTAGGGTGCTTATCGCCTAAGGCTGGCAAATCTATATCGAGCGCCTTTTGGTAAAAGGCGATTGCCTTCTCGTATTGTCCGAGAGAGTCCCAGGCTGCGCCGATATTGTTATAACCACCGGCAACGTTAGGGTGCTTATCACCTAAGGCCGACAAATATATATCGAGCGCCTTTTGCATAAAATCGATGCCTTGCCGGGACTGTCCCATTGCCTGTAAAGTACTGCCGTAATTATTTAGTAGTATGGCTACGTCTACGTCTTTTTCGGCAATCGCTTCGTTAATCACGTCTTTGGTGATTTTATCCGCAACCTTACCCTGAATGGAAAGTTTGTCGCGATACCTGATGAGCTTGTCCAGGTAATTCCCAAGATCTACCGCGTGCCTGCAAGCGCGCCTAACGTTACCGCTCTCAAGCCCATGATAAACCGCCTCCTCAAGAAGCTTGGGCTCCAGCTTTTCACTGTTACCGATTTCCTCGTCAAACCAATCAAAGGCGAGGCCATGTATCTGCATCTTTTCGTCGGCTTCAAGCTTATCCCATTGCATCTCCCTGATAATCGGCGTTACCCAGTAAAAACTCTTACCATCGCCCACCATCTCTCGTTCAAGGAGCGTGAGGGCAATGCCTCTTTCCAAGTGCTTTCTTTCACCGAGGTACTTAAACGCTTTGGTCTTTACTGGTACCCTGTAAACGGCTGCACGGCGTAGGAATCCCTCGAACTTTTCACCCACAGTCGCCGCGATCACCTCCGCAAAATAGATCTGGATGAATTCCTCGCTCTTACCTTTTATGGCCGATTCCAGGGCTGCAATGTCGTATTTCTTCTCGTCTTTCGCTATCAAGTCGAACCACTCAAGGAGCCTCGGGTTGCCGCCACCATATTTCAGGTATAATTCCCTGTTATCGCTTTCGTTCAGATAGACAAGCTCCGCCACCTTCTTTTCCAGATCAGCGTCTTTGAACGCCATTAGTGGTATCTGCTCAAGCTTTGCGGCAGGTATGTCTTTGCCTCCAACTACGAGCTTAAAGGGATACCGGCTCGTTATGAGTATCACAGAACTGTGGCCGGCCCAGTCTACTGCGGTTAATAGCGGCCTTACCGCCTCAAGGGGTTCCGGCTTCATGACGTGCCCGTTTCCGTTGTGATCGAGTTCGAGGTTCTGCTCGAAATCGTCGAAGTAAATAATAGTCGGTACTTCAACGAGTGGACCGCGGAAGAGCGCCTTTATCTTAACCTCATATTCGTCGTCGGCTTTCAATATGTTTAACGCTTCCTCGTTACCTTTTCTATCGAAGAGAACTTGCAACTCTCTAACGATGTCGACTTCCCTGGCTACGCCGTGTATGGCTATAAGTTCCTTGCATGTGCTGTCCTTGCATACGACGTTGTTATCCCTACCTCTGAATCTGTCGATGAGCTTTCCGGCAAGACAGCTCTTGCCGTTTCCGGCTGTGCCGTGGATGATGGCACCGTATTTGCCATCAACACCCTTAAGGGCTCTTATGCCGCGCTGGACTTCCCTCCTGCGGCCGATGAAGCCCTCGGTGAGGATTTTAACCGCCGCGCCTTCAAGGTATTGAACCGTCGCCGCTTTTGCCGTGTGGTACTTGAGCTTCTGGCCTTTATCGATGATAGGCGCAAGTGACGTGCCGTCGGTAAATATCCGCAGCAATGGCCACGCGTGATACTGATAGCGATTGACGATTTCATTACGCGCATTTTGGACGGCTTCGTTAATGCCGTGGCCTACAGAAAGTGAACGGTAGAGTTCCGTCGTAAATACGGCTGCACCAACGTCTGATACAGGCAAACCCCATCCTAGGACGACGGGTATACCCCTTCCACCATCTGGTAGGCGAAAGATTCGGTGGAACCGTCGCCATGTCCGTCGCCACGTCCGTCGCCAAGCCCCTTGCCGGTGTTACAGCCGGAGAGAAAAAGCATCCGGGGTTTGTAGTCTTTAAGCGCATCCCACAACCTGCCGGGCGTGACGTGAGCCGTATACCCGGCTTCGTCTTCTAGGAGGAATGCCGGCCCTATATCTTTAAGCACGTCCGCGTGGCCGGTGATGTGTACTACGTCGCATCCGCCAAATTCCTGAATGGCATCTTTTAAGCCTTCGACGCTGCCGGAGTCCTCAAACATTATGTCTATCGGGTATTTCGCTGTTGCTTTTATGATGAGGTCTTCTTCCTCCTCGAATTTGAGGACATTATCAGGACCGAGGTCTGTTGGCGAGGACGCCATAAATACCATCTTCATCGGGCGCTTTTCGGGATATGGACTCTTACGCCAGCCCTTTTCGCTAACCATGCGAATAAGGTGTTTTCCATCGTCGAGAAGAAGAAACCGTCCACCGTCGTGAATCAGCTCGAAAGGCAAGGCACTGAAGGTCGGGCCTGTTTCGATGTACAGGGATATGGGCTCACTTTCTTTATAAGCCTCGTCAAGGATGGATTTAAGCTTACCGCCGCTACCATTCAATATGGAATAAAGCCGCTTGCCGATTCCCTTGCCTTCCGCAGGGTCGGTCTTCCATTGCTCAAGCTTCGCTTCTTTCAGTAATTCGATAAGTGCCTTGTCATCTGCGTCGTGGGACTTCCTGCCGTCGAATAAGACATCCCGTTTCCCGTCTTTGGCTTCTTCGGCCAGCTTTACCCGTACTCGTTTAGCGTCTGCACTCATAGTTCACTTCCTTAATTGCGCTATTACTAATTCCATTATTTCATTGATAGATGAATTATCATAATTGTAAGTATAGGCATGGTCATCTTTTAAAGCAAATCGAGCATAACTTTTAAAGAAAGGGTTCGTGAAATAATATTTGTTTGAGGTTCTGTCATATTTAATTATATCACCTCTTTCCTCAGATTGAAATTGCTTTAAGCAGGCAGATAGACTTCCCTGAGGATAAGAAGGAAGCGTTTTTCTAATTTTCATTAATATTTCATTATTATTAAATTCTTTTTTATTAATTTCAATCATTGCCTTAATAATCTCTTTTGGACCTTCATATTTGCTCTTTCTGCTTTTATGTATAGCTTTGTCAAAAATTCCTTTCAATGTATCCGAATTATCTGCAAGATACATTTTTATTGCTTCTTCAAAATATTGATTATCTAGTTTAATCTTATTGTTAGATGTTCGAAGAATGTCTTTACTGTAACACATGTTTAAGCACAATTGATGGCATACTGAAGGCAATCCATATGAAAATGAAATAATATCATCTATAATATAACTTGTAATTTCAATATTTAATAACTTTTCACCATTAATTATAATTTGGTTGATGTCTTTATCTTCCATTAAAGGGACTTAGATTTCAGCTACTCTATTTTTCATATCAGGACTATATTCTACCACTTCTCTTGCCGTACCTACAGCTCCAATTGCAATTATCTTAATCTCTCTATAATCTGCAGCCATATCTGAAAATTGCTTCATTATCTGAGATAATTTAGTTTTCTCATTATCATCTACTTTGTGAAAATCTTCTATAACCCAACAAGATTTATATGTATCAAGAAATTTTGCTAATAAAGGCGGTTTTAATAAAGGTTCTGATAATGTTTTACGAGTAACACTCTCTTCCTCATTTCTTTTCCCTCCTAATGATGCCTTTATCACTATAAGGTCACCAGTAAGTGTTGGTGCAATTTCTTCGGCATGTTTAGTTTGCTTTTCACTAGTATAGAATATATCAGGGAACTGGCTAAAAGCTTCTGAAATAAGGTCATTCACGGTTGTATCTTTATTACATCTTGAAATTATTGGTTTCTTTCCATATTTTTTTCATGCGTATTTAATACTATAGCTGATTTTCCCAAACCTGTGTGCCCATAAATAATTATTTGTATACCAGGTGTCTGAAGCGCTTTCTGGAGTCTCGCATCGAGTCCATCTCTTTCGATAAAATTCTTTCTGGCCGTCGTAGCAGGTGTAAATATATCTTCAACATTATATGTATCCATTCAAGCTCCCTCAATATTTATTAGGATAAATCATCGTCATCTTTAAAATGGATCGTCGTCCAGAAGCGTCTTTTTTACGCGAGGCTTTTCAGCGGCCTGAGGCTTTTCCGTGAACCGGGATCTTTCACCGGCTTGAGGCTGCCCGGTTGCCGGGAGCCCTTCGGTTGTCTGGAGCCTTTCGGTGGTTTGAGGCTTTTCAATAGCCTGGGGTCTTTCCGGTTCCTTCTCCGGTTGTTCGAGTTCTTCGAACTCTTTCAGTATGCCGCTTAACTCCTCTTCCGTCTTCCTAAGCTTGGACTTGCAACCTTTGATAAGTTCGATGGCGGTCTTTACCTTTACGGTGAGGACGTCCACGTCTATGGTTTCCCGCTCGATTTCGTTTATGATGCTTTCGATATCCTTGAGTGCCGCGCTATAGCTTAGTTTTTCCTTGCTCTCTCTGGTTTCTTTGATTTCCCTGACTTCCTTAATTTCTTTCATTGCTTACCTCTCGTATCTCCTCGTTCTGTGAGCCCAGGCCCGATTTTATAATAACGGTGCTCTCTATGGCACCTTTGTAAAGTACCGTTTTAACGTGGTCGCCCAATTTTACGTCATCCTCGTCCTTCAATGCCTTGCCGTTGCAATATGTGATGCTGTAACCCCGCTTCAAGACGTTGTCCGGCGTCAGGTGAGTTATGGCCTTCTCGATGGAATTTAACTTTTCGCCATATTTTACAATCAGCCTCCTACCCTTAAACAATATCGTGGAAAGCATTGTGTCGAGGTTTCGTTTCTGTGTGGTAATATCCTTTCTGGCAATCCTGTCTATAGTACCGGCCATGGACTTCAGCCTTTCCTCGCTCCTGGGGAAGTATTTCGACACACCGGTACAAAGAGCCGTGGTGAGGGCCGAAACGTGGCTTTCCTGTAAGCGGGCGTCCCGCCTGGCACTCCACGCTATGGCGAGCACCCTGTCGGAGAGCGTCTTTAAGTGTATCCCACGCCTTTCGACGTGACGGCTTACGCCCAGCACTACCTTGGAATGGTTTGCGAGGGTATACCTGTTTTTCAGGATAACCGTACTCGTTGCCACGGCAAGCCTCTTCGAATGGCCGTGAAGAGTTTGGGAGTTTTCGTCAAGCGTTGCTTTCGTGGATATGAAGAGTGCTTTGGACAGGCGGTCAAGTGTATCCTCGAATGATTTTAGTCTTTCCATGAGTAGGGCTGCCGCTGCCGTGGGCGTCTTTACCGAAGTGTGGGCTACCTCGTCTACGACGCTCCTGTCCCTTTCGTGGCCTATGCCGGATATGACGGGTAGGGGCATCATGGCGATAGCCCGGCCTATGTCGTAGCTGTCGAAGCAATCGAGGTCTACGGCCCCGCCGCCTCCGCGGGCTATGACGACCACGTCTATTATGCCGTCCGGTTGCTTAGCCAAAAACGCCAGTGCCTTAAGAATGGATTCTTCGGCACCATCGCCCTGCATAAGTGCGGGCACTAACTGTATCGAAAAGGCGTATCCGAAGGGGTTGCCACGAAGGTGCTTAACGAAGTCTTCGTACCCCGCCGCCTTTGGAGAGGATATCACGGCTACGCGCTGCGGTACCAGAGGCATCTGCCGCTCCCTGTTTCTGTTTACCAGGTTTTCTTTCGTAAGGCGATCTATTATTTCGCGCCTCTTTCTGGCCATCTCGCCGAGGGTGTAAGTGGGGTCAATCTTCTGGACGTTGAGGCTCAGGCCGTATCTTTCGTGAAAACTTACGGAGGTTTCCAGGAGTATCTTGAGGCCCTTTGCCAGTCGTTTGCCGGTTATCGACTGAAATTCCCTGGATAACGTTTTGTAAACGTACGACCAGATTGTGGCGCGCGCCTGGGCCTTTACTCCGGTGGCGTCTTTTTCCACGAGTTCCAGGTAGCAGTGGCCGTTGGTGTGCTCGTTAATAGAGGCTATTTCGGCGGTTATCAGATAAGTGGATGGGAACGCCCCGGATATGGCTTCCCTGAGAGCCGAATTGAATTCATAGAGGGTAAATACCGGTCTTGTGCTCATTCTTAACTTCTATCCTCCAAAGGACTTAACCACAAAGGACTTAACCACGAAAGGACTTTTAACCACGAAAAACACGAAAAGCACGAAAAAAAGAATAAAGACAATCCGTCGTCTCGTTTAACCACTTTTAGCTTCTATCCTCAATGAGTTTAACGTTTCTTCGTCAAGCGGCTTTACCAATACGTGCCCGATAAGCTTATTTACCCCTTTGTAAATGGAAACGTTTACCTGTGGGTCATGCTTGGTTTTTGCGTACCTGGCCGTTATCGATGCGGCAACCTCCACAATAGCGTCGCCGGGTTCGAGTTTTTGGCCGGCCTGTGCCAGGATGAGGGTGGTGGGGCTTCCCACGTCGTCTACGGTTAGAGTTATGTCCTCGTCGGTAGTCTGGGCTTCAATGGCGATGTTTTCTTTTTCGTTACGTCCTGCGATGGCCTTTATCGACGGGGATAGCCTGAAGTGCCTGCCCGTCTTGAGGAGGTTCACTTCCCTGAGTGAGGGATTAGGGGTATAGCGCAGAAGCTCCGATAGCCGGTACGAATATATTGAGTCCGTGAGCAGGCAGCCGCCGGCAGGTGCCGGGTAATCGGTTAGGCCAAATTCCTTTGCCAGAGCCATTTGTGGCTTCCTGGATCTGCCGCTGAAGCCGTAAAGCTTTTCGCGATCCACGAGACCATTCGTCTCCGCTATGGTAGGCTTCAGGAGTTTGGCCGTTAAGGGTCTCAGGACTATGCCTTCGACTCCGGCGGCCCTGTCGATGAGGGGAAAGCTGTCCCGCCTCTGGCTCATGGGCCTCTGCCAGAGCACTTCGCCGGTGATGAGGAAATCCGCGCCGGTAAGAGCCATAAGCTTTTTCGCTTCCCTGAGCATGGCTATTCGGCAATCCACACACGGGTTCATGTTTTTGCCCCGGCCGTAAGCGGGTGATTTCACGATTTCGAGAAACACCTCGCCCAGGTGGCAGTACTTGACCCGAAAGCCGAACTGCTCGGCATGAGGCACGTAGTCGTCAAGGTAGGCGGCGGGGTCTGCCATGTCGCACCCGAAGTGGGTCAGGAATTTTACGGCGGTTACCTCTATGCCCTGCCTTACTATCACGATGGTAGCAAGGGTGCTGTCGAGCCCGCTTGAGTATAGTGATATAGCTTTAGCCATTTTGTAAGGGTTTCCGTTTCCGCTTAAGTTTTAG
>JADFXJ010000096.1 GCA_015233615.1 Nitrospirota bacterium
GCAGGGAAGTCAGGATTATAGTCAAGCCGGACGACACTACGGACGAGATGTCTTACCTTATTTCAAGAGAGATTGCTAAAAAGATAGAATCCGAGATGACCTATCCGGGCCAGATAAAGGTCATGGTGATAAGAGAATCGAGATTTGTTGAATTTGCAAAGTAAAAAGTTGAATTTGCCGGGTAATATTTTGCCGGATTCAGCCGTATATTCAGGAAAAGAGTTTTAAAATAGAACAATGGTGAGAATAATGTTCATAGGGGACGTATTTGGACGCCCCGGCAGGCTTGCGCTGAGCCACTACGTCCCCATACTGGTCAATAAAGAAAACGTCGATTTCGTTATAGCCAACGGTGAGAATGCCGCCGGAGGATTCGGTATAACCGAAAAGACGGCAAAAGAGATCTTTGCCTCGGGCGTGCAGGTCATAACCACGGGTAACCACATATGGGACAAGAAGGAGGCCGTCGAGTTACTGACCCGTAACGACAGGTTATTGAGACCCATAAACTACCCTCCATCGGTACCGGGCTTTGGAAGCGGTGTCTATGGTTTTGGCAACGGCGGCAAAATAGGCGTTATAAACCTTTCTGGCAGGGTCTTCATGGGATACGTCGATTGCCCCTTCAGGGCAATCTCACCCGTTGTGGAAGAGATTAAAAAACAAACGAATCTAATTTTAGTCGATGTACATGCCGAGGCCACTTCGGAAAAGCTCGGCCTTGGCCACTATCTTGACGGCAGGGTAAGCGCGGTTTTAGGTACGCATACCCACGTCCAGACTGCAGACGAAAGGGTTTTACCCAAGTCGACGGCCTATATAACGGACGTAGGGATGACCGGCCCCGAGGACTCCATAATAGGAGTGAAGAAAGAACAGATTATCGAAAAGTTTTTCAACCAGATACCCGTCAGGTATGAAGTGGCAAGGGGACCCGGCCAGTTCTCGGCTGTAATCGTCGACGTGGACGGCGTTAGCGGTCTTGCCTTGTCCATCAGGCGATTGGCATTAAGGTATCCGGAATAACTATAATACTAAAAGAGACAAGGAATTTATCTTTTTCTTTTTTTTCGTGGATTAAAATGAATAAACTATAATAAGAGGAGGTATACTCTAAATGGAAGCGAAATTAACCTACGTAAACGGATTGAAGTTCGTGGCCGAGGCAGGCAGCGGACACGCTATAGTGGTAGACGGATCCCCGGAGGACGGTGGGGACAACGCCGGACTCAGGCCCTCCGAACTGCTCATGATTGCCCTTGGAGGTTGTTCCGCCATGGACGTAATCTCCATACTGAAGAAAAAGCGCCAGGACGTAACCGGCTTTGAGATAAACGTCCGGGGCGACAAGACCGAAACCCATCCGAAGAGGTTTAAATCTCTCACCGTAGAGTACGTGGTAAAGGGAAAGGGCATCGACGAGGAGGCCGTCAAACGGGCGATAGAGTTGTCCTTAGGCAAGTACTGTTCCGTAAAGGCCACAATCGAAGGCGGTGTGCACATCTCGCACGTCTATAAGATAATCGAGGTTTGACGTATAAAGACTATCCTTAAGCACGTAGCGACCCTTTGGTTTGTCGGCTATATACCTCTGGCACCGGGTACGTTCGGCTCACTGGTACCCTTTATGGCGGTATACGCTTTCGGCCTTACGAATAAGACCGTCGTCACGTCGGCGATTGTCTTGTTTTTCGTAGGCATAGTTGCGGCAAGCGTGGCCGAAAAAGAATCCGGCAAAAAAGACCCCGGGCACGTAGTTATAGACGAGGTCGTGGGATACCTGGTAGCAATATCGTACCTGGATCATAAGTTTATGATTCTTTTCCTGGCCTTTTTGCTCTTTCGCCTTTTCGATATCTGGAAGCCCCCTCCAGTCAACTATTTCGAGTGTAAGTTCAGTGGTGGAACCGGCATAATGCTCGATGACGTAGCCGCGGGCATTTATGTAAATATTATCTTTCAGATAGCCACGAGGATGTATTTTTGAGTATAAGGTCATTTATATCCGTAAATATTCCTTCCACACCCGGCATAGAGCAAACACTAGGCCCGTTGGCTAAGTCGGTGAGAGGCGTAACCTGGGTGAAAATCGAAAACCTGCACTTTACCTTAAAGTTTTTGGGCGACGTGGAAGAACAAAACATAGAAGACATATCAAGTGTTTTGAGTGCCATAACCTCCCGGTATAACCCATTTAGCATAACGCTAAGGGGCATCGGAGCATTTCCGAACGACAAGCGGCCAAGAGTGGTATGGATTGGTGTTGAGGGCTCCGAAACCATGGCAGAGATACAATCCTCCATAGAGAATGATTTGTCTCTGCTTGGCTTTAAAAGGGAAGAGCGGCCCTTCTCACCCCATCTGACAATCGGCAGGATACGCCTGCCGGGGGTCAATAAAGTACTATCGGAAAAAATCGCACAGCTAAAGGGGACGGATTATGGATTATTTGAGGTGAAATCCATATATTTGATGAGGAGCGATTTGTCGCAGTCAGGGGCACGTTATAGCGTTATAAGCGAGTTTCCGTTATAGCAAAAACAAAAGGGCTTATTAATTTGTCCTTCGGACAGACTTCTTTTTTGAAAAAAAAACAAAAAACTTTTTGTTTCATGCCAACCCTGCGGCGGCGCTACTTAAATGCCTTCCTGAGCATTCCCACTATTTCTTTATAGGATTTTTCGTCGGTATTTTTCAATGCATCGATTTCCTCTATGAGGCTTTTTACGTACGTTGGGGTAGGTTTCCGGGCCATTTCTTTTATGCGGTTGATTTTTTGGTACATATCTTTAAATTTTTCGAGCGCCAGTCTCGACGTCTCGTCCAATTTAGCCGTATCGATGGGAAGATTTTCGACAATCACTTCCATCAGGTCGGAAATGTAACCAATTTGCTTACCGTAACTTGCCACCTCCCGGATTATTTTCAACTCCATATCCGAGTCGGAGGATTTAACGTTATTGATGTTGATAAAGCCCGTTTGCGGGTTAAAAACCTTGGCCCAAAATGAAAAAGGATCTATTACCTGCGATACATCGCCCGATAGCGGGGATTTATAATCCATTTGCCCATACCTCCATGAGTTAAATGTTAATGAAGTTTCCCTTGTCAATATAATTGTAAACCCCTGGCATTGATAATTTCAACCTATATTTGAATTTACGCATAGCCGATGCCTCGTTATATCTTTTATCGATAACCCCTTTGACTTCGTGCCTTTACCTGTTGCCACATATACATGCTGCTCACCACCCTTTCTCCTCCTTCCAGTTTTTTGCCTGAAAGAAGATAATAACCTTTTAGTAGGGGGGCAGTTTTAAATGCCGATGGGGGTCAATTCAATCTTACGATCTACATTCAAGGCCGGTTAGGTGTTTGCGTTCGTTTATCGTTTTGTCTAATTTTGGCATTGTTGACCTTCGGGGAAAATGCGGTTTTACAGGCCGTTATAAGCAAAACATTATACAAAATGACCCCTTTTGTCCAGTGTTACTAAGCTTAGAAATAAATCTGTCCCCTATTTTCTGCGGGTCTCGGTCATTGTGCACTCCCTTCGTGGTTCTTGATTCCGATCTCTCAAAACATGTATAATTAAGTATAATCAAACGAGGTGAGAGGAGCTTTACATGAAAAACAAAGAACAAGAAACGCTCCTGCGAAAATACGCCGCCGGTGAAATAGCTTGGTCAACGTTACGCGAGCGTGGATTTGACAATTACGTTGGTGTTCTAGGCGGGCTTGGTGCACTTGGGCTTCGCCCCCCTGTCGCGCCATTGGAAGGTCCTAATCGTGCCGCACGCCAACGCGGCCGCGCCGCGATATGCGAAGCACTGAAGTCAAACCGATGACACGGCTGCTTGGTCTCATCGTAACCGACGCTTCGCCTCTGATTACGCTGGCGGCCGGTGACGCCCTTGAGTGCCTGACGATGCCAGGTGTTCCCGTTATCATTCCCGACATGGTTTATTTTGAAGTGACGCAAGATCTTGCCAAAACCGGCGCTGAAGACATCGTGCGCTGGGCGCGTAAGCATCACGGGCAGGTCGAAATTGTCCCGACAACCGTTTTCTCCGAATTCCAAACATTGATGACCGTAAATCCGCAAACGCGTTCAAAAGGACGCGGCGAGCAGGCAGCTTTTGAGATCTTGAACGCCGCGATTGCCGAAGCCCCTGAGCTTGAGGCGATCTTGTTTTTCGAGGATACTGATATAAAGAAGCGGCGTTTCGTGCGGGGATTGCCCGAAAACGTGATGGCGCTGTCAACGGGCGACCTGCTCTATGAACTGGAAGCTGCAGGCCGTATCCAGTCGGCCGATCACATTCTGGATGTGGCCGTCGCAAAGGGACGCAACGTTGAAGCGCAACGAAGTCCGCAAAGTGACGACGAAGCCAGAGCCTTGCTTCGTGAGCAACTTTGTCAGGGCGGCAAACCGCCAATATCGGAGTGTTGAACTTCGCGTAAAGGCGACTTACCCGAAGGGTGGCAGACGCAAACCTATGCGGTCGCTCTTGCGACTAGAGCCTGCCCCCGCGTAAGGGTTCGGGGAGATGCCCAAATTTAAGAAATAATAAATATGTCCCCTTTACCAGTCATGATACGCTGTATTTACGAATATGGGGCCGGCTGTCGAACCAGGGAAGACAAGGTGGGACATGTTGTTATTTGAAACAAAAAAGGCCGCTTAACGAATCACAGACTCGGTAGAGATGAGAGGTAGAGCTAATGGCAGTATTATGAACGTATTAAAGAAATTTTGCAACCTTATGAGCAAATGAGGGATAGTTTATGACGGAAATATTGACTGAACCCGATAATCGGAATAGACTTCAGTTTCTGATGCCTTCTGAAAAAAACGCAGTTTTAGAGTTTTCTCGATTGATTAAAGAAAGGTTTGGCCAGATGGTAAAAGAGATTGTCCTTTTCGGTTCCCGCGCAAGGGGTGAAGACGATAAAGAATCGGATATCGATATTTTAATAGTACTGGCGAGTCTTTCGTGGGAAATTAAAAAGACCATATCGGAGATAGCGGCAGCCGAGAATCTTAAATATGATGTCTTTATTTCAACCATACGGTACGATGTTGCTACATGGAATAATCCTGTCATAAAATCTTCTCCTTTTGGTGTGGAGGTAAGAAGGGATGGTATATGGCTTTAACTCCGGAACAGAGAGCTCTTGCCAATCACAGGTTTGAGCGTGCAGTGAGAACTCTCGAGGAGTCGGAAGATGAGCTTTCACGCAATAATTTCAGGCTGTCGGTTAATAGATCTTATCATGCGGTATTTTACGCAATGAGGGCTCTGCTTGCTACGGTAGATAAAGATTCCTCTAAGCATTCGGGTGTCATCGCTCTTTTCAATCGGTATTTCATTAAGACAGGCATAGTCCCGGAAGTAAGCTTTAAATCTATTCAGGCACTTATGGACCTGAGACACGAAGGAGATTATCAAGACTTCGCAGAGATTAATGAAGATGAAGCGAAAGGGGCAATAGTGGTAGCAGAAGGAATAATTATTATGCTAAATAAGGTGTTGGGGAAAATTGTCGAAACGGACAATAAATAAATCTGTCCCCCGCGTTGAGCCTAACAAAGGGGATAATCGCCCCGTCCCCCACGAATACAGCTGACGGCTCCGGGGCGAAGCGGAAGGAGGGTGGGCGTTGGGGATAAAGATCATTCTTCGCCATAATACCCGATATCGTTGCGGTAATTGAATGGCGTATTTCTTGAGGCTGTATGAACGGACTGTCTTTTTGGGGGTCAAGGGAGTCACTCCCTTGCAGATAGGGGTTCTAAAGGGGAAAGACGGAGTCTTCCCCCTTTATTAATTAACCTTTATACTTCCACTTTCTCCCTTTACTTTCTCCTTTCCTCCCTTTAACCTTCCATCTCTAACCCTCCATCCTTCCACCTTTACCCTTCTTTCACGCACCACGGTTCCATAATTACCCTGAACCCGGCCTCAGCCTTGTCGTATGCAGCCTCGTCGGCGTTGTCAATCGCGTCCGTCATCGCCCTGTAGACCTCAAACGCCTCATCGTACGCCGCAGTACCGGACTGCATTATCTCGGCCGACGGAGAAATCCGCTCAAGCAGCCGGTCTATCTCGCGGAATCTCGCCAATAACGCGTCTATCACCGGCGAGCGGCGACGCTTACAGACGACGCTGGCGTAACCCATGGGACGCAATATCCCCGGAGGCGGCGTCAGAAGTCCGCCCTTCGCCTCCAAATTGAGAATAAGTGGTTCAACCGATTCATGCGATTCATATCGATTCACCCCCCCTTGAATCGATATGAATCGATTGAATCGATTGAATCGGTTTACACGGTCTCGACTGGCCAACACGGACGGGCAACGCTGATGGCGCTTCGGGCGACTTGGACGGCTTTCTTGCTTTTACAAGCGGCGCGGCTACAACGGTCAAGCGCCGGACCTGTTCAGTGGCTTCTAAAACGTTTTATCTAGCGCAGGGCCTCTTCGTGTATATGTTCCTGAACGAATTCCTCTACGTAGTGTTCCGTAATGGCGTCATTGTACATTATCATATCGAGTTGCTTCGTATAGGCGGTCAACTTGCCGAGCACTTCGAGTTTATGCATTATGGATGACATCTTATACTTGGCCGTAGATGCATCTATCACGTCATGGTATATTCTGACGTGCTCGAAATGCAGGGCCCTCAGTATCTCCGTTATGAGCCTGACTCGCCTGAGCCGTCTGTCCACCACCGCTCCGCCTCCTTTGAAGTGAAACTTGATGTAATTATCGTTCAGTTGTTCCGAGGCGAAGGCTTCTATCGTGGACAGGTGGTAGCCGAGCCGTATAGAGAAATTCATGTAATTTTTCGAGATGAAAGCATAGCTGTTCAGCCCCATGTTCTCGAACTGGCTCTCGGGCAGTGATGCGCTGTGTGCGACCATTCCAAGAAAGCCCTTTACGTCCAGAGGTCTGGCTTGCGGCCACCTCATGGCTGCCAAACCGCAATGAAAGGCGTTGAACGGGATGGAGAGCACGTGTTCGGGGTTAATCCGCTTTGGAGAACCATCGATGGCATTTCCCAGGTCGACCAGCAAGACGGAGACGGGGATGGTGGTAATGAGCTTTTTCGCACAGGATACGTGTGCGTCGCCTGAGGTGTCGGATATATTGAACATCTCGTGCATGGCCTTTTCGTGGGCAAAACGAGTTATATCGTGATAGGTATCGCAATAATCCGGTGTGAAATTTTCCGCTTCGGGATTTGCCAGGTTAAGTGGCACTATGTACTTTACTGCCGCCGAAAGTGTCTTGTAGATGACGGTGTCCATGAAGGGGTCGTGCTTTTTCCATGGAAACTCGGCTAATTCTTTGACATATCCATCGTAAACGTTGCCGTTTATGGCATCTACGGTTATCTCCTGTCCATGTTTAATGGTCTCGGTAGCTATAATGGTATCGAGAATAGCCGGTACCTGGTATTCTCTGGCTAATGAAGCCATGTGGCCGGTCCTTCCACCCACGTCCGTTATTATCGCTTTAGCACGGTTCATTACGGTAACGAACTTGGGAGAAGTTTTCTTTGCTATTAATATACCGCCATCGGGAAAATCCTTGAGGTCATCATCATTTTTAACGAAATATGCAATGCCGTGCCCTATCCCCCTTGAGGCAATCACCCCTTTGTCTATCAAAACCGCGTGGCCTGTAATTTTTGAGGGGGCAAGGGGAGTGGAATCCATGGCAAATACCGTGAGGGGTCTTGCCTGGAGTATGTAAAATCGGCCATTTTTATCCAACGCCCATTCTATATCCTGCGGGCCATGAAAGTATTGTTCGAGCTGGAGGGCGTATTGGGCAAGAGCCGTCACCTGAGCGTCGGTCAGACTGCCTTTTCCATCATTATCCGCGCTGTCGAGGTCTACGTCTTCGACGGCGCCTCCGGGGGAACAAACTACCATGGATTTCTGTCGGGCTATATCTTTACCGGTAATGGTTACCTCAGGGGTTTTGGCCAATACGTACGTGTCGGGTGAGGTTGACCCGTCTACCACGCTTACTCCCAGCCCCTTCACCGAATTTATCAGTATAGTGTTTTCGTCCGGAGAGGTAGGGTCGAGCGAGTACATCACCCCGGCAGCCCCGGCGTCAATCATTTCCATAACGCCCACGGGCATTATGAGGTCGCTTTCGCTAAACCCCTTGGTCTTGTAATAAAATATTGCCCGTGCAGAAAACAGGCTGGCTATCACTTCTTTGTATTTCCGAAGTACCTCAGAAGAGGCGACGTTAAGGAAACTGTTATATTGGCCTGCAAAAGAGAATTCGGAGTCCTCTTCGATGGCACTGCTTCTTACCGAAAATCTGGCGCCATCCGGTAAGCGCGACGCCAAACGTTCTAAGGCCGAGTTTATTTCCTTTTCCACGTCCTGGGGTATAGCTGCACCGATTATTTCACTTTGAATTTCCCGGCTGACATTTTTAAGTTTTTCCAGGTCGTTTATGGGAATGGCGGAGAGCTTTTCGTTTATCCGCACTACGAGGCCGTTATGTTCCATGAACCTGCCATAAGCGGCGGTAGTTATGGCAAACCCATCCGGAACAGGCATCTTAGCCTTACTTTTCAACTCGCCGAGAGTTGAATTTTTCCCGCCTGCCTCGTTAACCATCTCTTTATCCAGGGAATCGTAAGCAACAACGTAACCGCATCTGGGGACGTCTCTTTTTTTGTCGATTATGTTTTCGATTTTGGATTTTATAGTATCGTAGCGCTCAAAAAGCCCGTTATATCTGTTACCGGATAGTTCGTTAAGCCTGTCTGCTATGGTTTTTATATGTAAAGCTATGTTTGCAGCCGTATCGACGAGATAGTGCCTGTCAAAAAGAAATTCTCCGGAAAGCTTTTCTTCCATGTCTGCCATCAGTTCCAAAACGGTGTTGTTAGCATCGAGAAGAGCCTTAAAAGATTCGTATTTTTTGACAAACAATCCTCTTTCCAGTTCTGCTCGGTCAGGACTGCCGCCTGAACTCTTAAACAACTTTGTGAAAATACTCTTCATGCCTTTCATAACTTATCTCTAACCCGGGGCTATCCTGTTTTTCCACCACCATGCCTTTTCCATTACGGCTCCTTCGTCGGCAGTGAGAGTCTTTCTGTTTTGCACTAATATTTTACCGTCTACTATTACCGTATCCACGTCGCTTGCCCTCATGGAGTATACGATTAGCGAGTAGATGTCATAGAAGGGGGTTAAGTGTGGCTTTTTCAGGTCGGCCACCACGATGTCGGCCGCCTTGCCGGGGGCAAGTGTACCAACCGAACTGCCAAGTCCGAGTACCTCTGCTCCAACTCTCGTAGCCATGGCCAGCGTCTGCCTGGCGTCAAGCACCGTGGGGTCGCCGGCAATTGCCTTGTGAAGCCTTGCGGCAATAGACATTTCCGTAAATATGTCCAGGTCGTTATTGCTTGCGGCACCGTCCGTACCGAAAGTAACCTTCACGCCCTCCCTCAGCATTCTGGCAACGGGCGATATACCTGATGCAAGCTTCAGGTTGCTCTCGACGCAATGGGACACTCCCACGCCGCGCCTGGACAGTATGCCGATATCCTTATCGTCAACCCACACGCAGTGGGCCGCCACGAGACGGCTATCGAGAAACCCGATTTCATCGAGGTACCCGACGGGAGTCTTTCCAAAACGTTCTCTTATGGTATCAACCTCGTATCTGGTCTCAGCCAGGTGGGTATGGAGGGGCACGTCGTATTTTTCGGCCAGGGTTCTCGCTTTTTTAAAAGTTTCCGGGCCGCAGGTGTAAGGAGCATGGGGCGCTACGCATGGAGTTATAAGCCCGTCTCCTTTCCATTTATCCAGAAAAACCTCGGCGTTGGCCAGGTATTCCTCCGTATTTTTAGCCGAAACGGACGGGAAATCCAATACCCCTACCCCCAGGACCGCTCTCATGCCTATTTCTTTGGTAACTCCGGCGGCACCATCCTGGAAGAAGTACATATCGTTATAAGTGGTAACGCCCGATTTAAGCATTTCCACACATGCAAGAGTTACTGCGTCGGCACAAAACCCGGTGCTAAGCCACTTGCTCTCGGCCGGCCAGATGTACTTTTCCAGCCACTCCTTCAACGGAAGGTCGTCCGCTATCCCCCTGAAATAAACCATGGCAGCATGCGTATGGGTGTTTATGAGGCCAGGCAGAACCACCTTGCCTGAACCGCCTATTACTTTTTCAGGTATGAACCGCTCGATTATTTCTTCATAGGGGCCTGTCGACAGTATCCTCGTGCCTTTGACGGCCACGGCTCCATTGGTTATCACTTCATCCCCTTCTACCATGGTCAGAAGATAATCACCGCATACAACATAATCCACCTCTACCATAATCAGGCGTTTCCAGAAGGCCCATGATGCCCACGAGGCGTTTGAGCAGCTTTGGATACTTCTTTGTGGTATTCACTAATCGCCGAGTTTTGAATGTCTTCTTCCATGTCCCTCTTTGCGGCCTGTATACGCTCTTCGGAAACACCCAACAGTTTGGAGAGTTCGACAAGCTCTATACCCTTGCCGTAGTGCATTTCGGCAATGCATATTTTCAGGAAATCGTCGACTATGAACATCCTGAGTTCTTCGTTGTCCACCCTAAGCCCGTCACAGGCTTCGTCGAATTTCATACCCGCGGCTAAACTTGCCCTCAGCGTGTCGATGGCTTTATAGTAAACGCCATTCTCTTCTTTTGTGTATTGCTTATAACTTACATCTCCCATAAGGGTCTCCTCTTATCGATATCCAAAAGTCCCCACGGCAAACCGATTGAAAAAGGGGGCATAAATACCCCCTATTCACTTGCTGCAGGAACCCGTAGATTTTCATTCACGGCAGCCCGGCTAACTATCGCCACTTACCACAAAACAGAACAATAAAATAAACCAAGTGCAGCTTTTAAAAGTTGCAACTTCGTAAAACTATTTCTCTTTTTCTTTTTTCGATGACAGCGGGAATGAGTAAAGCTCCTTAGCGGCTTCCAAAACGCCACCGACGTAAGTGGTTGTCTCCTCATTGAGTTGGAGACCTTTTGTCTGGAGCCCTTTAAGGAAAGACTCCCAGTTGTTGTGGTCCCACATGCCTTTTGTCGTTTTTATGAAGTCTATGGTATTTTCGGATACGCCAAGCATTATGTTCTCTATTTTGGACGTGGCGGTTACGGTGCCGTAGATCTTCTTCAGAGATTCGAGCATCGAACCTAAGTATGACTGCATATCGTGGGAAAGGTTATAGCCGTTTTTCTGTATTTCGGAAAGGAATTCCAGCCATGCGGAATGGTCCCACTTTCCGCCTTGTTGGTCAACAAACTTCGTAGCGAGGTCTATAAGATCGTCGAATGACCCTAAAACTTTCTTTGCATTCATGGCAACCTCCAAAAACTAATTAGTATGTGTCTCAGAAACTGAGATATTTCGCCCTGGACATTAAACGCCATCTCCCTGGATTAGCAACGCTAAGGTCGAAGAAAGATTACTTACCGGCTATTTTGTCGAATATCTTGTCGATTTTCTCTTTCAGCACGTCAGCGGTAAAGGGTTTGATTATGTAATTGTTTACACCGGCCTTTACCGCTTCTATGACCTGCTCCTTTTCGGCCTCGGCGGTAACCATAAGCACGGGAAGCGACTTTAGCTTTGCGTCCGCCCGTACCTTCTTTAATAGTTCCAGCCCGGTCATATTAGGCATGTTCCAGTCGGTCACGAGAAAGTCGAACCCACCGTTCTGAAGTTTTTGAAAAGCCTGTTCACCGTCTTCGGCCTCCTCCATCTTCTCAAAACCGAGCTGCTTAAGTATGTTCCTTATTATACGCCTCATCGTAGAAAAATCGTCTACTACCAATATTCTCATGCCTTTATCGAATGCCACTTAAATCCTCCAATGCCAAATATTGTTCCTCCTTCCGAATGTGAGTCGGGAGCAACCCGTTAGCTGGGACACACCCCTTAAAACCCGATAATGTCTATTCTATAATTTTATGCCTATAAAAAAAAACAGCAGGAATAAATATTTGTCAAATAAATTTTCTTTCTTTAACCGCGTTCGTTAAATTAACGGGCAATAAGTATCGTTCTTATAGTAAAATACTGCCAAAGCCGTTTTTCACTATAAAAATATGATTATATCACCGTGAGGAGGGTACGTGGTTTCTAACCCATTGAAGGAACTCGGAAAGGTAGGGCAGAGTTTTTGGTATGACAACATAAGCAGAGAACTCATAAACTCCGGTATGTTAAAAATAATGGTTGCCGAAGACGGACTAACGGGAATAACCTCTAACCCAAGCATATTCTACAAATCCATAAGCGCATCTTCGGACTACCTTGAACCTATGAAAAAGCTCTCTGCAAAAGAAAGCATAAGTTCCAAGGAAATCTTTTACCATCTCGAATTCGAGGACATAAAAGACGCTGCAGATCTTCTGAAACCCGTATACGACTCTACCGGAGGCAAAGACGGCTACGTAAGCATAGAGGTCGACCCGAATTTCGCCGCTGACACGGAAGCCACGGTAGCAGAGGCACGGGACATCTTCAGCCGTATAGATCGCCCAAACGTGATGATAAAAGTGCCTGCCACCAAAGAGGGTATCCCTGCTATTGCCAGGCTGACCTCTGAAGGATATAACGTTAATGCAACCCTCCTGTTTTCCGTTAAACGATACGGTGAGGTCGTGGAGGCTTATCTGGAAGGGCTGCAGCGCAGGCTCTCCAACGGCCAGGAGATAAACGGTATCGCTTCGGTGGCTAGTTTCTTCATAAGCCGTATGGACACCTACATAGACAAACTCCTCAACGAGAAAATGCAGCTATACAACAACACCGAAGAGCATGACTGGCTTAAGTCTCTTATGGGCAAGACGGCCATAGCCAACGCCAAGTCTGCTTACCAGGTGATGGTATCCAGCTTTTCTTCGGAAAGGTTTCTCAAACTGAAAAGCAGGGGAGCCCGTGTACAACGTCTTCTGTGGGCCAGCACGAGCACTAAAAATCCCTCCTACGGCGACTGCCACTACGTAGACAATCTCATAGGGCCGCATACTATAAACACTATCCCCGAAGATACCGTAAGGTGCTTCAGAAAACACGGTTCAGTCGTAAGAACCGTGGATAAAGACCTCGAAGAGGTAGAAATCGTTCTCAATTCCCTTGAAGACCTCAATATCGATATAGAAGAAGCCGCCGGGAAACTCGAGGAGGATGGCGTAAAGCAGTTCATCGACTCCTTTAACGCCCTGTTAAAACTCGTTGGGGAAAAATGCAGGGAGCTATAGCCTCTTCCCGGCTTCTTGTGCAGGTTGCGTTTTAACGGGTATTTGAAGTACTTTTACGGCAAGTGGCTCTTTAACGTGCCGAGCTTGCGGTAAGCCAGCCTTAAGAGCTCGCAAATGGTTCTTATGGCCGGTTTCATGGCTCTGTTGTTGAGAGCCGCCAGCACGGGGGGACTTACCAGGAACTTAAGAAGGGGGCCGGGCATTGTGCCGTCCTTTGCCAATGACATGAGCAGGTTCAGGTAACTCTTGTCGCCGGTAGAGTAGGTTTTTGCATAAACCGCATACTCGTCTTCTTTTATAAGGCCGTCTTTAACGGCATCGAGATATAGCCTGGTTTCAGGGTAGAGAATAAGGGAAAAAGGGTGGATACGGTAAGGCTTAGGCATGTCGGCAATGAATTTCAGGTTTTCTATTTTATCTTTATCGGTTTCGTAGGGAAAGTCCTGGATGAAGTCGTAACCGGGAGGATACATCTTGTTACTGCCGCGGTTGATTATCTTAATAGAATTCATTACCTTTTCGGCGGGAACGATTTGCCTGTCAAATAGTGCCTGAATCCTCCGGCTGACGCTTTCTATGCCCATCTGCACGTATATAAGGCCGGCGTCCAGAAGGAACTCCATTTTTTCTTCGGTTATGGTCAGAGGACTGGCCAGGCAGGTAAAGGGCATATTGATTTTGTCCTTGTACTCACGGCAGAACTCTTCTATGCTCTCAGGGCTACGGGCGAGGAAGGACTCGTCCGATATCCAGATGTATCCGACAAAGGGCATCCGCTCCTTTACCCACAGGAGTTCGTCTATAACGTGGGAAGTCGACCGCCACCTGATATATCCCTTATTGCCGTAAAGGTTTCTTATATTGTCGTTGATGCAGTAAGTACACTTATTCGGACAACCCCTGCCCGTCATTGTCTGGTAACCGATCTTCTTTAAATCCCCCCAGACCGTGCCTCGTTCCAGAAACGTCCTGGTAAGCTCGTAAGTCAGAGGCCGCAGATGCCCGTCAAAGAGGATATTGTGGTCGTCAAAGCTGTAATCCGGAGCAGGGTAAGTGTCCAGGTTGGTGTTAAGTGGTCTGAGCGGATTCTTTACGATACTGCCATTGGAACGAAGCCACAGGTTATGTATACCGCTGTAATCGACACCACGCTCCATCTTGTCCGCTAACTCCACCATTGCATCCTCTGATTCGCCTATACAAACTATATCCGCAAACCGGAGAGAGTCTTCGGGCCTGATAGTGGGGTGTATACCTCCCCAGACAACCGGCACGGAAAGGCAATTGTTCAACTTCCTGGTTATCTGAACGGCACCGTCGAAGAAATTCGTCATAAGCGTAACGCCTACGAGGTCCGCTTCTCTGCACAGGGTAACCAGTTCGTCCAAAACGCTCTCACTGTACCTGTCCGTCCGAAAAACTACATCGCCGCCATAGGGGTCGGGCAAAAAGATAAGCCGGCAATTATGGCCGTGGGCCTTAAGATAAGCTGAAATCGTTCGAAGCCCAAAGACCGTAATATCCGGATAAGGTGAAATTAAGGTTATATTCATCGGGTTCTCTTCATCTGTTCATTTAATTCTAACATATAACTCTAACATATAACACCGAAGGCACTCAATGCATATTTTCAAAGTGTTACGCATATTTTCACAGGCGTATTTATAAATCATATCTCTCCGAAAAAGAATTGAAAAAACAGAGGAAGATGTTATATTATAGATCAATAGTTGCTTTAATTTTTAAAGGGCTATTTTTAATTGGAAACTATATAATTTGTAGGTTAATCTTATGACAATGAGACCACTCAGAGAGTTAAAGGAAGAAGCCGTTAAAAAAGTCGAGATAAGCGCTATTAAAAAATCTCTTAAAATATCGAGAGGGAAAAAGACTGAAGCCGCTAAAATGCTCGATGTCGATTATAAAACTCTTTTAACGAAAATAAAACAGTACGACATATGAATTCATCTAATCGCTGACACGTTACCGGAGAAAGAGGCTGCTAAAAAATTTGGGAAAGAACGTCCTTTTATTGATCTTGGCGCTGATAGTATCACGCCAGGGAGAGGCCGGTATATTTGGGCCTTCCACCTACGACGAGTGTATTCTCGAAAAGATGAAGGGCGTATCGAGTGACGTAGCTGCCGACGAGGTTAAGAAGGCATGCAGACGCCGGTATCCCGGTGCTCCTTCAGAGGATACCACTAAGGCTAAAGCTGCGTCCGGCTCTGAGAAAGCCGCATCTCCAAAAGCGGCGGTCTCGCGGCAGGAAGCGGCAAAGACACCGGACGTAAAAAAGAAGTCCGGGGAAATACCTGCCGGAAATAAATGGGAAAGTTACGGAGACAGCCTTTATCGCCAGGGTAAGTACGAAAAGGCTGCAAAAGCCTATAGCAGCGCGTTAGTGAAAGCTTCTCTGAAGGATTTGTCAAAAGCCGAAATCTACATAAAGAGATCTCAGGCCTACAGGGAACTTAAAGAATACCCTCATGCCCTCCGGGATGCAAACAAAGCCATTGCATTCAACTCGCAGGAAGCAAGGTTGTTCGAATTGCGGGCCTCCTTATACTATTCCATGGGCAGTTACCGTCTTGCCATAACCGACTACGGTGAGGCTATAAGGCTCAATCCACGTGAATCGAAATATTACGACATGAGGGCTCTTGCCTTTAAAGCCGGCGGAAATACCCGCCAGGCCCTTCAGGACATCGCAACCGCCATAACCATAAATCCCAAAGACCATACGGCATATGGGTTAAGGGGAGACA
>JADFXJ010000202.1 GCA_015233615.1 Nitrospirota bacterium
GCGTAGGTGTCGGAGTTGGCGTAGGAGTTGGCGTAGGTGTCGGAGTTGGCGTAGGAGTTGGCGTAGGTGTCGGAGTTGGCGTAGGTGTCGGTGTCGGCTCAGGAGTTGGCGTAGGAGTCGGAGTTGGCGACGGCGTTGGGGTCGAAGAAGGCAAAGTGGTTGGTCCACCTGTGGATGGGTCTGTGATAGGAGGCTGGTAATCGCTAACGTTAGTATTGCCGACCTGAACGACATTGTTTATCACCGGATTTCCAGGTTGAGAATTTCTATTTACATCTCCAACCGCCGCCGATGAGGGATTCTGATTAGTAACTATCGGGTCCCCGCCTCCTGTCGTACCTCCGGGCGTACTTCCTGTCGGCCCTCCTGTTGTACCCCCTTCTGCACTCTTTTCTATAGCTTTTTCTACATCATTCTTTTCAGACGGCGTCATCTGCTGTACTTGTCCGGGAGGCTGGTTCATAGGTATTATTACCTTCTGCCCACCGTACAGGTCTATCTTTTGATCGGGGAAGTCTTTGTTCCACACTACGATGTGGCCTTCCGTGCAATAGTATTCGGTTGTACCGGTAATGGGGTTTATGATCGCTCCCCACGTGGAGCCTCTAACGCCGGCAACGGCATTTGGCGTGTGGATTTCGAAATGGTTAACGGACGGATTCGCCGCTATCGTCCTGGCAATACTCTTGTCTATAATAGCACGCACGTGTCCCCGGGGCATTTTTACAATCCCTTTGTGCGTATCTTTGTCGTATTTATATTCACTCAGGTCTATGCTCG
Organism: Nitrospirota bacterium; assembly: GCA_015233615.1. GTDB lineage: Bacteria > Nitrospirota > Thermodesulfovibrionia > Thermodesulfovibrionales > Magnetobacteriaceae > JADFXJ01. The sequence goes on from JADFXJ010000202.1 coordinate 781, forward strand.
TGCTCTGGGCAAGATTTAATATGTTTCCATCATTGAATTTAATCTCCGCTTTAGACAATTTCTTTGTTCTTATAACGTCTTTCTCGTAAATGGGATTGCCGACTTGCAATGCGATGGCGGGGAGTTTCCCTCCTCTCAGAACTTCGACTATGCCAAGTACAAACGTTACGCGTCCGGCCTCCGCCCCCTGCACCGACGTTTTATCGCCGGCATCCTCGCAATTCGCAATCGAGGCAAAAAATGGTATGGAAATAAAAATAATCAACAACGCCATATTACGTAGTGCGATTATATTACGTAACGCGGCAATATATGGGAATAGCCTTTCTTTCTTAAATATATTCTCGAATGTACTTTTTGTACGCATTCTGTCTATCCTCCTAGAATCTGTATTCAACTCCAGTACTGTATACGTTCCTTTTATATTGATAGATGTATATGTCCGAATCAGTCGTGTTGTGGCTGTATTGAACGGTTACATCTATATTATTCGAAGCCTTCCAAACGAAACTGACATTGCCCGTGTAAGATTCGTCGCTGCGTTTCTTTCCAAAAATCGTATGAACGTTGTTATAGTCTTGTAAAAGCGCCTCACCGCTTACTACGGTATACACTTTGTCCGTTATCGGAAATACCAGGCCGACGTTAAACTGGTTTCCTGTATTTTTCCAATTCTTCCCATCGGTTTCGTCCTGGGATAGCTCATATTTCAGGTTAAACATGCCTTTTCCTTCCAGGAAAGTATAAATATATCCGAGAGAACCAAGATACCTGTTTCCGGTTCTGTTTTCGTTCGGATCGTAGATAATACCGAACATGTTGCGCCTTTCGTAACCCAAATAACCCTGAAGTACGTTGTTTGGTGAAAAAACCCAGTTTACAGTGGGCTTTGCGGAAAAAAGTCCAAGGTACTGCTTATCTTTTAACAGCACGTAGTTGTACGAAAGAGGCAGTGAAAAAGACGTCGCCTTGAAGTTGTATCCCGGTGATATGGAAATGGTGTGCACCATCATGTTATGCGAGTCGATTTTAAAGTAGTCTACGGTAGAAAAATTATACTGTGAGTTGACAAACCAATCGCTTCCCAGGTTAGGACGGTAATCGATGCGAAAATTTCCCATTATCGCGCTATCGCTTTTATTGGTTATGTCTACGCCGGATATGCCGCCGTCCGGAAGTAGGATTACGTTGTCGTCGAACTTATAGGTGACGCCGACGGCAAACTGCCACTCCTTGTATATCTCCATACCCTTTGCCACCGTCTTTTGGAATTCCCTGGCAAAAGACGCGGCCTCGGAGTTAGGTTGCGTGGCGATTATGGTATCGAGTATCGACTGGGATTCTTTAAACTGGTGTTCTTTCGCGTAAGCGACCGACAGCCGCACGTCTACGGATTGTGTAAGGTTTTTGTCCAGTTCCTTAGCCCTTGTAAATGCTTTTATGGCACCGGCGTTATCATCCAGCTTTAACAGCACGAGTCCTTTTAAATACGATATTACGGCCGGCTTGATATTGTCTTTTTCGGCTTTATCTATCCACTTCAGCGCTTCGCCGTTTTTTTCTTCGTTGTAAAGCACATTGATCAACTCATCGTAAGCATCCAGCACGGGCGGCACGTAGTTGAGCGCGTCTTTCAAACCCGACTCGGCATTCGGCAGGTCTCCGAGCTGCTTGTAAGTCATCCCTATATAATAATACAAAACCGACGTGCCCGGAAGTTCGGCCTTTGCCCTTTTAAATAGCTCCAGAGCCTCTTCGTAATTTTCCTCCTTATACTGGGCAATACCTTCGTCGACCAGTTTCTGAGGGGGAGTAGCAACCCCCGTTTGAGGCTGAATATTGGCATTTGGGGCGTCCGGCCGGGAATCCCCGGTGTCCTGCGCTCCGTATGCCGCAGCCACACCGAATATACCGGGCGGGACGGTAAATAAAACCGATAAGATGAACAACACCGCGTAAAGTGTACGAATAGTTAAACGTTTATTCCACTGTTTATTCCACATTATCATGCTACCCCCATCCTTCAAAGTGTTATTATCAGGAATGTTTAGTTTATAAATTTCATTATTTTAACAAACTTCATTATTAAAGTCAATCGTTATTTTGGCTGAAGCGCAACGGGAACCAACCCGCTTTCCGTGAATAAAATTGACAGACGAGGCATGAGGGGATTGAAATAATTTCCATTGCTGGTTTATAATAATGCTGTACAACGGAGTTCCGTGAAACAAACGTAACGACGGGTAGCAGGGAAGTATGGGCGAAGTCCTGTTTTAATAATCTTATCGGCAATCTAATATGGAGGTAACACGATGCAATTAATTGGGAAGGATCAGGAAGGATATTATGGAATCAGCGGGGATTACATGCAGGTACTCACACTATACCTCGATGGCGTAGAATCCCGGAAAGTGCTTGCTGAATCCGGTACGATGGTCTACTTTAAGGGTGACGTAAAGATGGAGAAAAACGTGTTGGAATCGAGCGGCTCCTTTGACAGGCACGTATTTTCAACCTTCGAAAAGATAGTGAAGCACGAAAAAATAGCGTTTACGAGTTACTCCGGTAGCGGCGAGGTGGGTTTTTCCAATATATTGCCCGGGATGATTCAGCCGGTGAAGCTCGACGGCACGTCCCTGATAATTGCCAAGGACTCTCTCATGGCTGCCATCGGGACTGTGGACATATCCGTCTTAATGCAACAAGGCGTGGGGAGCATCTTTTTCGGCGGCGAGGGACTGGTACTCACCAGCGTCAAGGGCGGTGGGGACGTGTTTATCTCAGGTGGTGGAACCATAATCTCATACAAACTTGCCGGCGGAGAAAGCATACGCGTCGAGGGCGGCTCCGCAATTGCCTGGGACAGCTCGGTCACTCACAAGGTCGAACGTGAGGCGAAATTGAAATCGGCATTGTTTGGAGACGAAAGCCTTTTCATCAATACCTTTACCGGCCCTGGAACGGTACTCGTGCAGACCATTACTTTGTCGAAATTAAAGGGC
>JADFXJ010000097.1 GCA_015233615.1 Nitrospirota bacterium
CGAACTATCTTAATCGTGAATCGGGTTTGTCCAATTCACGCTGAACCAAGACAATCTGGGTTACGGGTCAACTTTCGAATAGTACCCTTTTTCTAACTAGATAGCGTATAATATATTATTAATAGCATATAATTATGGTTGAAATCGATTCGTCTCACTATAGAGTTAACGCCGTGAAAAAAGGCGGGATGGGAATAGTATATTTATGCTACGACCTGAGATTCAAGCGTCTTGTTGCCCTGAAAAGTTTTCAGGATTCACATCTGAAAGACAGGGCAAAAGTCAAAAGATTCATATGGGAGGCGGAAACGTGGATACGTCTTGAAAAACATCCTAACATCGTTCAGGCCTACTATGTGGAGATGGTTGAAAATCGCCCGTATATCTGCATCGAATACGTCGAAGGCGACGAACGTTTTGGTTCGGACCTCGTGGGATGGATCAGGAAAGGAGTGTTGGACCTGCCTGGGATCCTTGATTTTGCCATTCAGATCTGTTCGGGGATGATTCATGCCGATAAAAAATTTACGGATTTAGGGCGGATTTTCATATTCAGAGACATCAAGCCGTCCAATATCATGGTTACAAAGGAACGGGTAGTCAAGATTACTGATTTCGGCCTGGTAAAACTGGCTCATGAAATTGACAGCGACCCGACTTTAGACACTCCTGCCAATCTTTCGGCCGATATGGATACGATGATACTCTCCAGACCGGGTACGATAGCCGGCACTCCGCCTTATATGGCACCCGAATTGTGGGAAGGGCAAAGTATAGACAACGGGGTGGATATCTACGCCTTCGGCTGTCTCCTCTATGAGATGATTACCGGCTTACCCCCTTTTTCGGCAAATAATATCGATGAAATGATGGACAAGCACCTGCTTGAAGTACCCAAACCATTACCCTTTGCTCCAAAGTCCGTAAACGTGATTATCTCGAAGTGTCTCGAAAAAAACAGAAGCAAACGATACGCCAATTTCAGCGAGATAAAGAATGACCTTACACCCATCTACGAAGCCGTCACAGGCACAAAATACGTACAACTGGCCACCGGCGACAATCTCGACGTCTGGGAACTTGTGAACAAGGGAATCTCCCTTTTGAATTTGAAATATTACAACGATGCCCTTAACTGTTTCAACCAGGCCATAGAGAGCATGCCGAATTTTGCCGAAGCGTATTTGAACAGGGCGGTTCTCTACCGTGCCTTAAACGATTTTCCCCACGCACTGGCAGACTACGTTACGGCAATAAATCTAAAGCCGAAGGACCCCGACGCGTATTTCAACCGTGGAAATACCCTGAGAGCGATGGGCAGGATTGAGGAGGCTTTAAAAGATTACAGGTCGGCGCTGCTATTAAGACCGGACTATGCCGGGGCATACTTCAACATGGGCAGCTTATACCGCGACGTGGGTAATACCGCAGAGGCGTTGAGCAATTACGATAAAGCCATCGAACTTAAACCGGGCGCATCCAATTACTTATACAACCGCGGCTGTATTTATCAGCAGTCGAACCGGTTAAAAGATGCGATGGACGACTACAAGAAGGCTATCGATTTAAATACCGACTTTACGCCGGCGTACTACAACTACGCCTTGTGCATGGAACTAAGCGGCCAAATACACCAGGCCCTGGAGCTATGGGAAAAATACATTACCGCAGCCCGCGATGACCCTTCCCAACAAAAATGGATTGAAAGCGTGGAACAACACATCGAAGAATTGAAAACAAGCCTGCCCTCCCTGTCGGCATAGATTATTGCCAGAGGCTCGCCGTCGATTACCACCGGTATCACTATCAACGACATCACACTACTGGTAATTATGCCATGGCAGTTCGGCTAACATACCCAACGTACCATTCCAATATACGAATTTAATTTGATACGGAACCGGCGTTTTCAGATTAAATGGTTTTTATATGCAAATAGCACGAGAGCCGCATTGCTTTCCAACTTAAGTTTTTCCAAAATCCGGGCTCTGTAAGTGCTTACAGTTTTTATGTTTATATTAAGTTCACCTGCTATATCTTTCAGACTTTTGCCCAAAGCAATCATACACATTATTTCATGCTCTCTTTTCGAGAGGTTTTCATAACGCGGTGCTTTGTCGGGCATTTCCAGCTCCTGAACTACCATATCGGCAGCCTCCGGGCTTATGTATTTGTGTCCCGAAGCAATAAGTTTAACAATGTTTACCATATCGGCAGCGGCACTTATCTTGTTCAAATATCCTGCAGCACCTGCCTTTAACATCCTTAGCGCATATTCTTCCTCCGGATGGACACTGAGAATGAGAACAGGCAGTCTTACACTTTCCTGTCTTAAATGTTCCAACACCTGAATACCGGACATAAGCGGCATTACCATGTCCAACACGAGAACGTCCACTTCGTTTTCCCGGACAAAATCCAACACCTCTTGTCCATTGCTTGCTGCACAAACAACCTCTATATTCGCGTCTCTCGATAAAATATGCATCAGCCCCTCTCTTACTACCGGATGGTCGTCAGCAATTAAAACTTTTATTACTTTATCACTCTCCCCATTATTATGGATTGCCACCGAAGTACCAGCCATATCGGCAGCATAACTAAAGTTACTTTCTATAAATTCCTCCATGGTGCAAGGTCTCCACCCTGTTACCGGGCCCAATTAAAGTCAACTATATAAGTCAACTATATATTATTACTATTGTGTTACTATAACATAAGCGAGGTTACAGATTGTATACACATTAGAAATATTATTAAAATATTTTTACAGGCAATTATCATACCACTTAGCCCGGCTCATCACATCCTTTTTTTATCTCAACGTACATTCCAGGTAATTGAAGCATCACCGGAACAATAATCGTTCGGAAAAAAGCGATATCCTGCCGAGCGGGGAAAGAGGTAAAGAACGAGAAACTATAAGGTCAGGCGTGGGAAACTTTGGCGAGGGAACCCTCGCTGCTACTAAAATCTCTGCGGGGAATATCGAAGTAGTAGCCTTGTGAATAATCTATGCCCAGTTTTTGTACCATATCCTGGCACGCTTTGTCGTCGACAAACATGGCGATTGATTTTATGTTATTCGACCAGGCGATTTTGGCGATATGTTTCACCGCATTATAATACTTTTCGTCGTTAGCCATGTTTTTTACCAGAAAACCATCTATTTTTATGAAATCTATCAGATGTGCGTACTGTTCGAGCAATTTTATGAAATCGATATGTGACGCTCCCACGTTGTCTATCGCGGTTTTAAATCCGGTTTTCTTTAAAAATTTCAAGCACTTCTCCAACTGGCGCAAGTCGAATTGTTTACCGTCAGGCTGAACCTCTATGATCACCTTTTTATACGGAAACTTTATCTGACCGGCGAAAAAATCCAAAAAGCTCCTTAACATGTCATTTTCAACGTCACCGTCGGTGATATTTATAGTAAGACCGTAGGGATAAGCCCTGGCCGCATTATAGCTCCTTTTGATAATTTCCATCGTAACCAGCGGCATCATCCCGTAGAGTCTTGCGTGCTTAATAAACTTGCCCGGCGGTATAACCCGTTGTTCATCCTCAACGATGCGTGCCAGGCATTCGAACATCTCCACGGAGCCCGTGGAATTGTTAACGATAGATTGGAAGAATGGCACGAACCTGTCGTTTTTAATAGATTCTCTTAGCTTTCTGCACCAGTATACCGTTTGCTCTTTACTACCGTCTCTTACTTTGTCCGGCGTTGCATTTGACGGCGTTGTTTTGACTAACATTCCGCCGACAGTCGCTGCGTTGACCGGCGTTGCATTGACGGGCACTGCATTACCTGAAGGAATTGAGCCGTAATCGGGCAGAGAGAAGGCTTCCACGGCTTTTTGACGAAAATCGTTTAAACTTGCAACCATTTCCCTGCCGAAGCCGGCAGGCGGGATTCCCGTGCCATTGGAGCCATCATCGGGCACTTGCGTCTCCTCCCTGTCGGCATAGATTAGTGCCGGCGGCTCGCCGTCTATTACCACCGGAATCACTATCAATGACCGCACGCTTACATGATTTGTAAGCCACCCGGGGATATACTTCCTTACGTTTGCCGCGGTAACGTCTTTAATGGCCAGGGAACTGTTTTTACGTATGCCGACGTCAAAGATGCCGCCGTCTTTTGCCAATCTGAACCTAAAGTGCTCCAATGCCTTTTCGGCGTCTTTCCCTATACCGAAACGGGCTTCCATAAAGGTACCGAACACGTTTCTCGTAAAGAGAACCACACGGGTAAACTTGTGCCGCGCGTACAATTCCTTCAGAATCGCCTTAACTTTCTCCTTGTCCGGAATACTTCTGATCAAACGTTTTTGCAAGGGCACTGGTTCGTACGACTGCAAAAGAAAAATGCCGCTGCTGGAAAACTCGGGGGTATCGCCGGAATACCCGTCGTACGGTGTTTTGATATTGACGTCGCCGGCGGGTTGACGGGCATCCCGACCGACGGAAACCCCCTCCGCTTTGCCGCCATCCTGAGGCATCGGCACTGATGCCTGCGATAGAGCGGCCGAATCTTCGATAACCGGCATTTCGACAACGGGCTTTACGACGTCGGATTCGTAGAACAAACCGGCCTGGGCCGATATAATCACACGTCTGACCCCTGACAGGAAAGGAATATCTTCAATATTAACCTTCAGGACGCTCGCGTAACTCTCCATCTCCTTTAAGGACTTCGCTACTATCTCCATAACGACGTTGTCTGGAATTGTGAACATCTCGGAATATTTCACTAACAACAGGTTCAATAAACGGGGCTTTTTTTCGATATCTTTCACGATGAAACAAAGTTCGTTGGAAAAATTTACGATTGCCTGCATTCTGTACTCTTCGGTAAGCGGATTGAGCAGGTCGTTGCCGGATAACTTGTACATGCACCTGATAATATCATCGGCGATGTTCCATTCGTGGGCAATCGCGATTCCCAGTTCGCAATAAGAGATGCCGAAAATGGAGGTCGAGACACTATCTTCGTCCCGTACGGTAGTACGTCCGGCCTCGACAACGCGTTTATGAACGGACGGCAGATAGAAAGATACAAGGAGCTTGCCAAGATTGTGAAAAATGGCGCTGATGAATGCGGTTTCGGCATTCTCGTACTTTATCTTATCGACGATACCCTTTGTTATGAATCCGCTTAAAAAAGATGATAAAATGGTGTCCTTTACATCTATCGGCAGATTCATACCGCTCAGGGTCTCCAGCACGGAAAATGACACGACGATACTTTTAATCTTCTCGTAGCCGAGAATAAGGATTGCACGTGAGATCGAGTCAACCTTCCCTTCAAGCTGGTTCCCCGCGTAAAACACGCTGTTAACCATGGTAAGAATCTTCTTCGTCAGTCCGAAATCCCCGATGATGGTGCCTGCCATCGCATTCAAATCGGGAATCCCGCCACCGGTGGTTTGTGTTTTCAGCAAGCTTATGACGGCGGGTGATATGGCGGGGAAATCACCTTTTCTTTTCATGGCGTCTTTCAGTTGGTTAATTATGCCGGCTTCATCGCCCGTTGCGTTTCTTGCACCCGTCATTCGCTCGTCGCCGCCTTTGTCATATTTGGTGGTTGTCTATAAAGTTGTCAAGTACGTTTTTGTTAATGCCTTGCAGGCCTTCGAAGATAAGGCCAAAGTAAACGTATTCCTTGTCCCTTGTAACGTTTTTTATTTTCGTATTAAAGTGAAGTGCGGCTTCGACGCCCGGCAACTGTACCTGCAGATCGCACCGTTGTTCTTTTGACAACTTTGGCGGCACCGCAGCTTTGTTCATTCTGTAGCGGCAGCCCGACTTGTTGATATCTACGACCGTCCCGCGTACGGGAACGTAGTTAACGATAAATTTTGCGGGCAGGAGACAATTTAACCTGTTTTGGTGCCGCAGGTTGTAATGTTCGACGTTGTCCGGATACAGAGTAAACAGGAAACCCGGAGGTATCGACAAGACGCCTATAATGGTCGTTATAAAACCATACACCATACCCTCGTGGACGTACTTGACCACGATTTCTTTGCCAATCAGGCCGTCCTTACTCAATAGCTCCATGAAGTCTTCTCCCATAAACTTGGCGAGAATGAACTCCCCCTTCTCCATTCCTGCAAGCCGGCAGTTCATATGGTCGCAGCCGCCGTTAAAACTGACGGAAAGCAAAGTTTCGGCCCCGATGGAAAGATCCACCTTGCCGGGGGCTCTTTCTATTACCTCCTCCGTTATATCTTCACCCGTTTTAGGGCTACTAAGTCCATAAGGCTCCCGAAGCGGTACATATACGTTTTCTTTTTTCCGGTTTTCGCTTTCCCTGGCAGGTTTGGTTAAAGGCATGGTTATGACGGGCTTGAGACCGGGGTCGCCGGCATATTTCATATTGACGGATACCACATGTCCTCCCAAAATATATAATCGCACCCCTTAAAATACTACACAACGGCATACTGCAACCTCCAACGGCATACGGAGGATAACGAAGACCTCATATGTATTGCCGCTTTCGATACTACGCGTAAAACGTACCGTACAGCCGCCGAACTCCGCTATATCGATGTATCGCTATTATATTTATAATAACATACGCACGGGTACGGATAGGATACAGAGTAGAAATAATCCGCACTTTGTGCTCCTCATACCAGGTTGCATTCAAAAGAGTAACAAGGCGGCAAAGAGAAAGCGACGCAGGCGCACAGTTACGTACGTCGTGGAGCTTTCGACGACTGGCTTCGAAGTTAATCGAATGCATGCAATTTGGTATCATAACTCCTGAGTATACTTCACGTTACTATCTATATAGTCATCCAGACAGTGCCTGGTCTTTGCTTTGATCTTCGTGAACTGCACGCCTATAAAGGCAAAACCATCTCTTTGCGATAAGCTCTTGATATTTATGCTAACTACATTGGGCTCCCCGATTCCTGGCAATAAGAACTCTAACTCCGCGTCGCAGTCCTTAGGCAGCGCCTTTTCGTCTAAAACGTTTTCCGCTTTCATCTTGAACCTGCATCCGGCTTTGCATACGTCCATAATAGTCCCTGACATACTGTCCGAGGTGAACGTTCCGGCGGTGGATTCGTTATCTACAATCAACCTGGCCGGCAAGAGACAAAAAAGCCGTTCCTGCCTCCGGAGATTTATTTTCTCTATAACCCTCGGATAGTTTATAAATAAAAGCCTGACCGGAGTCGTAATGGAGCCCATTACAACCGACTCGAATCCAAAAACTTTTCCATTGTGAACGTACCGTACGATTACAGGTTTGCCATAGACAAGTTTCCCGTTAAGAGATCCGGAAACGTTTTCGGAAACGGTGTCGGCAATTCCGGCATCCGGAAAAGTAGCCAGTATACATTGATCGTTTGGCATACCGACGAATTCGCAATTGAGTTTGCCATCCAAACCCTGTACGTTTATTTGAAGTTTAGTGTTTATCTCTAAGTTTAAATTATTAACCATTTTTGTTTTACCTCTCAATTCCGCTGCATGAACTGGCCGAATTTTTTATCGGAATTCATAATGTGCAGTGCTATCCAGGTGTCCAGAAAATCGGATAACTCCATGCCAACGTCGTCACCGGAGGTGCAGAACCTGTATTTATCGTACAAATCGACCACTTCCGCCAGAAATGAAATGTGCTCCTTTTTGTGTTGTTCGTATTCGGGATAATTAAAGGATTTCATCAAGTCCTCTTCGCGTGTGAAATGATTCCATGCCTTGTTCATTATTTCGAAACATATTTCAGGCACTACGAGGTGATTCGTCCCATTTTCCAGAGAATAATAAATTACATTCATTATTCCAATGAGATCCTTGTTGTGGTCGTCTATTCCTTTGACGTTTACCGACATATCGTCAACCCAGTTATAGCAAAGCATCGTTTTCCTCCTTTAACAGCTTTGATTTTGTAATTTCCAATCCATCTTTATATATCAAGAACCATGCCACAAGTTATTATTCTATTGAATCCCCGGGGGGTTTGTTACGTAAACGATGAAATATCTTTAATTTACCGGAAGTTACCAGCGGGCATGAGATTGTACCGGCTATAAAAGCGCCAGGGAAAGTACCGGAGATTATGGAATAATGCTGACATTTTTGTAGCAGTAGGAATAATAATGCACACGTGTTCACATTTTTATTCACACACGATGCGAATATTAACCGATTCGCCGTGTTCGGAAAACTACCATATTAAGGAGGCCGGAAAGTAAAAACCTCACAACTTTTCACTCCGGCAAATACTCCGGCAGACCGACGGCGAGATATTATTCCTCAGGCTCCCCTTGTTCCTCAGGCAGCGTAAGTTTCAGGTAAAGCTCACGGAGCTGCTTTGTGTCCACTGCCGAAGGGGCGTTTGTGAGAAGGCACGCAGCCTTCTGAGTCTTTGGAAAGGCTATGACGTCCCTTATAGAATCGGAACCGGTCATTATCATAACAATGCGATCGAGGCCCAGGGCCAGGCCGCCGTGTGGAGGGGCGCCGTACCTGAGAGCGTCCAGGAGAAAGCCGAAGCGCTCACGTGCCTCTTTTTCTGATATACCTATGAGCTGAAACACCCGGCGCTGCACCTGCGGGTTATGAATACGCAGGCTGCCTCCACCGATCTCGCTGCCGTTTAACACTATGTCATAGGCCCTGGCCCTGAGTGAGGACACTGCGGCCCTGTCCGAAAAATCGCCGTTAAGTACATATTCCAGGTTTTCGTCAACAGGCGAGGTAAAGGGATGGTGCATCGCCTGGAAGCGCTCTTCCTCTTCATTCCACTCAAGGAGTGGAAAGTCCGTGACCCAGAGGAATTTATCTTCATTGCCAATGAGACCGCTTTTCTTACCCAGCTCCAGGCGCAGGCGGCTCAGGACGTCGTGAACGACCGCCTCTCTATCGGCTATAAAGAGCATCATGTCGCCGGGTTGGGCATCGAGTTTTTCGGCCATCTTCCTCAGCGCCTCTTCGGGAAAGAACTTCGTTATAGTAGACTCAAACCCATCCTTAACCTTTATCCAGGCCAGGCCCTTTGCTCCCATGGCCTGGACTTCCTGAGTAAGAAGGTCTGTCTCGCGGCGGGAATATGCTGCCATGTTTTTGCCGAGTATTGCCTTAACGCGGCCACCCGCATCGAGCGCGTCCAAAAAAACCTTAAAAGTGCTCATACGGGCTTCCTCTGCCATGTCCTTAAGCTCCAGTCCAAAACGCATGTCCGGCTTGTCGTTGCCAAAACGCTCCATGGACTCCCGGTACGTGAGTCTCGGAAAAGGCGTTTCTACGTCCAGGCCGCTTATCTCTTTGAACATGCGATTTAAAAGGCCCTCGACAAGTTTTATGACGTCGTCCGCACCGACAAAAGACATCTCCAGGTCTATTTGCGTAAATTCGGGCTGGCGGTCAGCCCGAAGATCTTCGTCCCTAAAACACTTGGTTATCTGAAAATACCTGTCCATACCCGCCACCATGAGGATTTGCTTAAAGAGCTGCGGCGACTGGGGAAGAGCGAAAAACCCGCCGGGGTTCGTTCTGCTTGGCACTAAATAATCCCTGGCCCCTTCGGGTGTGGATTTTGTCAGAATGGGTGTTTCGATTTCGAGGAAACCCGCCCCGTCCAGGTAATCCCTGGTAGTCTTGCAAACGCGATGGCGCGTAACGAGGTTAGACAACATCTCGGGCCGCCTGAGATCAAGGTACCTGTACCTGAGGCGAAGGCTTTCGCTTACCTCACTGTTATCTTCAATGGAAAAAGGCAGCGGATCGGCACGGTTCAATATACTAAGGCTTTTAACGTACACCTCTACCATGCCGGTGGGTATGGCGGGGTTTTCCGTGCCCACGGGGCGCTTACGAATCTCGCCGCGTACGGCAATTACGGATTCCACCTTGAGATGGTGTGCCTGATCGTGTGTTGCTGCGTCCACGTCCGGGTTAAAAACAAGCTGGGCCACTCCGGTCCTATCCCTGAGATCTATGAAGATGAGGCCCCCGTGATCACGGTTCCTGAAGACCCATCCGCAAAGCGAAATTTCCTTGCCAACGTCTTTTTCGCCTATTTGGCCACAGCCAACGTCTCTATACTTTAATTTGCCGCTGACGGCATTTCCAAACCCAATGTTTCCATGCATTACCCGAAACCTCCTAAAAATGTATATCTATCGGTAAAGTATGATTCTAAAAGATTGATCCACGAAGAGCACGAAGGTTCACGAAGAAAGACCACGAAGGTTTCTCCTGGTTTTTCTTAGTGTTTCTTCGTGGATCAATCCTTTCCGAATCAGTAGTCTTTCATTATCCTGCGGACTTCGTCGGGAGTGATGAAGTCCCAGTAGCCGGGCTTCAGGTTGCCAATATTTATGCCTCCAATGGATACGCGCTTAAGCTTGGCCACCGGATGGCCGATTTGCAAGAGCATCCTCCTTATCTGGCGCTTCCTGCCCTCGTATATGATCATCTCTATCCAGCTATTTACTTCGACTTTTTTCAAGCGCTTAACCTCGGCGGGCAGCGTCATGCCGTCTTCGAGGGCAACGCCTTTCCTGAGCTTTTCCAACCCCTTGTCATCCAGCTCTCCCTTTACCTTCACGTGATAGACCTTCGGCACCTTTTGGCGGGGATGGAGGATTTTATTAGCGAACTCGCCATCGTTGGTTAACAGGAGTAATCCCTCGGAGTTGTAGTCGAGCCTGCCAACGGGATAGACCCTCGTGCCAATACCCCTGATGAAATCTCCCACACTCTGCCTGCCCTCGGGATCGCTCAAGGTTGTAACCACGTCGTGTGGCTTGTAAAACTTTATGTACAGGCGCTCCGACTGTGCGTTTGCGTTAATAAGCTTGCCATCTACCTTGACGTGATCCCTTGCCGGGTCGGCCTTATCTCCAAGGGTGGCCTTCTTTCCGTTTACCGTAACTCTGCCCCCCGCTATCAATTCTTCCGCTTTTCTGCGGGATGCTATCCCGAAGGACGATATTATTTTCTGAATTCTTTCTTCCATAACCAGCTATTATAGCACAACGCAATATCATATAGTTGTAATTAATTCATTGGGTGATATATTCTAATAAAATGAACGATCGCAATTTTGGCATATTTGTAATGCCACAGTATTTGTAACAGTTCGTAAAGTTCGACAGGATGAATAGAGAAAACGTTTTCTTCACGCTGATAGAGCCAAAGGAAGCCGGTAACATAGGAGCGGCGGCCCGCGCTATAAAAAATATGGGATTTAGCCGCCTGGTGCTTGTAAACTCGATGAGCCACCTCAGCCGCGACGCAGTTGCCATGGCCCACGGTGCCCAGGATATACTCGATGCAACCCAGGTATACGACACTCTCGATGAGGCTCTCTATGATAAATCCATGGTCATAGGCACCACCAGGAGGCTCGGTAAGGCCAGGGGAGTTATACTGCCGGTGGACGAAGGAGTGAAAAAGTACTGTCCCATAACCGATTCTAACAAGCTGGCCGTACTTTTTGGACGTGAGAACACGGGGCTTTTAAACGATGAGGTGGAAAGGTGCGGTTTTTTACTAACCATCCCCACGTACTCCTCGCAGCCATCCTTAAACCTGGCACAGGCCGTCCTCATCGTAGCATACGAGTTCGCACGGTGCTCCGACATCATCACCCCCCCGGAGGAAAACGATGAAATTGGCCGGGAACTCGTCCCTTACCACGAGTTAAGCGTACTGTACCGCCGCATAGGAGAGACTCTAAAGAAACTAGGCTACGGTATGAGGGGCTCGGAGGACCTCGAAGCCGACGTTACCCGCAATATAAAACACCTCTTAGGCCGTATAGGGCTTACCAGGTGGGAAATAAACATGCTGCAAGGACTATGTAGTTATATAAACTTAAAAATCCAACGGGAGATTTGAATCATTATTAACGGCAGAACCATAACTCTGGCATCGCTTCTTGTATTGTTGCTTTGTTTCCAGTCCTATTCCTACGGTTCGGGAACCTTTACCATCGACAACCCCGGCAGGACCATCGTTGGCGTCGAACAGACCTATGAAACAAAACAGGATGATACTCTTATAGACGTCGCCCGCAATTACGGGGTCGGATACAACGCAATCGAAGCAGCCAATAAAGGAGTCAACCCCTGGGTACCCGACCCCGGAACTAAAATCATTATACCCACACAGTGGATAATTCCGGATGATCCGGATATTAGTAAAAACGGTATTCTTATAAACCTGTCCGGGATGAGGCTCTTCTATTTCTTCGAGATCGGCGGCCACCGGTTCGTCCAGACTTTCCCCATAGGAATCGGTTATGAGGGCTACGACACCCCGGAGGGACTTTTCCACGTCGAGACCAAAGTCGTAGACCCCATATGGCACGTGCCCGACCACATACGGCAGGAGTACCCCCACCTTCCCCAGTACGTACCGGCAGGGCCGGACAACCCATTAGGCGGCTACTGGATACAGTTCAAGAAAGGCTACGGCATCCACGGCACGGACAGGCCTTTGGCGGTAGGCAGGAAGGCAAGCAGCGGCTGCATCAGGCTCTACCCGGAAGACATAAGCGATCTGTTCAAGTATGTAAAAGTCGGTACACCGGTACGAATAGTCTACGAACCCGTAAAGGTAACGAAATACCTGGGGAAAGTCTACATAGAGGTTTACAACGACGGCAGGAACATCACGGATCTTGGCGCGTTGGCTTTAAAAAAACTCAGTGGGAAAAACCTGCTCGACTATATAGATATAAAACTTCTCAAGGAAGCATTAGTCAACGCTACAGGCCTTCCCACTGTCATTTCGAGATAAAAGCCGATTCCGAAAGTTTTTTTTGCAAGAGTCTTCTTCTTAAAACCAGATCTTACAAAATTATTCTTCCCTGGATTAGTGCTTTCTCAAAGACTTTGTGAAAGCCTTTTCGCACATAGCGGCCGCTCTTTCTGCTTTCTTAGCGGATTCCTCTGCCACCTCGGCAGATTTTGCCGCCATCTCGGCCGATCTTGCAGCTTTTTCGGCAGCAACGCTTGCTTTTTCAGCCGACATCTTTGCCTCCGAACCGGCTCTTTCGCACGCCATCTTAGCCTCGTCAGCCGCCTTGAGAGAATTCTGTAACAGTACTTTGTCCTCTTGCTTCAACTCTGCCGTACAACCAATTGCCATGAGAGACAAAGCCAACATCATCGCTACCAGAATCTTCATACATTTACCTCCTTTCTTAACTCCAGAATTATTCAACCGTAAACGGCTTTACATCACTTATGCTCCGTACTCACTGTATACGTAAATAATACTATAAAACATCCCGGCAATCTAATTCAAGTGTTTTCATTCGGCATGTATTTTTGTACGGCATGTAATTTTATATGCCCCGAGTAACGAAGCACGTCGTTAATCGTAACTTTTTGCCGCATAATTTTACAAAAATTACGGTCAGGCGTGTTATAATCTAAATTCCGGTACTGCGCTACACAAAAATGAGCTAAAGCGTTTAGGAAAGTATGCTAAAGCATTTATGGAAAAGCGCGAGCTGGCTTGACTGCATTTGCCAGTCTTATTTCGAATAGGGAAGTTAAAACCTGTGATGGAAAGATTCCAGTCTCTCACGTGGAAGTACGTCTGCATAGGCTTGTTAGTCCTTTTCGTAATGGTATTATTTACGGCAGCCTCATTTATTTTCACTCATCAGATAGAAAATGACGCTCTAAGAATAAACCTCACCGGCTCCGAGCGCATGAGGCTCTTTAAAATAGAGGCATCTCTTTTCGAGGCTATGAGCCAGAAAGGCCAGCGGCGGCAGGAGACGTTAAACAGGTTATCCGAAAATACAATCCCCCGGTTCGAAGAAATCCTCAAAGGCATCATCGAGGGAAGCAACACACTCGGACTCAAACCGTTAACCGACTACGACACGATAATAGTACTCAAACACTTAGAAGATGACTGGAAAAACGAGCTCAATCCTTTCGTCGCAAAGTTGGGGGAAGAGATTAAAAACGGCCATCAGGTTATCAAGCCGGTTAATGGGACTGCTTCCATGGATACTCTATCCGTTTACGTTCAAACCTACACGGAGCGCATCGATAAAGCCGCAGGCCTCATGGTAAAGGTCTACGAGCGGGAGTGTAACTCATACTTTCGGGTTAGGCTGATCATCATTTCCTTTGGCGTAGTATTTTTCCTGCTCGGAGCATTTTTTATAAAAAACAGAGTCGTATCCCCTCTCAGAGGATTACTGGATGCGACACAACTGTATGAAAAAGGGAATTTTGACACCAGGGTCGCCATTTTAACATCCGACGAGATAGGCCAGCTCGGCCTGCGCTTCAACCACATGGCACAAACCCTGCAGATGCACATGGAACAACAGTCGAAGCGGATGCAGGAGCTTGACCTGCTGAACACGGTGGCTTCGACGGCCAACCGCTCCCTCTCGCTGGAGAACATGCTGGGAGAGGCCGCAGAGGTCGTCGGCACCAACCTGCGGAGACTGGGACTGTGCGATAAAGCCGCCATATCCATCATAAACGACAAGACAGGCAAGATGAGAGTCGTGGCCTCCTACGGGGTGGACATGCCGGGCATACGTATATGCAATTTCCCCGGTGATCTCTCCGGTGTTACTTCCGGTGATTCCTCCGGCACTGACGGTGATTCCTCCGGTCTTTGGGCGTGCCCCTGTCACCGGGCCATCATGAGCGGCGAGATAGAGAGCTCCGACGTACCGCCACTTGAAAAGGGAGCATGCTCGATTTTCAACGAATTCTTCGGCGGCGGCTACGTGGTTGTCCCACTGGCATCGAGAGACCGGGCTTTGGGCGCGCTTTGCCTGTCCAGGATGGCCCTTGCTCCAAACGCCGAGAGGATGCTGTCAATTTACAGATCCCTTGGTGATATACTATCCATGGCCATGGAAAATGCCTTAACCTACAGGAAGATCGAAAACAAGGTCAAAGAGCGCACGGCTTTGCTCACGGCAATCAACGAGGAACTCGTCAAGGCTAAAGAAGCGGCCGAGTGTGCCAACCACGCAAAATCGGATTTCCTCGCTTTAATGTCCCACGAGCTCAGAACCCCGCTGAACGCGATACTGGGTTTTTCGCAGATGATGCTCCTGGGGCTTACCGGCGACCTTAGCGAAAAACAGGATGAATACCTGAAGGACATACTGGACAGCGGCAAATACCTGCTGGCCCTGATCAGCGATATTCTCGACCTGAGCCGCATAGAGGCGGGAAAGATGGAACTCGACTATGCCTGGGTAGACGTGCGTAAGGCCACAAGCCGGGCCTTCACCCTAATCAGCGGGAGAGCTTTGAACCACGGACTCAGCCTGGTTGAGACTATCGATGACGACGTCGGCTCGCTCTTGTGCGACGACAGACGCCTGGGCCAGATACTGATCAATCTTCTAAGCAACGCCGTAAAATTCACGCCAGAGGGTGGCACTATTACCCTGCGGGTTCAAAAAGCCGGCGACGTCCTCCGGTTTATCGTGGAGGACACGGGCAAGGGAATAAAGAAAGAAGACATACCGCGCCTTTTTAATAAATTCGAGCAGCTTCGCTCCACCCAGGACAAGTGGCACGAAGGCACCGGCCTCGGACTGAGCCTGACGAAGGTACTGGTCGAATCCCATGGCGGCGAAATGAGTGTCGAAAGCACCTGGGGAGTCGGAAGCAGGTTCATTTTCACCATTCCTTCGAACAATAACACCACCGGGACGAAAACAAAGGCTAAAACGGAATCAAAAACGGAAACCAATACGGAAACGGAGACGAAACATGAAGAGTGTGTTAATAATTGAAGACCACGAGCTTAACATGAAGCTCCTGAAAGAATCCCTATCGAGACGCAACTACAACGTGCTGGAAGCCAGAAGCGGCAAAAAGGGCATCGAAATTGCCGC
>JADFXJ010000098.1 GCA_015233615.1 Nitrospirota bacterium
CGAAGGGCGGGGTGGTTTTAGGCATAGCAGATTTCGCGGGTGAACTGTTACAAAGAATTTATCCACGAAGGGCACGAAGGGGCACGAAGAAAGAAAAGGAAAAAGTCCTCCTTCGTGTTCCTTCGTGTACTTCGTGGATTATTCCTTTCCCATTTTCATTTTCTTATTTCTGAACTCCAATATCGTGTTGCCTATTTTTATTTTATCTCCGTCTTCCAGCCTGATGTTTGTCACTTCTTTTCCATTAAGATACGTTTTATTCGTCTTGCTCATATTATATAAGTAAAACCCCTTATTCCGGGCTTTGACGGATGCATGAATGCCGGAAACTATTTGTTCGTCTAATATTACGTCACATGAAGGATTTCTTCCTATATCCGTGTCGGTATTACTAATACTATAGACTCTGACGGGCCTGTTGTCTTCATTGATTAGTAACGAAGATTGGCCATAAGTGCGGTCATCTATTGGTGGTTTCGAATACAATGTTTTTGAACGTGATGCGATGGCGGTTGTTCTGCCGGACTCCACTACCCTTGCTTTTCTCTGCCTTAAATACATTGCTAAAGACAAAGCTCCCGAACCAATTACAAATACTGCCAGGATTCCCATAAAGAGGGTACTGTTTATAAAACCTGGTGTTTTCTCTTTATCTTGTTTAGTATCATGTTCTTTATCATGCTGTGTATCATGTTGGGTATCACGTTGTGTGGCTGTTTTATCGTCCGGCTCTGAATATTTTGTTTTTATTCCAACGCTTTCCGCTAAAGCTTTCGCCTCATTAATAGGTACTGCAAAATTTATATTCTCCGCTTCTTTTATTTTTGCCTCAATTATACCAATCGCCTTTCCGTTTTCATCTATCAACGGCCCGCCACTATTGCCGGGATTGACACTCGCCGTTATCTGTATCAATTTCTCAATTCCCCTTTCCCTGATAGCCGCTATAGCGCCGGTTGTAAGAGTCATATTTTTCACTCCGAGCACCGTACTTAAAGGGTACCCCATCACCAGAACTTTCTGAAGATTTTTTATCTTTGACGAGTCACCAAATTCTATGGTTTGGAGATTTTGTGCGTTTATTTTAATAATCGCCACATCCTTTATCTCCGACGTTTGAACCAACTGAGCCCTGTAGTCATTAGTAGCATCACCTTTTTTTACTAATACCCTGATGATTGAGCCTGAAGGATTTATAGAAATATTCGTCTCAGGAACTTTTATCGTTTTAGGTACTTCGATAACGTGTTTGCACGTAAGAATATATCCATCGCTGCTTATGACAAAACCCGTGCCCGACTGAAAAACAACTTCCTTCTTTTCCATATCTCCCGATGACGTGGGCACATCCACAATCACCGTCACAATTATCGGAATAACCGCGCTTTCTATCTTAGAAGCAATTTCAGTGAAATTTGGCTCTGCAGGTGAGGTATTGCCTGTAGTTGATGGATTGACTGAAGTTGATGCGTTGGCTTGAAATGCGAGAAAAAAGAAAGCTATTATACCGGTTGTTAAGGATATCGAGAGACTTCTACACATAAAACACCTCCTGTTAAATGTGTTTAGAAAACATATACCACAACATTACAAGTAATAGCACTAAAGCAAAGAAACCAAGCACGAGCGGTGCTAATCTTAAACCGCCTAATCCGCTTAATCCGCCATTTTTTACTTTACGTTTTAGCTTTTGCGTGTCGCAGTCCTTTAATGCATCTCCCTGAAACCAGGCAACGATAACGGAAACGTTATCCACTCCTCCTCTTCCGTTAGCTAAATCTATAAGCTTGTTACATGTATTTGCCGCTCCGCCAGCAACGACGTCTCGTATATCCGTATCGCTTACCATATTGGTTAAACCGTCCGTACACAGTACAAGGTAATCGTCAGATTTTATCCGTCTTGTGTAAATATCCGCTTCGACTGAGCTGTCTATTCCTAAACTACGGGTTAAAACGCTATGGTAGGGGTGGTTTATGGCCTCTTCCTCGGTTAGTAACCCGGCGTCTATATGTTCCGCCACGTATGAATGATCTACCGTGATTTGCTCTATGCTACGTCCTCTTATCAGGTACGCCCTGCTGTCTCCTACGTGTGCCATATGAATTTTGTCGTCTTTTTGAACTCCGAATATTATCGTTGTCCCCATCGATTCCTTAATATCTTTTTTACGATTATTTTCATAAATCAGATTATTAATTTCACGAACGGTTTCAGTCAAAAATAACTTTAAATATTCGTCATTATCCATATATTCGAGGAATTCAGGGCTTCTCTCAGATCTGTCTGCGATGTCTGCTTCAAAAATATTCTTTATATACTCGACTGCAATGCCGCTTGCTATCTCACCGCCTTCATGTCCCCCCATACCGTCGGCTATCACAAAAACACTTAATGAAGTAATACCGTTATATCCTTTATCCGATGCCCAGAGGTTATCCTCATTGTTTTTGCGTACCCTACCCTTATCGGTCAGAAACTCTATTTTAGGTAAAATATTCTCCATTTTTTCTTAAAGGATACGGCACAAAAACACTAATCCCACTTCACCTAACTCTATTTTATCTCCATCCTTTATTTCCTGTGAGCTTATTTCCTCTCCATTGACTCTTACTTTATTTTTGAGACTTAAGTTTATAATCAGGAATTCACCTGCGCCTTTGCATTGAATAATCGCATGCTCTTTGCTTACGGTTTCATCTTCAATTATTATATCGTTACCCGGAGCAAATCCTATCTTCGTATTTCCTTCTTTCAAGCCGTGTCTATGCCCTTCTCTCGGTCCTTTCTTCACGTAAAGCTCGGCTATCGTTTTAGGTTCACCTTTTGTCTTCCTTACAACCCTTGTTTCACGATTGGATAAATCACGTTCGCTGCCTTGAACTTGTGTGGTTTCTACAATGGGCGGCATGGGCGGTTCCATCCTCTGGCTAATCTCGTCCTGGCTCTTCCCAGTATTTACTACAAAATAAATAAGCAAGCCTATAAACGGCATTAAAAAGTTTAAAACAGTCCACAGCTCGGGCGAAAACCCCTTCCCCTTTGCATCTCTGTATACTATAATGGACGTGAATATCTGTATACCCAGCAGGAGCATTATCGCTATTATCAACAGAAGCAATTCTTTCGGCATCATATGATGTCCCTCCTTATATTTTAAGTATTAGAATTAATTTAATCATTATATATCGTTTTAGCTAAAGATGCTCTAAATAATAGCTTTAAATACCGTCTCACCCATTGTAATAACGTCTCCTTCTCCAATACTGCACCCGGAGGTTATTGCGGTACCGTTTACGAAAGTCATGTTTGTCGTTTTTAAGTCCGTTATCATATATCTGGAGCCAATTTTCCTTATCTTTGCATGTCTGCGTGATACGGCCTTATCTTCGGATAATATTATATCGTTTGTGTCATCTGAGCCTATGAATGTTTCCACGTTTGTTATTTTATAAATTTTCCCCTTATTCGGTCCGTTTTCTATCTCAAGAGACAATGATAATTTCATCGATAAATCCGTGTTATTACCTATCGGTCTCTCCTGATTTTTATCCGATGATACACCCATTGAGCAGTCGCATATTTTTTTACCTACGGGCATTATTCTACCGCAATACGAGCACTTCCCCGTTTTTTTTCCCCTTACCGATATGTAATAAACCCCTATTAAAGCAAAGAATATCAACGTAAGTATAATCACCGATATTATAAGTATATTCCTTGTAAGTAACTTCCGGCCGGTTTCTTTCATCAGGTTTTTTGCTTCGGTATTTTCGGGATTATATTTAAGCGATTCCTGGATATAATGTATCGCATTGTCTAATTTGTCCGCTTTTAATTCTCTCCCGGCTTTTTTAACGAAATCGTCGGAAAGCGAGCCGATAGCATCGGTACATTTATTAACTCCCTCTTTAGCTTCCTTTTGTAGCGGGTCGAAATCAAGCACCTTTTGGTAAAGCGCCCGGGCTTCTATATATCTTTTGTCTTTAAATAACGCGCCAGCTTCGTATAATGGTTCGTATGCTTCGCATTTTTCTATGTATTTCTTTGCTTGAGGATAGTCCTCTCCATTTGCGATAACCGCTTTGAATTTGTCCTTTGCCTCCCTGTACTTGGCTTGCCTGAAGAGGTCTTCGGCTGACCTGAACAATTGTGTTTTGTCTTCGCTGACTCCCATTTTCTTTATTAATCCCGTCTTAAGATTTTGCAGATCCTGCCGTGAAGGATTAAGAGATATTATCTTATCCAAATCTTTTTGACAGTTCGCAATCTCACCGGGTAACTTGATATGAGAGCATTTTTTACCGTATTGACGTATCATTTCATCCTGTTTCTTTTTGATTATTCCATCGAGCTTTTGCCTTCTTTGAATCGCTGGCGGGTAATTGGGAGCAAGTTTCAGCGCTTCATCATACCTGGCCTTTGACTGGATGTATTGGCCTTTTTTCAAAAAATCATCGCCCTCCGTTACCAAAGACGACGCTTTTCCATAAATATCCTTATTATCCCCGTTAACTCCGGCGTTAGGCTCCGAAGCCCATAGACTTGCAGGTGGAAACACCCCCGGTATCGCCATCAACAAGACTGCCACAAGTAAAGCCGCCATTGGTAAAAATCCGCTTTTCATTGAGCTTATACCCCCTCTTTTTCAACAATAAGACGCCATATAAACATGCCTTCACTCACTCGATCAGTTTTAACCATTATTTAGCCACTAAAAGTACTGCTCCAATAATAAGGGCCGGTTGTAAAATGTTTTCGTCCCTGGCCTCGAAAATTGGAAAGATCCCCCTTTCCCTTACATTTTACCCATGCTCACTTAAATCATTTCAATTACGAAATACCGGCAATATTCGGCAATATAGGAAATCCCTGAATTTTTAACGGCCCGCTCTCTTTACATCCCGCTCTGCCTGCAAAATTCTTTCCGAGGCTTTTGGTATGACCACCGCCAGGGCCTCGCTGAGTGCGGAACTTAGTCCCTCGGCAAGTGATTTAAAAGAACCGTCGGGCAGCTTGACCCGTTTTTCGAAAGTGTCCCGGTATATGTCTTGTCCATCTGGTGAATAGACGTTTAGGTCGAAAGCGATTTCCCCATATAAATTGCCGGGTTCGTTGAAGCGCTCGCAACGCCGGAGTTTTATTTTTGCCACGTAGTTGTCACCCGAGGCAACGAGGGTCTCTCTGATTTCGTTATAAAGACCGGTTCTGTAGAAGGCTTTGATGAACTCCTCTCCGACCATCTTCGTGGGAGGTGCATCCCACTTGTCATACTTCGACAGAACAAGGTCATACACGGAGCCGCGGTCGGCAATGAAAGGCTGCTGCAAGTACCGGGGGGAGTCGACTTGCACTACAAGGTACAAAACTTTTTTATCTTTCCCGATTGTACCGACGCCTGCGGCCTCCGTATTGTCTTTGGCTGCCATAGTGTCTTTGGCTGCCGCGGCGCTTACGTAAAGGCTGTATATCTTTGTCTGTGGCATGGTGCACGATACCGCGGCAAAGGCAAGGGCAAAACCAATGGCAATGGCTATAACCGACGATGTACGTGTAAACTTTTGCAGGTTGTGACTAATCATGTTTTCCTCCATCTTCCCGATATATAAAAGACCACGGCTTATGCTTTATTTCCTGGAGCACGTCCTGCAAATCCTCCATCGTAGCGTCGAGGGTGGTAATTACTCTGGAGATATTTTCGGACTGGGAGTTGACCGCCTTGTCGATGGTTTTGGACGTATGGTTAAAGGAATCGGCCGTCTTTTCTATGGATTTTATCATTCCACGGGCATCTTCGAGGTCTTTGGTTGCCGTAGTGAGCACACGGTTCACCTCACCCTTGTTCTCTTTCAGAAGGTTGTCGATGTTGCCCAAAACGTCGTATAGCTTCTTTGTCGTATTCGTAAGCGTTGATGAGATATCGACAAGTTCCTTTTGCATCGTCAGCACCGTGTTATTGGTGTTAGTCAGAAGCGATCCGATCTCCTTTCTGTTCTTCTCGGCAAACAGCAAATCCACGTCCCTGAGCAAAGTGTCGAGGGTGTCGGATGCCTTACCCAGCTTAAAGAGGAGGTCGGACAACTGTATTCTTTCCTCGGCGGGGATAGTGGAGCCCACGGGAAGCCTCTCGGAGGTGGCATGTTCGTTGGACAGGCCCATGTAGATGTCCCCGACGAATCCGATCTGAGAAATGACACCCTTGGTTCCCTTGTAAATGGGCGTACCCTTGTTTATTGAAAGCACAAGGGTCACGGGGGCGTTGGGTTTGTCCGGAACAATGATGTCTTTGACCATGCCAATCCTCACGCCCCCCAATCTCACCTGGGAGCCTGCGTCGATTCCGGCTATGTCCGTAAGCTTTACGTAGTATGTGTCGAATTTCTCGAATAACTGGGTGCCCCCTATCAAAACCACCATGAGGCTGATTATCGTGAGGGCGGAAACCACTATGATACCAGCCTTGATCTCTTCCTTAAGAAATGCCATTTCCATTAACTCCCTGAAATGATTTTAAAGTATTCTTCGGGCGAAAGGAACTCCTCCTCGGCTTTCCTTTCCAGGAATACCCTGACCTTTGGATGGGAGGAGGCCTTTAACTCGTCGAGATTTCCCATGAAAACTATATTTCCAGCGTCAAGCATGATAACATAATCGGCTATGGTAAATATACTGGCCAACTCGTGGGTGACTACCACGAGGGTAAGACTAAAAGCCTTGTGGAGCTTCAGTATGAGCTCGTCGAGTCCGGCGGCGGTCACGGGGTCGAGCCCTGCGGAGGGCTCGTCGAAAAAGAGCAGCTCCGGGTCCATGGCCATTGCACGTGCTATGCCAGCCCGCTTTTTCATGCCGCCGGAGAGCTGTGACGGGTAAAAGTTCCCAAAACCCGAAAGTCCTACAAGATCGAGCTTCATCCTTACGATAATGTCTATGACGGGCTCTTTGAGTCTTGTATGTTCCCTCAGAGGGAGAGCCACGTTTTCGGTCAGAGTCAGGGAGTTCAGCAGGGCTGCACCCTGAAAGAGTACCCCCATTTTTTTTCTGAACTCGTCAAGGTCGCTGCCAAACATCCCGGCAATATTCTTGCCGTTGACCTCGATAGTACCCTTTGCAGGTTTCAACAACGAGATAAGATGTTTCAAAAGAGTAGTCTTGCCACAGCCGCTTCCACCTACGATTACCGTTGTCTTCGCACGGGGAATCGATAAGGTGAGGTTTTTAAGCACCTCCCGCTCACCATAATAAGTGGTCATGCCCTTAACGTCTATAGCCGTTTCCATCTATAAAGCCTCCGTTGCTTCCATTATAAAAAGTCCATATATGTCCACCAATGTACATATATGCCAATCCATGTCCTATGGATACATATTGGTAATTCACCTATAGGAAATAATAAAATAGCGTCGTAAAGAAAAAGTCGAAAAAGATTACCAGGAAAATGGACGAAACAACCGAGGCCGTGGTACGTAAGCCTACCTCTTCGGCACCGGCCTCGACCTGAAAACCGTGGTAAGCTCCAACGCACGTGATAACGACCCCAAAAGCCCAGGCCTTTACGAGGCCGGTCATCAAGTCCTTTACCAGGATAGCGTTTATAGTCTGCGTATAATATCTATGGGGTGTGATTTCAAGTAGACTGATGGAAAGGAAAAACCCCCCACCGATGCCCACGAGGTCGAAAATGGCCGTCAACGCCGGTTGCATCAGCATCAGGGCTAAAAGCTTTGGCACGACTAAAAACCGGATGGGGTTTATGCCCATAGTGACGAGCGCGTCCACCTCCTCGGAGGCTTTCATGGAGCCGATTTCCGCGGCAAAAGCCGATCCGCTTCGTCCCGCTACGATTATGGCCGTGATGATGGGGCCAAGCTCCCTCGTTATCGACACGCCCAGGAGATTAGCCACGTAGATTATGGCACCAAACTTCCTAAGCTGGTAAGCCGACTGCAGTGCCAGTATGATGCCGACGAAAAAAGCTATTACCGTCACGATGGGAATGGCGTTATAGCCGGCCTTCACAATCTCGGACACGGTGGCCTTAAACCTTATACGCTTACCCCTCAGTGGCGATACCACCGTCCAATAGGCTATGTTGTTTAAAAGGGTCGACACGTTGTGGATCGTTTTAAATACCGAGATGGTGCGTTTCCCTATGGCACCTAGTACGCTATCGATAATCAATGGCCTCATCCGCGGACTGATTTATCACGGGCTTACCCACCAGGGGCCTATTCAACGCGGGCTTACTCACCAAAGGTTTACCCACCGCTGGATTACTCACCAAGGGCATCCTCAACGCTTCCGTACATCTCGAAGACCTTGTCCAGCTTCGAAAAATTGAAAATATTCATCACCCTATCGGGGATGCTAACCAGTTGGAGCTTTCCTTCATAGCTCTTCATTCTCTTGAAGGATTCGACAAACGTCGCTATCCCGGAGCTATCGATGTACGTTACTTTGCTGAGATCTACGATTACTGGTGTCGCTTCTTTTTTTACCAGGTGCAGGAGTTTCTCTCTTAATTTTGGCGACGTATACATGTCTATTTCGCCGGATAAGACTATGACGCTGGTACCCTTATAGTTGCCTAATTCGATTTCCATCCCGTCTCCCTTATATCCTGTTTCATATATTTGTCCAGTTTCATATTATTATTCCCGTTATTATTCCCGATTACGATATTCCTGATTTGGTAATTTCCGATTTGGAAATTTCCGATTTATTAATATATTTCGATTAACGTCGAAACTTTACTCATCTCCGTTACCGGTATTATCGGTACATTGACCTTGATCCTTTAACTTTCTGCTTAAAATCAACCTGTTGCCGGTGGTATTTGTATCGTCGAATTTAATCACCTGGAACGCCTTCTTCATGAAGTGAAGCCCTAACCCTCCGACGCAGAGTTCGTCGAGACTTCTCTCCCTGAGGCAGCCGGGAGTAGCTTTAACACCGGAATCCTCCACGATTACGTGAAACCATCCGTCACGGCTTATGAACTTTACTCTGATGTCCTTGTCCGTCTCACCTTTGTAAGCGTGCCTAATCACGTTTGAGCAGGCTTCGTCAATTGCAAGCTTCAGGTCTTCCACGTTTTGGGAATCGAATCCCACCTGCTCCGCCGCACACACAGCTAAGGCCCTGATTACGGCAAGGTACCTGGGATTGGACTTTACCTTTAGTTCAATCTCATCCAGGTCAATAAGGCATTCCATAGCTTCCCGCCTACCGCTACACGTCCCGGCAAAGCTCAACCAGTGTGATGTCGTCCACCTGCTCTGCTCCGCTTGAGAAGTTGTTTATGTAGTCTACCAGTTTATTCAGTATAGGGCCGTCTTCTTTCAGAGTTCCGACGAATGCAATGATGTTGTCGAACCCCAGTCTTACGCCCGCCTTGTTCTTTGCATCGAAGACCCCGTCGGTTAAAAGTATCAGCCTGTCGCCGGGGTAAAGTGTCTCCTCGTCGTAAGAGTAATCGTACCGTAGTATGCCCAGTGGAGGGCCGCCATGCCCTTCGAGCACCCTGACCTGCCCGCCGGAGATTAAAAGGCACGGTGGGTGACCTGCGCTCACTATCTTCAGCTCTCCGGTCTTCGTATCCGCTATCAGGTATACGGCAGTGAGAAACATACCCATGGGGCCGTTTAACAGGCCGGAGTTCAGCCTGTCCACCACCAGGTCGGGTGCTTCCATAAGCCTTGCCTTGTATCTGAAGTCGCTTATGATCTTAGCCATGTACATGGCTGCCGATATGCCCTTTCCGGAAACGTCTCCTATGAAGATGCCCACCTTCCCTTCGGTTGGTTCCACGAAGTCGTAAATGTCGCCGCTGACCTTGTCGGCAGGTATGTTGATGGCGGAAACGGACAGTCCCCCGCGCTTAAAAACCGAAGAGTCGGGTAAAAAGCTCTTTTGCAGCACGGATGCTATTTCGAGTTCCTGCCTGACCTTTTCCATCTGGAGCGACTCGCTGTAGAACTTGGCGTTTTCGAAGGCCGATGATATCTGTCTGCAAAGGGCGTGAAAAAGATCTGCGTCGTATTCGCAAAAACTCTTCCTGTCTCTTGGGTTTAATATCTCGGCCACGCCTATGAGACCGCTCCTGCCTACGAGTGGAACGGCTACGAGGCTCGTCGTGCAAAAATCCATTATTTTGTCGACGCCCTTGAAGAAGCGATCGTCGCACGAAGCGTCCGCTACGATTACCGTCTCGAGGTTTTCCGCTACCCAGCCGGCTATGCCCTCGCCCAAATTCAGTGAAATCGTCTTTTTCAGCAAACCGGAGGTATCCCGCTCCATGCTCACGGCATATTCGAATTCCAGCTTCTTCGTTTCGCGGTTATACAGGAGCAGCGAGCAAGCCTCGGCGTTCATTACCGTCTTGGCCTTTTCCATGAAAATGGCGACGAGTTTGGTAAAGTCCAGCGTCGAAGATATAATCGAAGAGACCTCTATCAGAGTTTCGAGGTCTCTTACTTTTTTCTCCAGGCTCTTTAAATAGGGCTCGGATACTGCGATTTCCGGACTTTCTTTCGAAGAGATTTCACGGCAGTCATCGGAAATCTTATGATTATCAATCATTTCTTTTATCTTTCCTCAAAGTAATGACCAAGCTATGCTATGGATTGATATTGTAACATTTTATCCTATTATTATTTCACCAATCATTATTTTACCACGCCAAATGAAAGAATTTTAATAAAACGTTTGGTTATAATATTCTTAAATCTAATTTAATGTCACTTAAGGAAGCATATCGAATGGAGATTTCCGAAAAGAACCAAAAGGTACTTAAGAACCGAAAGATACTTACGCTCGTCGTTTCATTGTCGTTGTTAGTCGTGGTGCTCTTTGGGTTAAGGCTGCTTTCGGACCAGTACAGGTTCAAGGTATACAAAAAGTCCAGAGTGGCCATGGACACGCTGGTAACGCTTACGGTAGTGGCCGAATCGCCCAGGGCTGCCGACGACGCCATGGAAGCGGGCATGGCCGAAGTGGATTACCTGGATCACCTGTTAAGTATATTCAATGAAAACAGCGAGGTAACGCTCATCAATCGCAATGCCGGTATAAAGCCCGTAAAGGTATCCATGGATACTTTTAACGTAATAAAGCGCTCCATAGAAGTAGCCGGGGACAGCGACGGAGCCTTCGATCCCTCCATAGGCCCTTTATCCACCCTGTGGGACTTCATCAAAGCCGTAAAACCCTCCGGAAACGTAATACACAAGAAGCTGCACCTCATAAACTATAAGCACATAGCCATGGACGAAAGGCAGATGACCGTCATGCTGACGAAAAAAGGCATGTCTCTCGACCTCGGTGGCATAGCCAAGGGGTACGTGGCGGACAGGGTGGTTGCGGTATTACAAAGTAAGGGTATAAACTCCGGCATAGCGGCAATGGCCGGGGATATAAAGACCTTCGGCTCAAAACCTCACACTCATAAGCTTCACCCCAACGGTTGGAAGGTGGGTATAAGAGATCCCCGTGGAGAGCCGGAATCTCTCAAAGGCGTGCTGAATCTTCAAAATATGGCAATCTCGACCGCTGGAGACTACGAAAGGTTTTTCATCGAAAACGGAGTAAGGTACCATCACATACTGGATCCCGAGACGGGTTACCCGGCCAGGGAATTTCAGAGCGTCACCATAGTCAATCCGGAGGGTGTACTCGCCGATGGACTTGATACCGCCATATTCGTGCTTGGAAAAGACAAGGGGCTGGCACTTATCAGGCGGATGAACCTGCGTGCTTACATCGTCTTTAGCGACGGCTCCACGTACATAACCGACAACTTAAAGGAATTCTTCGAACCCGTAAGGAATACTAAAGATACTAAAGATACTAAAAAAGACTAGACCAACCTTCTGGGACATAGTTGTCCTGGTAATACTTCTTACATCGACACTATCGGGCATGTTATTTATCGGCAGACTGGTACCGAAGGGATCCGAAGTCACCATAGAGGTTAATAACGAGCTCCTCTACAAATTTCCCATCGATAAGGACCGCAGCGTTAAAATCAGCCACATGGAGATAGAGATAAAGGACGGCAAGGTACGGGTGGCGGACGCCGATTGCCCTAACAAACTTTGCGTCAAACAGGGATGGATTGACCGGGGAGCCATTATATGCCTTCCCAACAGGGTCGTCATATCCGTGGTAAACCCCTATGAGAAACATGACAGAGACGACGAGGTAGATGCAATCTCAGGATAAGTACAGGCTCTCCCTGCTCGGAGCCATGGCCATCGCACTGCACGTCATGGAAAGGCTGATTCCCTCTCCCATACCGTGGCTGAGGTTAGGCCTGGCAAACATCATAACCCTGGTCGCACTGTTTCTCTACGGTTTCCGGGGGGCCTTCACCATAACCCTGATAAGGGTACTGGCGGGGTCTCTGCTAACGGGGACGTTTTTAGGCCCGCCCTTTGCGCTTAGTCTTGCCGGCGGCATACTCAGCGTCTCCGCCATGAGCGTGGCAAGGAGGATTTTTCGAGGGATTTTTGGACCGCTTGGCTTAAGCCTGATCGGGGCGCTCTTCCATAATCTGGCACAAATCCTCGTGGCATATCTCCTGTTTATACACAACTTCAGATCGCTGGCGGTCATTACGCCCTTCATCCTTTTTTTAGGCACCATAACCGGCACGATAAACGGGATAGCCGCGGTTTTTCTCCTGGACGGGTTGCAAAAATCCCTGGACAACATGCAAAATAATCAATCTGAGGAGTCGCAAGACAACGGTTTACATAACATTAAGGTTAGATAACAACGGTTAGCTAACTAAGGTGTCCGGATATAAAGGGGGTAATTATGAAAGTGAAGTGTCCGAATTGTAAGAAAGAGATCGCATGGGAAGGTAATCCTTACCGGCCTTTTTGCTCCGAAAGGTGCAAGACGAGTGACCTTGCCGCATGGGCCAGCGATAAATACAGAATACCCGGCGACCGCGTTGACTCCCACGGCGAGCCCACCGGCAATACCGGCAACACTATTGATTCCACCATAGATCCATACGGTAAAGAAAGCGATGCCGATGGTGCCGATAATGAAATAATACCGGGTAACGGCAATTCCCGGCACAAAAAAACAGGAGGTGGCAATGCTTGAGGTAGTAAAATCTGATGTAGCAAAGCTTAACGTTGTGGTTGCCGGTGCCGCCGGCAAGATGGGCCAGAGGATAGGGGCACTTGCAGTGGAAGGCCCGGACACGGCACTTGCCGGTGCCTTCGAAAGGCAGGGGCATCCATCGATAGGCAAAGACTTCGGCGAGGTAGCCGGTATTTCGAAGACCGGCGTCGTAATTTCCGACGGTATCGGTGAAATACTCTCAAAGAATGGCGGTATTAACGTAGGTACTGGCGCGGGCATTGACGTGGTTATTGATTTTACCGTCCCGGAATCGACGCTGCTAAACGCAAAAACCTGCGCCGGACATGGTGGCATGGCGATGGTAATAGGTACGACAGGGCTGACCGATGACCAGGTACGGGAATTGAAGTCATACGCAACCAGTATTGCCGTGGTGTTTGCTCCAAACATGTCCGTTGGAGTCAATCTGCTTTTAAAAGTGCTCCAAAACGTGGCGGCAACCCTCGGAGACGACTATGACGTCGAAATAATAGAAGCCCACCACAGGCTCAAAAAAGACGCGCCAAGCGGAACGGCTCTCAAGATGGCATCCGTCCTGGCCTCCGCTCTGGATAGAGACCTCAAAGAGACTGCGGTGTACTGCCGCGAGGGTATCATAGGGCAGAGGAGTAAGAAGGAGATCGGCATACAGACCATTCGGGCCGGTGACATAGTAGGCGAGCACACCGTTATATTCGGTGGTCTTGGCGAACGTATCGAAATCACCCATAAGGCGTCGAGCAGGGACACCTTTGCCAGGGGAGCCCTGCGAGCCGCGCTCTGGTTAAAAGGTAAACCGGCCGGACTTTACGACATGCAGGACGTTCTCGGTCTGAAATAAACACCATTTGCACTCACAAGGAAATAGCTGGTCAGACGAGACTTGCCGGAAATGACGGAAAAGGAGAGATTTAGGATAACTGTACCAGGTGCCGCGCATAAACAACGTTGCCGGCACCGTCAGAATCTGTACGTCAGTTTTACTCTGAAATTGCGCCCGTCTTGTTCGATTAAGTCCTGAACGTTTTCTGCCAGTCCCGGATCGCTGTATTTTTTGTTAAAAATATTGTATATACTGGCGGATGCTTCTAATCCTTTAACGATATTCCTTGAATAAAGAGTAAGATTCGACATGAAATATCCTTCGGCATAGTTTCCCTGAAGAGTCTTTCGGCTGCTTGTAAATTGTGTATCGGCGGAGACAAATATTTTATCCTTCGAAACAGGCATGGTTAAGTTTAATTTAGCCAGGTGGCGGGGTGAATTTGTAAGAATCGAACGTGTATCGCTATCCTTGTTGTCCTGGTAAGTGTAACTAAAACTTCCATCGATGCTTCCAATCAGCTTACGGGAAATTTCGAACTCGAATCCCTTAGCGTGTGCCGTATCTTCGTTTATCGCGTCAAGAATGGCAGGGTTAACGGCATCCGGTACCCATTCTATAATTTTTTCGACCTTGTAAACGAAAGTCGAAAAGGTTGCCGTGAATTCCCTGAAATGTCTCTCGACCACGAGTTCGTACATGGTTATAGTCTCTGGTGTTAGTTTGCCGAAGCCATAGATTGTCTCATATTCGGACGGCGCCCTGAAAGCTGTACCGTATATTAGTTTTATATTTGTGTTTTCGGACGGCTTATATATCAGCGATATCCTGGGATTAAGCGTACTATGTAAACTTTTATAGTAATCATATCTAAGGCCTGCGTTAAGGAGCAGATTGTCTGATATCCTGAATTCGTCCTGCGCGTAGACGGCCCCGTTATAGTACCGGTTATCGGAGTTCTGAGAACCTTCATAAGTATATGAATCGGAGGTGACTCTGTCCTCCGAATCATATTCCACACCGAAGATGAGCTTGTTTCTATCTATCGAGGTATTAACCAACTTAATCTCGCTGCCGTATAGCTTACTGGTAGCCAGATATTTTTCAATGTCCCGGTTTGGATGAATAAAAATGGCGGCGTTATTATAATAATCATAGTATGCGCGGCCCATAACGAGCCATGTTTCCGAGAGCGCTTTGTCGTATTTAAGTTCCACAAACGACCTGGTATCCGTGCCTTTATTGTCCGGGTTATTAAAGACGTCGTTGTATGGTGCGGCAGGCATTCCCCTGGTTCTGGATACGTAGGCCGATTCCAGGGTAAAGTCGTTAAACTTAATTTTAGAAAAATACCTTCGATTCCTGTCTGAATCCCCGTTGCCGGCAATTCCATTGTTACTTTCCGGAGTATCGAATTCCTTGAAAAACAGGTTTTGCCCTCTGCTCTTGTAGCCTGAGGCCGAAAAAACTATATCCAGGCCGTTGTCAAAGTTTTTTCCATAAGTTCCGATTTCGCTATAAGTCTGAAAGCTTGCTACAGAACCGGAAAGCTCCGCACCGCTTATATCCCGGCCGTTTCTGGTAATTATGTTTATAATACCCAAAAATGCGTTATTACCATATAATGACGAACCAGGCCCGCGTATTATCTCTATCTTGTCTATCAAGTCGAGGTCCAACAAGGCATCCGTACCGATATAAGCTTGTCCAAAATAGTAATCGTTGATCTTATGTCCATCGACTAGCATGAGGAACCTATCATTGAGATCGTCCTGAAGGTTAAACCCTCTTGTTCCTAAATATTGATAAATACGATCGTAACTTACATAAAACCCCATCACCGTTTTCAATAAATCGCCAATAGTGCGAAAGCCATATTTCCTAATGTCCCCGGATGTATAAATAGTAAC
>JADFXJ010000099.1:0-5480 GCA_015233615.1 Nitrospirota bacterium
ACATAAGCCTGTCAAAGAAACTCGCTTCGCTTTCGATGTATTCGAGGTTATTGTTTTTGATGATACTTCCACATCTCAACGCCTACGGAAAACTGTACGGGAGCCCATATTATATCAGGAACGAGGTCGTTCCACTTTTGGAGGAGTACGACGAGTGCACAATCGTGGCTTGCCTCAGGGAAATATCCGGAAAAACAAACCTTAAGTGGTACGAGGATGATGGCCTGTGGTACCTGCACCTCACCGATTGGACCGAACACCGGCAACTGAAACGAGAGGAGATCGGCCCCGACGACTTTCCCCAAAGTTGTTTTTCGGAATGGACGGATTTAGTACAAGCCGCAATGACAAACGGACTGCCAACGGACTCCGGACAAGCCGAAAGGAATGGCGTCAAGTGGGTTGAGGCCCGTGGCAATCGGAAAGACGTTAGCAAGATACCGGAGTGCCCGCACTTTATCGTGTCGCGTAACAATGCCCTATTCGTCAACGGCCGCGAGGACGGCCGGAGTTATGTAAGCCGGAATAACTCGGGACGAAGCCCTTTCCAAAACAGGGGAGCACTTGGGGAGGCGCTTATTGTTTCATTAAGCGCCTCCTCAAACCAAAATAAGCCGATAAGCAGGCAAGTTATAACTTTCCTGGACGAAATCGAGGAATTAACGCTAAAAACCGGAGATACGACTATATACCCAACATATGAGGGGATAATGAAATCGTTAAAAATCA
Source organism: Nitrospirota bacterium (assembly GCA_015233615.1). Lineage (GTDB taxonomy): Bacteria > Nitrospirota > Thermodesulfovibrionia > Thermodesulfovibrionales > Magnetobacteriaceae > JADFXJ01. The sequence continues at coordinate 730 of JADFXJ010000099.1, forward strand.
GCAAGTCAACGTTATCCAGGAATATAAGGGCGGCGTTAAAACACGGACTGATAGAGGTTGTAAGCGAAACGTGTGGCAGAGGGCATAAGGGAAGGTTGAAAAGACTATACGCCGAAGAGTTTTCAGGCAAGCTGCCCGAATAATATTTTCAGGGAACTACCCGAAAAAACCGGGAAGTGAAAAAAATCATTGCCAAATACGATTGAGTTCTGCTTTAATAAAAGATTACGTGCGTTATCATAATACCTTGCCTAGCCGGCCGGACTGCCGGGCCCGCGAATACCCCACTCACGGGGGGGTAAAGGGGGGCGGCTCTTGTCCCTAGATGACGGAACAAGGAAAATGTGATATAAAGCGATAATAGATATTAACGATATAAAATAGATATTTAAGGTAGAATAATAAGATAAAACCTATGGATGCATTAAAAGACCTGAGAGACAGGATAGACTCTATCGACGAAAACGTTCTTCGTTTATTGAACCAGCGCGCTAACATTGCCGTTGAGATAGCCAAAGTCAAAAAAGAGCAAAACCTCGACTATTATAGTCCCAAGAGGGAGCAGGAGATAATGGACAACCTGCAGAGACTAAACAAGGGACCCTTCCCTAATTACGCGTTGAGGATAATATTCAAGGAGATCTTCTGTGCTTCCTTAAGCCTCGAACAGCCGGTATCCGTGGCTTATCTTGGTCCTCCGGCTACTTATACCCACCAGGCTGCGTTGAAGTATTTTAGCTCTTCCTGCAAGTTTATGTCCGTTCACAGCATACGTGAGGTTTTCGTCGCGGTGGACTCCGAAAAGGCCGCCTTCGGCGTGGTACCCATAGAAAACTCCACCGAAGGTGCCGTCAACTACACACTGGACATGTTTATAGACTTTAATCTCAAGGTTTACGCCGAAATTTTGCTGGCAATCGAACATAACCTCCTATCCAGGGCAAGCTGTAAGGAGGAGATAACGAAAGTGTACTCGCACCCCCAGCCTCTGGCACAGTGCAGGGAATGGCTCGAACGCAACATGCTGGGCATTCCCATGGTAGAGGCTCTGTCTACCTCGCTGGCGGCGAAACTCGCCACCGAGGAAGAGGGCGCAGCGGCCATAGGCAGCGAGCTGGCTGGCAAACTGTACGAGCTGAACTTCATCGAACGTAACATCGAGAGCATCAAGGACAACGTGACGAGATTCCTCATAATCTCAAAAAAGAGCCCGGACAGGAGTGGAGACGACAAAACACTCATTATGTTCACCGTAAAAGACGAGCCCGGTGCCTTGCACGAGATATTAAAGCCCTTTAAGAGACAAAAGATAAACCTGACCAGAATAGAATCCAGGCCGTCTAAGAAAAAAGCATGGGAATACATATTTTTCGCCGACATAGAAGGCCACATAGAAGACCGCCGTGTGAATAAAGCACTTAGCCAGGTAAAGAAAAACAGCGTACTCTTTAAAATATTGGGGTCTTACCCTCACGTAGAGAACATAGAGAGATGACAGGCGGCGTAGATTCGGCATGTGCATCATACAATCAAGGACGGATTGCGGCCCGCGAACTGCCGCGAATGCGGCTAAACGGCTCTGCTGACGAAGCTCTAACCGGCAGTGACGAAAAGGGGTCGATATTTTAGACGTTGACACAGCAAGAGTTGATTTAGCAGGCATCGATATCGATGCCTGTATTATTAAATAAAAGGAATTTTAGGATAATTGTTAAAAGTACCGGATCATGTTAAGAAGATAATACCTTATGTACCAGGGAAGCCGATAGATGAGTTAGAAAGAGAGCTAGGCGTGCTCGGCTCTATAAAGCTCGCCTCTAACGAAAATCCATTGGGCCCCTCCCCACTGGCGATAGAAGCCGTAAAAACCGTTTTGCCCATGGTGAACCTTTACCCCGACGGAGGCGGCCATTACCTCAAGAGCGCTCTAAGCGGGTTATTAGGGGTCGGCATGGAAAATATTGTTTTGGGCCAGGGTTCGAACGAGCTATTGGACATAGCCGTACGGACTTTCCTGAGTCCTGGGGACGAAACCGTGATGGCCGACCCATCCTTTATCGTCTATTACAATTCCTCTGCCAAGGCAGGCGGCTCACCCATTAAGGTTGCACTTACCGCAGACCACAGGCACGACCTGAAGGCAATGTCAGGCCATATCTGCGAAAAGACCAAAATAGTATTTATAGCAAATCCGAACAATCCCACCGGTACCATAGTGAGTTCGGATGAATTCGGAGAGTTCATGGATTCGGTGCCGGAGCACGTTGCCATAATCGTAGACGAGGCCTACCACGAGTATGTAACCGATCGCAGCTACCCCGATACGATGAAGTACTTCATGAGGGAAGCGCCGGTGAGAAACATCCTCATATTGCGCACGTTTTCTAAAATATATGGTCTTGCCGGCCTGCGTATAGGGTATGGCATAGCCTCTGGCGGCATCGTAAGGGAAATGGACAAAGTGAGGGAGCCTTTCAATACTTCCTCGGTAGCACAGGCGGCGGCTGTGGCTGCCCTGAGGGACGTCGATCACCTGGACAAATCGCTTGCCTTAAACGAAGAGGGCAAGAAATTCCTCTACGGCGCCCTGTCGGATTTGGCTTCAGACACATCCATAGAATACGTGCCCACGCAGGGTAACTTTATATACGTGGACTTAAAGAGAGATGCCGTCAAAGTTTACGACAAGTTATTACGCAAAGGTATAATCGTAAGGCCAATGGGTAAGACGGCTATAAGGGTGACGATTGGCCTTAAAATAGAGAATGAAGCTTTTATCAGGAGCTTAAAGGAGGTACTAATAGATGGACATAATAGTTTTGAAGCAGAGTGTCACACAGAAGGAAATCGACAACATAATAAAAAAACTTGAGGGCAAGGGGCTTAAGGCCAACGTCTCCAAGGGTACCGAACGCACCATAATAGGCGTAATCGGTGACACTTCGAAAATATCCGAGGACGAGGTCAACGCCGTAAGGACGATGAGAGGCGTGGAGGATTGCCTGCGTATAGTTAAACCGTACAAACTGGCGAGCCGCGACTTCAAAAAGGAAAACACCGTAATAGACGTAAACGGAGTCAGCATAGGCGGCAAGAAGATACAGGTTATAGCCGGCCCCTGTGCCATAGAAAACCGCACGATTCTCATGACTATAGCCGAACGGGTTAAGGCCTGCGGCGCCTCTTTCATACGGGGCGGAGCGTACAAGCCGCGGACGTCCCCTTACAGCTTCCAGGGGTTGGGTGAGGAAGGTCTCAAGATACTGGCGGAGGCCCGGCAACTCACCGGCATGCCCATCGTAACGGAGCTGATGGACCCCAGGGACATGGAGACGATGATAAAGTACGCAGACATAATACAGATAGGCACGCGCAACATGCAGAACTTCCGCCTGCTCCTGGAAGTAGGCATGGCCGGCAAGCCCGTACTCTTAAAGCGCGGAATGAGCGCTACCATAAAAGAATGGCTCATGGCGGCCGAATATATAATGTCCGGGGGTAACCACAACGTGATACTGTGCGAGCGTGGCATACGCACCTTCGAGACGACGACGAGAAATACACTGGACCTGAGTGCCATACCGGTACTGAAACAGTTGACCCACCTGCCCGTAGTCGTAGATCCAAGCCACGCCGTGGGCAGATGGGACCTGGTGGAGCCCATGGCTATGGCCGCAGTGGCCGCCGGGGCCGACGGTCTGCTTATAGAAGTGCATACGAACCCGGAGGAGGCTTTCTCCGACGGCGAGCAGTCACTGAAACCGGATACGTTCATGGCGATGATGGAAAAGTTAAAGCCCATAGCCAGTGCCGTTGGAAGGGAGATATAGACAAGGATGCCAGATGCCGGACAAGCCGGAATGACAGGCACTGGATGGCCGCAAGGAAAAAGACAATAATCCGCAGATGACGCAGGTTAAGCCTGTCGTCGTCGTAAGCCTGGGAGCGGATAAAAAAGCGAAATAGAAAGCTGGGAGGCTGAAGGTTTTATTGCATTTTCGTAAAATAGGAATAATAGGAGTGGGCATGATGGGGGCATCGTTTGCACTGGCGATAAAAAAGCAGTGTGAAAACGGCGGACCCATAAAGTGCGATCACATCAGTGGTTACGGCAGGGACGTCTCCAACCTGGAAAATGCCATGGGCAGGGGAATCATAGACAGCTACAGTGTTACGCCGTCTGAGTTGGCGGCCGACTGCGACATGGTGGTGATAGCCGCTCCCGTGGGCGCTTTCGCCGCTCTGGCCGCAAACATTGCTCCCCACCTCAGTGAAGGCGCCATTGTAACCGACGTGGGAAGCGTCAAAGGCCGACTCGTCTACGACATGGAAAAGGCCTTACCAAAGGGAGTCCATTTCGTAGGGGTACATCCCATAGCCGGCAAGGACCGCTCAGGCATAGACGCAGCCGACGCCAACCTCTTCGAAAAAGCCCATTGCATAATAACCCCAACGTCCGGCACCGACGTGGAGGCTCTCGACAAGATTTCCCGCCTGTGGCGCTTGCTGGGTTCCAACGTGATTGTGCTTACCCCCGAAAAACACGACGAGATACTCTCGGCAATAAGCCACCTGCCCCACGTGGCGGCCTTTGCCCTGGTAAATGCAGTGGAATACATAGACGACGAGTTTTTAAATTTTTCCGGCACCGGATTCAGAGACACTACCAGGATTGCCATGAGTTCGCCGGATATATGGAGCGACATTTGCCTGATGAACAAGGAAAACATCCTGAAGCACATCGACGTTTA
>JADFXJ010000099.1:5580-15626 GCA_015233615.1 Nitrospirota bacterium
GGAGCGACATTTGCCTGATGAACAAGGAAAACATCCTGAAGCACATCGACGTTTATACCGAGAGGCTCCGGCAGATAGCAGGTTATATCAGGTCGTCCGACAGGGCATCACTTCTCAGGGAATTCGACGAGGCGAGGTACTTAAGAAAAAATATACAGTTTTGGAGCAAATGACCGATTCCGGGACAAGTCCCTGAATGACGGATTAATGAGGTTTCCTCAAATCCAGCAAAGTTGCCGGCTAAGCCGGTAAAAGGAAGGTCGGTAAACGGAAAGTTGATAGAAAATTCGGTAGAAGTGCGGGGTGCTAAGGCACTTGGAGGGGAAATGGTGGCTCCCCCGGACAAGTCCATTTCCCATAGGGCCATATTTTTTGCGTCCATAGCGAAGGGCGAGTCGGTGATTCGGAACTTCCTCGATGCGGCAGACCCTTTGAGCACAGTAGATGCTTTCAGGAAGCTCGGCATAGAAATAACCGAACTCGCTGGAGGTATCCCATCCCAGGGCTCCAAACTGCCACGTCGCACAACGGTAAACGGACAGGGTTTCGAAGGACTAAAAGAGCCCAAAGACGTGATAGATTGCGGCAACTCCGGTACAACCATGAGGCTTCTTACCGGTTTACTGGCAGCTTGTCCTTTTTTCTCCGTGCTGACCGGAGACGAATCATTGAGGGGTCGGCCCATGGCGCGCGTCATAACCCCTCTCAAACAGATGGGAGCCGGCATAAACGGGCGCTCGCTTGATCGTTACCCGCCACTATCCATAAAGGGCGGAGGGTTGAGACCTATATCTTATGAAATGCCGGTGCCTTCGGCTCAGGTAAAGTCATCCATACTTCTGGCCGGTCTTTACGTCGATGGCGTGACGGAGGTGAAGGAAAGTGTGAAGTCCCGTGACCATACGGAAAGAATGCTCGCAGCCTTTGGTGCGGACATAACCGTGGACGGCTTGAGAGTAGCCGTAAGGGGCGGCAGAAAGCTTGAGGGCCAGGATATCGAAATACCAGGCGACATATCGTCGGCAGCCTTTTTCGTAGCGGCATCGCTTCTAATCGTAGGTAAAGGCCTTTTAGTGCGCGACGTCGGGTTAAATCCTACGAGGACCGGCTTTTTCGACGCGATTAAGAAAATGGGAGCATCCCTTGAATTTCTGAACGAAAGAGTCGTCTGCGGCGAACCAATAGGCGACGTACGTTCTACATATGTGGGGGGCCTGAAATGCATAAATATAGGCGGGGAGGAGATTCCTTCCCTCATCGACGAGTTCCCTCTCCTTTGCGTACTCGGTACACAGGCTGAGGGCATAACGGAGATCCGGGGGGCTAAGGAACTCAGGGTAAAGGAGTCCGACAGGATATCCGCGATGGTCTCGGAACTTAGAAAGATGGGGGCCAGGATAGAGGAGTACGACGACGGAGTAGCCATAGAAGGGCGGGTTTTGCTCAAAGGAGCGCACGTGAAGAGTTACGGCGACCACCGCATTGCCATGGCTCTGTCTGTAGCGGCGCTGGCGGCCAAAGGCGAAACCGTCATAGAGGGATCGGACTGCGTGGACATATCCTACCACGACTTTTATAAAGACATGACGGAGCTGGTGTCGTTTTGAACGGGGTGATAGTTGAATAGGGTAATAGCGATAGACGGTCCGTCGGGTGCCGGCAAGAGCACGCTGGCTAAGGCCTTAGCCGAACGTCTTGGCTTCGGGTATCTCGACACGGGAGCACTCTACAGGGCCGTGGCTCTCAAACTCAGAGAAAGCGGCCTCACCGAAGGCTCCGGCGACGAAGCCATTAGTCCGGTACTATCGGACACTACCGTGGACAACTCCCATGGCCGCACGTACCTCGACGGCACCGACGTGTCGGACAAGATACGGAGCACCACTGCGGGCTACTGGGCTTCGGTATTTTCGGCCCGGCCCGTGGTACGGCAATACCTGCTGAATGTGCAGCGGGAGGTTGCCCAAAAGCAAGAGATAGTGGCGGAGGGCAGGGACATGGCAACCGTTGTATTTCCCGGTGCATGGAAGAAATTTTACGTAACCGCTGACGAACATGCCAGGGCCCGGCGCAGGTATGACCAGTTGAACGCCGAAGTAAGCGCCTCCATAAGCGCCTCCATAAGCGCAGATGTAAGTTCCTCCGGCAAACCCGAAGCGCCTCCGTCAACGAATGTCACCTTAAAGGAGGCCCTGGACGACGTTTCGGGCAGGGATGCCAGAGACTCGCAAAGGTCCCACTCGCCTCTTGCCATGGCGGTCGACGCCTATGAGATAGACACGACTGCCCTGAGCGTGGAAGAGGCATTGCAGGAGATGTTAAAAGTATTGTAAGAAAGTATTATAAATTTTAAAGTATTATATAATAAGGCATAATACAAACGAAAAAGTGTATGATAGAGGTAAGTGCTATAATTAACGTGCAAGGCACAACCAGGGAAGAGCGGTGGAGATAACTCTTGCGAAAAGAGCCGGTTTTTGTTTCGGTGTAAAGAGGGCTGTAAACATAGCCTTCGACATGGCCGCCAGGAAAGACGGAGTCTGTACCCTGGGGCCGATAATACACAACCCGCAGGTAGTGCAGAGGTTGAGTGAACAGGGCGTACGATGCCTGGAGCAACCCGACGCGGATGTAAAATCAGTCATAATCAGGACCCACGGGATACCCCTGGAACTAAACAACAAGATACGTGACATGGGTGTGGAGGTGGTTGACGCCACGTGCCCCTTTGTAAAAAAGGCCCAGGAATATGCCAAATTATTAAAGAATGAAGATTATCAGGTTATCATACTGGGAGAGAGCGCACACCCGGAGGTAAAGTCCATAATGAGCTACGTGGGCAAAGACGTGATAACCGTAGAGAATGGAGAGGTTCCGGAAAAATTAAAAACCAGGGTTGGAATAGTGGTTCAGACCACTCAACCGGTGTCTGCCCTGAGGGACCTTTTCAAAAACATCATCGAAAGAGTGAAAGAGATAAAGATATATAATACGATCTGCAATTCGACGGCCTTACGGCTAAAGGAAACCAGCGAGATATCCGGCAACGTCGACGTAATGATAGTGGCCGGCGGCAGAAACAGCGCCAATACTACCCAACTGGCTAACCGTTGCCGTTGCATCGGAGTGCAGACCTATCATATAGAAACATCGAACGAACTGGACCCTTTATGGTTTAAAGGGGCAGATCGAGTCGGGGTCACGGCAGGTGCTTCGACCCCGGACTGGATTATTGAAGAGATAATCGAAAGAATTAAAAATATAGGGGGCTAAACAGCTGATGGAAGTGCAGAATAACGATTTAGCAGAACTTTATGCCGGTACGTTTAAGAGCGTTGAGGTTGGAATGATTATTAGTGGCAAGGTGGTGGCCAAACGCCCGGACGCCATAGTCGTTGACGTTGGGTACAAAACGGAGGGCTTTATTCCGATCGAGGAATTTTCTCAAAGCGATCTGTTGTATCTTGTGCCCGGAGCGGACGTCGAGGTGCTCGTAACCGAGATGAGAGACGCCGAGGGCTCTCTGACCCTGTCCAAGTCCAAGGCCGTTATAATGAAGATGCAGAAGGTAATACAGGAGTCTTTCGACGCGGGTACTCTCATAGACGGATTGATAGAGGAGAGGACCAAGGGTGGGTACTTCGTAAACCTGTCGGGAGTAAGGGCCTTTTTACCGGCCTCGCAGTATGACATAAAACCGGTGAAGACCGATATACTCGGCCAAACCTGCAAGTTCAAGGTCATAAAGCTTGGAAACAAGCTCAACAACGTGATCGTATCGCGCCGCGCCGTCATCGAAGAGGAGAAGGAAAAGAGAAAAGCCGAAACCCGTTCGACTCTCAACGAAGGCATGATCGTCAAGGGTGTCGTGAAAAACGTAACCGATTACGGCGTCTTCGTCGACCTCGGAGAGATAGACGGCCTCCTTCACATCTCCGACATCTCCTGGGGAAGGATAAACCACCCCTCCGAATACTTCAACGTGGGTGAAGAGATAGAGGTACTCATACTCAAGTACGAGCCCTCCACGGACAAAATCACGCTGGGTTACAAGCAGAAGAAGTCCGATCCATGGCTCAACGTGGAAAAGAAGTACACCGAGGGCAGGATTGTCGAGGGAAAAGTGGTGGGCATAACCGACTACGGCGCCTTTGTGGAACTCGAAGAGGGTGTGGAAGGTCTTGTACACGTGTCGGAACTCGACTGGTCGCCCCGTCCCGGGCATCCCTCGAAGTACCTGGAAGTAGGTGATATGGTTAGCGTGGCCGTGCTGAAGATAGAAAAGTCAAACCGTCGTATATCCCTGAGTCTCAGGCAGCTCAAGCCCAAGCCCTGGGAGCTGGTAAGCGAAAGGTACAATGTAGGCCAGAAGGTAACGGGCAAGGTGCGCACTATAACCGACTTCGGTATATTCATAGGCATGCCCGAAGGAGTGGACGCCCTGGTGCACATATCCGATATCTCCTGGACCAAGCACATAAAGCACCCGTCGGAGGTCTTCAAGGTAAAACAGAAGGTGGAAGCGGTGGTATTGAGCCTGGAGGCCGAGAAAGAGCGCATGCTCTTAGGCATCAAGCAAATGGTTGCGGACCCGTGGGCATTGGAAATTCCCGAAAAATTTAAAATCGGTGACGAGGTAAATTGTAAGATTCTGAGAATAACCGAGCATGGGCTCTTCGTCGAGATAGAGGAGAGCGTGGAGGGTCTCATCTACGCCTCGGAGATAGTCAGACACGAAGGAGAGGAATTTGCCGAAGGCATGAGTATAAAGGCGAGGATTATAAAAGTAGACGCCGAGCAAAGGAAAATCGGCCTTAGCATGGCCAGTTTCAGGAAAAACTCGAAGGACGAATGAAGAAGATCGTCTACTTTTTTATCGGTCTTTTTGTAATTCTGATAGTGGTGAGCATTGTGCTGACGTTTATAGGCAGCCATGTTCCTATCGGTGACAAGATCGGGTTAATCCGCGTAGAGGGTGTAATACTATCGTCGAAGGAGACCATAAAAGAGTTCAAGAAGTACCGTGACGACCCCTCCATCAAGGTCATAGTGTTGCGAGTCGAGTCTCCGGGTGGTGCAGTCGTGCCGTCGCAGGAGATATACGAAGAGGTGAGAAAGACGGCCCTGAAAAAGAAGGTGGTAGTTTCCATGGGCTCGCTGGCCGCATCGGGAGGCTATTACATTTCCGCGCCGGCAACGAAGATTATCGCCAATCAGGCTACCATAACCGGCTCAATCGGGGTTATCATGGAAATGGCCAACATAAGCGGTCTCATGGAAAAGCTTGGTATAAAGAGCGAAGTAATAAAGGCGGGCAAACACAAAGATCTGGCTTCCCTGTATCGGGGGGTCGGCAAAGAGGAGCGGGCCATACTGCAGGGCGTTATCGACGACATCCACAGCCAGTTCATCGAGGCTGTCTCCGTGGGCCGGCATATGCCTATCGACAAGGTAAGGACTCTTGCCGACGGACGAATATTTACGGGCAGGCAGGCGCTGCAGCTTGGCCTTGTAGACAAGATAGGCACCCTTCAGGACGCCATCAAAGAGGCGGCGGAAATGGCTGGCATCAAGGGAGAACCCCAGGTGGTTACCAAAAAGGAAGAATTCTCCCTGTCCGACGTATTTTCGAACGAACTGGGCAGCGGCATTTCCAACGGAATCGGGAGCTACCTTTACCGGAAACTCCCGCCGTTTACGTTAAATTATAAAATGTATTTTTAAATAAAGGACAGACTGCCGGGACAAGACATGCAGCGGCGGCAATAACGGGCGAAGGAAGGCATTTTATTATTGAGGCACTTGGGCGAATATTTATCATATAAACTAACATTTTGAATATAACGGGTGAACGAAATGACAAGGTCAGAACTTATCGGCATAGTAATGCAAAAAACCCCCGGACTGACAAAATCACAAACAGAAGTAATCGTGGAGGCTTTTTTCCAGAGCATTATGGATGCACTTAACAGCGGCGACAAGGTGGAAATCAGAGGGTTTGGCAACTTTAGGGTAAAGAGCAGAAACCCGCGTAAGGCAAGAAATCCTAAAACCGGCGGCGTGGTGGATGTTCCAGCCAAAAAGGTGCTCCATTTTAAGATGGGCAAGGAACTACGCGAGCTGATTAATAGTCGTTGACCCCGGGACGGACTGCCGGGACGGGGCCCCCCGAGGCGGCGCAACATGGAAAGCTGGGGATGGAGAGAAGAGATTTTCTCAAGATTCTGGTACAGGGAATATTGGTGCTTCTTTCGACGCTTGCAGCCGTAACTGCGGCAATCTTCGCATATCCCGCCAGGATAAGGCAAAAGACCGTGCAGTTTATTGACGTTTCGAGTGAGGACGAATTGCCGGGCAGAGGAATAAAGCGAGTCGTTTACGAGGAGAGCGGCAGGAAGTCGATAGTTTACCTGGCTAGGGAAGGGGATTCGTACGTCGCATTCTCACCCGTATGTACACACCTCGGCTGTCTGGTAAGCTACAACCGCAGTCAAAACCGCTTTCTCTGCCCCTGCCACGGTGGAAAGTATGACGCAAGCGGCAGGGTAATCGAAGGCCCGCCGCCGCTACCCCTGACGCGACTCCCTATGAAAGTGGAAAAGGGCAGGGTTTTCGTGGGGTTTAAGGTTTAAAAGATTGAACCACGGATGGACACGAATGAACACTGATAAGGACACAATGTATTCCCTGGTATTTATCCGTGTTTATTTGTGTCCATCCGTGGTTCAATCCTTTTATTGAATTATGGGCAAGATATTTGATTGGATAGACGCAAAGTTTCACGTTAAGGCACCACACGGGGGCTTTCTGCAAAGGAGGCTTCCGGAGGGGCTCTCCTACGCTTATTGTCTTGGCGGGGCAGCCTTTACCGCCTACACGATACTTCTTTTTACGGGAATGCTCTTATCCATTTACTACGTTCCCTCGGAACACGATGCATATTCCAGCATTTTACGTATTCAGCATGAGGTCCACCTGGGGTGGCTTATCCGCGGCATGCACAAGTGGTCCGCCACTATACTTATAATTTTTCTCATCGGCCACACTCTCAGGGTTTTTATAAGCAGGGCCTACCGTCCCCCTAAGGAACTCAACTGGGTAGTCGGCGTTATTACCATGGTATCGTGCTTTGCATCAGGGTTTACCGGCTACCTCCTGCCCTGGGATCAAAAGGCGTACTGGGCCACAGAGGTGGGGACTTCCATGGCCCACACCATACCCGCCATAGGCACGTACGTAATGTATTTCGTTCGCGGCGGAATCGACGTGGACGGCACTACCCTCATAAGATTCTACAGCATACACGTCCACTGGCTGCCCCTTGGCATGCTGGCTCTTCTGTGGATGCACTTTCACATGATAAAGCGGCAGGGCATAAAAAGGCCTCTGTAACGACGATCGAAATTCCGGCTTGACCGGAATCGTGCGCCTGCGAGTGTGCATAGTCGGAGGGGTGAAAGTCCCCTTCAGGTATACGCTCTCAACAGAACGTAACTGCATCGCAGTGAGGCGGAGTGGCAAGCTTCGGGAAGTGAAGAGCCAGTCCGTAGGATGACGAACCTGATTAGGCCAGTTGTAACGGCGAGCCTGCGATTCAATGGCGAAGCCCGTACTGCTCCTTTAAGAGCAGAAGCCTGTCAAGCTTAGGGCAGCGAGCAAAAGCGATGACAGGGAGCAACAGGTGGTTGGAGACAGACAGAATGGCTCGAAGGCAATGCACATGAAGCCGGTAGGCCTGTACATACTGATAGGTTTAAATCTTCAATGTTGATATATTGAAGATTTCTATAGAGAGCAGATTATTAACGAAAAAGATTTGACCTTGTTTGATTTTTCTACACGGTTTAAAGAAGTTCTTTAAATTTATCAATCGTTAGACCCGCGTCCTCAACGATAAAACCCATAGTTACAGCATTTATCGGATTATGACGGGGAATGGTTATAATCTTCGAACCATTCGTAATTATGACGTGTTTTCCTTCCCGTTTAATCCGGTAACCAATTTTCATAAATGCTTTAACCGCTCTTAAATGATTAATCCCCGACAGTTTTGCCATATCAGACTTCTACGAATTCGCAATTTTGCTCTTCGCATAATTCTTCGGCAACCTCAAGATAATTACGTATTGCATCCTTGATATTACACAATGCTTCCTCCCGGGTATCTCCCTGAGAGCAACAACCCGGTAAAGCCGGAACCTTAACGGCAAACCCTTCCTCGGATTCAATAATCAAAATTTTATATTTCACGGACTACTCCTCTCCATCAATTGTCTCCGTTAAATCGAAGTCTTTTTCTATCGCGATTGTCGTATTCATGAAATAGTATAACATCCGTTTATGTTTTTGTCTGCTTTTGTTGTCGAAATGGCGGACGGTGATACAAGTGTCGGGTCCACGTCAACAGTGACTTGACGCATTCAGTCTTGTTTGGAATCTGCCCTTAGTCCCTTTGTCCTCTTGTGCCGTTAACCATATCCCGCTCGTAATTCCAACCCTTTTTCGTCAACCCCACCCTCATCGTCATTCCGGCTTGTCCGGAATCGCCCTTAGTTCTGTCCTTGTTCTTGTCCTGTTCTTGTTGTCTTTCCGACCTATTATGGTTGTTCCAACCTCTTACTGTTACCCCCCATATACGTCATTCCGGCCGCGACACCCGCAAATTCGGATGACGACTCAGATCTATCCTGAACGTCATATGACTGTTGACGGAACACTAGGCATCCTCAAGGCAGGTCAATAGGAAAGGGTTACTCGAATATTTCGTTGATATTCACATGAAGGCCCTCAATAACTTTGGATGTAACCACGCCTTCCCCTCCTCATCTTTTGTTTTTTTTATTACTTTTATGACGGCAACTTGATATAAACGCATTCATTGAGCTCTTATTTCATGAAGAGCGTTGCCGGGACATCATTCATAAGCGCTTAAGGTGAAATTTCCCACACAAGTTTACACGAGAGAATTTTTTCCTTGCTGCTATGCTATAATGTACTTGGATGCGTAAGACGGCATGTTATACATTTTAAAGTACAAGGTGGAATGATGGAATTGAAAATACATGTATCCAACTTAGGAATAATTAAAAAGGCTGACATAGAGCTGAAACCGCTGACAATCTTCGCGGGGCCGAACAATACAAACAAAACATGGCTGTCAAGTTTAATTTACGGTGTTTTCAACGGTGACACATTACGTTCATTCATAGAGGAACTGGTTAAAAACGATACCTATACTAAGTATTTTGACAGAGAACTTTTCGACGTTCTTCAAGGAAAAGGCGAAATTATTTTTAACCTCAATGAGTTCATCCAAAATAATCTAAACACTATACTAAAGAACGTGAGTAACCACTTCATTACAAAATCGTTTGCAACTTTTATGAGAATCGACGATAGTGAGTTTTTTTCGAAGACAAGGTTAGGAATAACTTTGTCTAACGAACATTTAGATCGAATTATAAAGAAGATATTTAAATCCCGAATAGAAGTTGACTTAAACTGGCCACAATCTAAGCGTGCCGCCAGAGTTTTTAAACGCGAGAAAGAAGATGCCTTACATTTGATGATTAAAGAACTGTATGTCGATAAGGAAATAGCGGTTCCTTCTATTATCTTCAAAGAAATCATCCTTTTTGCTCTCCTTCATACTACTTTATTCCAAATTTATACGCAAGTCTATTATTTCCCTTCGGAAAGAAAGGCTATTTCGATTTTGTATAAAAATTTAAAAAGCAATCCCTACGTCGATCTCCTTGAAGATTACTTGAAAATGGAGTCACCGAATAAGGATATGAACCTTAGTATTTTAAAAGTTTTGCTATCAAGCACTTCACTATTTTCCAAAATAAACAAAACGATGTACGATTATATAAATTTCCTCTATACAATGGAAGAATCCGGCAATTCCGAAAGATCGCTGGTCATACATATACGGTGGACCCTATATTGTAGACCATTTAATCAATCTCATAGAAGCCCATGGTACCAGGAAAGACAAAGACGAGGTTGCCGAAAAATTCTATCTCAAGAAAAAGGAAGCCTTC
>JADFXJ010000100.1 GCA_015233615.1 Nitrospirota bacterium
TATGGGCTACTTCGTAATATTTAGGGTATGATTATCTGTATGAAAATCAGTGTTAATTATATGTGCTATCATGGTACGTAAGCCGATTCTCTTGTATCGACATATAATTAAATTTGCTTAGGTACTTATTATTCCAAACTAGCCGAAATACGTCAAATCAATGTTGACTCGACATGAGCTGGAATGACGACGAAGTACTTAGGAGGGGAAGGCCTTCCCCTCGCTTCGGCCGCAAAGGGCGCGTCCTTTCGCTACCCCTTCTGCGGGGGAGTTCCCCCGCAACGCCCCCCGTCGTGGTGCTATTGTTCCAGACAATGCTCCCACTATGGACTTATACCAAAACTGTAATACCAACAGGAGTTCCCCCAAACATATTGTGATGAAAGGCACAAGTCTGTGATAAAACAGGGAAAATGGAGGATACGAATCTGCATGGTAAGAATTTCGGGGAAATGGCGATGGGAGCTTTTTCGATTTCCGGAGGGTTTGGGCAATCGCAAAGCATCCATCTCCCCCGCCTCTTCCTTTTCAAGGAAGAGGAGCCTTAAGGAAAAGGATTCCATCCTTTCCCTTAAGAATCCCTTACCTGCAAGGGGCTTCGCCCCCTTGACCCCCCGTAAGACATACGGTGCGCAGTGGGCATCGAACCCCGGAGAACCGGACGTCCTTAAGGGGGTTTCAAAAGGGGGCGAAGCCCCCTTTGGGAGCCAAAGATTTAATAAAATCGAGAACTTTAAGCTGAAGGTCATATGGCAATTCGGCCATTTGGGCGATAAGGCTATCTTTAATGCATGTAGTCGTCATAAATCCACCTCCTTTGTCAGCGCCTCACTCCATAAGCACGCGCTCTCGCTATCATTTTACGATCACCGGGAATTGCCGATATATATCCCTCTCTTTTTAAGCTCCCAAAAACAGCGGGCAGTGGCGAGAGTGTCCGCCACGGCATTATGCGCTCCGGCAACACTTTCCTGAAAAAGCAGGCGATAAAGTTCATCAAGTTTGGGCCATTTATAACCTCTATAGTTTACGCGAGGTAAAGCGCAAAAAGTAACAAAGCTTTTCATCGTACAAATCTTTTTCTTCCCGTCTAAGATGTTGGGCATATTATTCCTTAAAAATTCCGCACCGATAATTTTTTCGTCAAAATCCATATTATGTGCCACCAAATATTCCGCCGATTGAACGAGCTCATAAAACTCCTCCAAAACCGGCGCCAAATCATGGCCTTCCTGTCTGGCTTTCTCCGTGGTGATGTGATGTATATTGGAAGCCTCCTTCGGTATCACAAAACCATCCGGCTTAATGATATAATCCCGGCCGGATATTTGATTTCCTTCCTCATCGTATAAGAGCCAGGCGATTTGCACCATACGCGGCCAATTACGCACATCACTAAGCGGCGCTCTATAATTTCGGGGAAGCCCCGTGGTTTCGGTGTCAAAAAATAAGTACATATCTCATAATATCATTTTAGCGCTTTGATTTCCAACTGGATCTGCTACCCAAATTCGGATATAGAAATAGTAGATAGTATATTGTACTGTCATTGCGAGCACCTGCAAGGTGCGCGGCAATCTCATCAGGCTCCGGCGTCTATGAAAAGACGCGATTGCTTCGCTTCGCTCGCAATGACATTTTTTATATCGGAGTTTGGGCTATAGAGTTAATGAGTTACAGTGGCGGTTTCTAAGCGGGCAGTGTGGGCAGTACCGGGGACCGGCGGCCTTTTCGCCAGTGTGACCGGCCCCGATATGATAAATAAACTGTGCAACTACCCGGTGGAATGGACGCAGTTTCGTCATTGCGTCTTGTACGGCAGTCTAGTCCTCTATTGCGAGAGCTTCTTTTGACTTTGCGTCAAGCCCCATGGGAAGCATCCATACCGGGTATGGCAGAGGTGTTGCGGTAAGGGCATCGAGGTCCCGCATGTCTTCAGGCAGGAGGACGAGATCGGCCGCCTTAAGGTTATCCTCGAGCTGGGCAAGATTATTGGCACCGATTATCACCGTAGAGACGTGCGGCTTTTCCAGGAGCCATGCAATGGCGAGTCGGGAGGGAGTCGCGTGGAGGGACTGTGCCATATCGATGAGCCTGTTTACTACGGCGTAACCACGATCCACGTCTACGGGCGGGAAATTGAACTTCGTGCGCCTGCCGTCGGAGGGTACCGGGTTTTCCCGCGTGTACTTGCCCGTCAAAAAGCCGCCGGCCAGCGGACTCCAAACCATAAGACCGAGGCCGTTTGCCTCAAGGAAAGGCACCACCTCGTTTTCTATGTCCCGGCCAAGGAGGGAATAGTACATCTGTGCGCTGATAAGCCTGGACAGGCCGTTACTTTCCACTATATCGAGCAGTCTCTGGGCCATCCATGCAGGATAGTTACTATACCCTACGTAGCGAACCCACCCTTTACCAACCACGTAGTCAAGAGCCCGCACGGTCTCTTCCATTGGAGTTACGGGGTCGGGCACATGAAGCTGAAAAATATCGATATAGTCGGTACCAAGACGGCTGAGACTACCTTCCACCGCCTTCAGGATGTAGCCGTAGGAAAGCCCGGAGGAGATAAGCGGCTCTCCGCTTCTGAAACCGCACTTCGTGCATATGACCACGCCGTCACGCTTGCCCTTTAGTGCTTTGCCAAGCATCGATTCGGATTGGCCGCTCGTGTACATGTCCGCTGTATCGAAGCAATTCACCCCCGAATCGAGGGCGATGCCAACCATCCTGTCCGCAGTCTGCTGGTCGATGTCGTTAAACAGATCGCCTACGAGCCGACCCTTTCCAAACGTCATTGCACCAAAAGTCAGGCGGGAAACGATTAGTCCTGTATTACCCAAATTAGTGTAAAGCATACGGTTGGCCTCCTTTTTTCGGCTTTTCAGCCGGGACGTACATTATTTGCCGCCGTGACATACTTCGACTTTTGCCGCCGGAAAATACTTCAGCAGGTGCTGCAGGAACTCTTTCCGCAACTGCCGCAACCACCGGAACCCGATGAGTGGACGTGTTTTTCGACGCCGCTTACGCCAAAGAGCGACATTTTCTTCTTCGTTTCGGAAGAGCCGCAGGCCGGGCACTCGATAACCTTATCGCCGTAGACCAGCTTTTCGAAATCGGCGTTACACTTGCAGCATTTGTATTCGAATATAGGCATATTACTTACCCCCTTTCGGTTTTAAATCCCTTTTCGGTTTTAACTTTTCGGTTTTAAATCGTTTGAGAAAACCTCATGGCAGACCTGATGGTCTCCATAGTCTCTCCGGCGGCCTCTCTGGCCTTTTCGTTACCGGCTTCGAGGATGCCCTTAAGCTCGTCGGGTGAGTTCAGAAACTTTGCTCTCCTTTCCCATAAAGGCTCCAGAAGCGCGAATACGTTTTTGATCAGTATCTTCTTGCAGTCGATACATCCAAAGCCCGCAGTCCTGCACTGTTGAGCCACGAATTCCTGCTCGTCACCGGAGGAAAACACCTTATGCAACTGGTAGACCGGTGACAAATCCGGATCTCCCTTGTCGGTGCGCCTTTTCCTGGCGGGGTCAGTCAACATGGTCTTTATCTTTTGCTCGACCACCGCGGGCGGGTCGGCCAGGTATATGGCGTTATCGTAACTTTTGGACATCTTTCTGCCATCGAGGCCGACAACCTTTCGAAACTCGGTGAGTAGTGCCTCCGGTTCCACAAGAGCTTCGGTTTCGTACAGGAAATTAAACCGGCGTGCTATCTCCCTTGTAAACTCAAGGTGTGGCACCTGATCTATGCCGACGGGAACGTACTTCGCCTTGTAGACTAATATGTCGGCTGCCTGAAGCACGGGATAGCCCAGAAAACCGTACGTGTGTAAATCCTTGTCCCTGATCTCGGCCTGCTTTTCCTTGTAAGTTGGCACCCGTTCGAGCCAACCAAGCGGGGTTATCATGCTAAGCAGGAGGTGTAGTTCGGCGTGCATGAGCACCTGCGATTGAAGAAAAATGGTGCACTTTTGGGGATCGAGTCCCGCGGCCAGAAAGTTAAGTAACAGATCCTTCGAATATTCGCTTATCAACTCGGGATGGGCGTAGTTACTCGTAAGTGCGTGCCAGTCCGCTATGAAGTAAAAACAGTCGTAAGTGTCCTGGATACGAACCCAGTTTTGAAGAGCGCCGACCAGATTACCCAGGTGCAGGTATCCGCTGGGCTGCATTCCGCTGAGCACCCTGTCTTTCATAAACACCTCTCTTTCATAAAAGCCCTCCAAATGGTATTAAAAACAGGTCTATTATAAAGTGTATCAACAGTTTAAGCGGCATTAATACGTACTCGGCCAGTCCCGTCACCCATAGCAGGAGGACTATGAATATGCCGTAGGGCTCGATCTTGCTGTACTGGTAGGCCTGCCTGTACGGCAATAAACTTACCACTATCCTGCCCCCGTCCAGAGGCGGAACGGGTATCAGGTTGAAGGCGGCCAGGAAAAAGTTGAAATATATGCTGTATTTAAGCATCTCCATTACGGGCAGCATCACCAGGGAAGAGGTGCTGCCGGATTCGTAAGAGCCGGGAAAGAACCTCACCACAATTACGGTCAAAAGAATACTCGCTACGGAAAGAAGGACGTTTGTCATGGGGCCGGCTGCGGCTACGAGGGCCGTATCCCGCCTGTAATTTTTCAGGTTGCTGAAATTTACCGGCACGGGCTTGGCGGAGCCGAAGATGAAGGAACCCCTGGACAATATGAATAATATTATGGGCATTACAACAGTTCCCATCAGGTCTATGTGGGCCAGCGGATTTAAGGTCAGCCGTCCCGACACTTTCGCAGTATCATCTCCAAGCTTGTAGGCCACCCATCCGTGGGCCACCTCGTGAAACGTAATAGACACGAGTATCGGCAATGCCGCCACGGTAAGGCTTCTAATTAACTGTATATAATCCAATAGCGCTTATCTCCCCTCTGTTGAGGCTATCTTATTTACTGTACTATCACTATATCTTTATTGGGCTCAGGAGTTGGTCTATGACCGTCCTGGCGGCCACGATGGGGTCTATGATGGCTGAGTCCATGTCGCGGTCCGTCTCCCTTTTAGCAGTAAGGAAGGTTATCCTGTCCTGCATTCTGTCCCTGAGGTACGACAGGTACTTAGAGTCCTGAGTGGGCTTGTACTTCTTGTCGAAGTCCGATCCGAAGAGTTCCCTGCCGTTTTTAGGGATCTGCAGACCCTTGAAAGACTTCCAGTCTCCCCACTGGATGTTGCCTCTGACCAGTTCCGTCACTATGTTTAAGGAGAGTTCCTTCGGTATGTCCACAAGCGAATCGGGAAGCCCGAAGGCGTGGGTGTTCATTATGTAACACTCCGTACCAGAGGTGAAAAGTTTATGGAACTGCTGGCAATCCCACATGAGGGGGTGCACCCTGAAAGGGTTGGCAAAAGGCTCGATTACGAGCTTGCCGAACTCTTTCTGATCCACGTTTTCCACGCCCTTGGCCCGCATTGTGCTGAGCGAGGCCCCCATGGCTACGGCAAGCCAGAGGTTTTTTATCTTACTAATGGGCGGCAGGGCCGGGTCTTTCTGGAGCCATATCACTTTGCCGGGTTTTTCGCAATAGTCGGTGTGGTTGAACATGTCCCTGGTCTTTATGCACCTGCCGTTACGATTTCTCACGTCCTGGCAGACGAGTTTAAGCTCGCCCTTTTCGTTTGGGTGCACGCCCACGTTCTGTGCGGAGTAAAAATACTTTATAATCGGATCTTCATAGAGGACCGCGTCGGTCTTGTCGAAGAGGTTGGGCTCGATGGCCACCGAAAAGTCGTTGTTTAAGTCTATGAGGAAGGCGTCGTCGTGTATAACCGTAACCGTCTCCCCCTCATGCAGGGTGCCGCCGTGATCATGGCTGTTAGTAATAGAGGACTTGCCGGAGCCGGACAAACCGAATACGGCCACGGGCGGATTGTTACCTATCTTTTTTATACCGCCGTGGCAAGCCACCATGTTATGCCTCACCCCTATCGTCCAGGCAAGGGTGAGAGTGCCTTTTTTCCGTTCGCCAAAATACCTGAGTCCCAGGATGGCGATGCAGTTTTGCATCTCGTCCACTATGATGAGACCGTCCGGGAAGTCCGGGTTGGACCAGTCGGGATCGGCTAAAACTATGATGTCGGGCTCGTCCAGCACCCGGGACGTGGCATAGGCGTCCGTCCAGGGCTTCATCCACGGAGTGAAGTTCATGCACCAGTCGAGTGTGTTTTTGGCGTCTGTAACGGGGCTAATCAGATGGGCCTTGACCATAAAGTTGCCGTGCAACCCTACGATACCCTCCATCCAGAAGCTTTTTTTCTTGTTGAAATGGTATACCGCTTCGCGCAAAATGGTGAGATATTTGTCTCTTTCGTTGCCCATCTGCCTTACAAGACGCCTGGCCTTGGCCGTACGGCCCACTATGCAGCCGTCGTTGGACACGAGCACTCTGGCGTCCTGCGGCAAGCCGTAAGCCTCCGGCATGTACATGGGCTCGGATGTCACCACGACCTCCGGCTGTTGTTTAGCATACTCGTAAAGCTCGCCCATATTGGTCTTCTTTACGGAGTTTGCATACATTGCGCTCTCTATTATCGCCCTCCACTGTGAACCGGGCAATTTCTGTACACTCGCCATTTTCCTGTGACTCCTTAATATATCTTAAGATTGAAGGTGCGTCATCACACCCTGCCGGGTCTTTTTCGTTAAACTAATTTATACTAACTACGGTTGCCATAAACTAAATGTTGTCTACCATATCCCATATGCCGCATGGACAAACACCGGCACAGAAGCCGCATCCAATGCACCTGGCCGGATCCACCACGTACTCGTAACTTTCCTCGGCACCGTTTCCGCCGCTTATGGATTTCCGGGTTATGGCACCATAGTAGCAGGTAACCTCACACATGTGGCAGTCCCTGCAGACGGCACAGGACATGCATCTGTGGGCCTCCTTCTGGGGCATAAACGGCTCATCCTGGCACACCTCGTAGAAGGCATCCTTGATCTTCTCGTAAGGAATGGGCAGACGGCCGGGGGGACGGTAATAGGATATGCCCGACAACAGTGCATTTACGGCATCGGCGCACCTTTTACCGTGGCCGATGGCGTGGGTGACCAGGCCCAGTTTCGTGGCGTCCCCTACGGCATAGACCTTTGCGTCGGAGGTGTGGCCCACCTCGTCGGCCTCTACCCAGCCGTTTTTGTCGGTGTGTACGCTGGGGGGCAAAAAGTCCGTTACGGGCATGTCGCCTATGGAGACGATAACTACGTCGGCTTCGAGGCTGGTGCCGTCGGTGAAATATATTCTTCCATCGCTCACGGAGTACTTTTCAGTAAATTTAGGCCATAAGATTTCCGTGCCGAGAGATTTGGCGATTTCGAGTTCCTTGCCGGATGCTGCGGGCTTTTGTACGTCTACGGCAGTGACACCGTTTGCACCGCATGAAAAGGCCTGGGCTGCCACGTCCATGGCAACGTTGCCGGCACCCACTATGGCCACCCTTTTACCGGAAAAGTCCGGACGGCTGCCGAGATTTATATTCCTTAAAAAATCATACCCGTTAAGCATATCCTCCGCTCCGGGCACCGGCAGCCTCCTGGCCTTGTGTGCGCCACAGGAGACGATGACCACGTCGTGGCCGTCGTATATCTCCCTGAACTTGCCGGAATCCACCCTCGTACCGAGGACTGCGTTTATTCCTATACTTTTGAACCTGTCGATCTCGTATGTAAGTACTTCCTGGGGAAGCCTCTCACGGGGTATGCAGAGTTCCAGTTTGCCGCCGAGCTTGTCTTCGGCCTCGTAGAGGTTCACCTCGTGTCCCTTTAAGGCAAGCTGCCAGGCGGCGGAGAGTCCGCCGGGACCTCCTCCCACGACGGCTATTTTCCTGCCGGTAGCGGGTAAGCGCTTTGGGGCCTTCACTTCGAGGCTCGCCTTGCCGAGGCCCTTTATGTTCAGGGGCTTGTCCACTCTTGCCCTCGTACAGGCATCCATACACAGGTTGGGACATATCTCGCCGCAGACGGTAGCGGGCAGGGGTGAGTACTCCAGTATCAGTTCGAGGGCTTCGTGTAGCTTGTCCGCCCTTATGAGTGCCGTCCGCTTCTGGGTGGGTATGTCGCTTGGACAGTAGGACTGGCAGGGAGGCGCGTATTTCTGGTTATTCCATACGGGTTTAAAACGCCTGTCCTCGCCGTTTGTCACGTAGGGCAGTATGGTCAGGGGATGGGTCAGGTACTCGGCAAAGATGCCGCCCTTGCCCACGCCCTTTTCCCAGTAGTCACGGCGGAAATCGGCTATGGATACCTTAAAGGGTTTTCGTCGTGATCTCTCCTGTGCCGTAAAGGGTACGAGCTTTTTCCAGTCTTCTTTCGCGCGGGTAAGCTCGCCGAAATAATCCATCCTCTCTATCGATTCGAGGTACGGCTTCATCCGCTCGGTGAGCCAGGCCCAATCCGCGTCGGTCAGTTGGAGGAGCCTCACGTCGTTTTGGCTATAGGTATCGGTGTTTCCTCTGAAATATATAACTCCGCCCACCATACCCACGCAGGGCCTGTAGCCAAGCACGTTTTTGGCGTTTCGGGGGTTAACTGCGCAAACCACTGCGATGCCTCCGGCCTTGAACTCGGCAAAGGTATCGCCCACGTCCCTGAAGTACCAGGACTCCGGCGGGGGAAATTTTGGGTTGTGCTTGGTCATGGTGTCGCAACGTGCTCCGCCCCCGCCCTGGACGTAGAGCCTGCCCTGGGCCGCGGCGTTGTGCGCGCCGTTGGTCACGTTACCGAGCACGGTGATGTTGGCCCCGCAGTTGAGCCAACCCACGTCGTCGGAGACGCTGCCGTTTATGACTATCTCGGTGCCGAACATGCCCATGCTGCCAAGACGCTGCCCCACGGGGCCTTCCACGTCAAACCTTACCACCTCGCCTCGTGGCCATATGCGGCCACCTATGCCGTGCTGTCCGTCGGCTACGACACGTATCTCCCTGGCACCGTCTTTCACGGCCTTTTGTATCAGTTCTTCGAGCGCACGGCTTGTCACCCTGTGCCCGTCCTGCTTTCCTTCTATCACCAATTTACTCATTGTCGAAATCCTTCATCTATGTTAAGTTCTATGTTGATTGGCACGTTTACAATCAATATGTCATTGTCGCGAAAGCGGCAATCCAGTTCCTTAGCCCGGCACACTTAACTTATGTTTATCCTCAGGCCTAGCACGCGTAACTTATGTGTAACCTCTCCGATATAGCCGGGTCGTCCGCGCTCAGGCCGTCGGACATACCGATGGGAAGCTCCGTGGACCTTCCCATGGGGGCAAAAACCTTTCTCAGTTCCACGTCGAGAGCCTTAAAGACTTCCACCACTCTTTCGGCCACTTTATCGGGGTCCAGGCGGCGGTAGAGTTTTGGGTCCTGGGTGGTAATGCCGCGGGGACACTTGCCGAGGTTGCAGACGTTGCAGCGGTTGAACTCGTCGCCAAGGCAGCCGGCAGCGGCCTGCATAATGTACTTGCCTATGGAGACACATGACGCGCCCAGCATTATCAGGGCGGCTACGTTGGCAGCAAGGTTGCCTTTTTTACCCACGCCTCCGGCGGCTATGAGGGGCAGCTCGTTTTGCTTGCCCTGCTTGACAAGGTCAAGGTAACACTCCCTGAGGTTAGACGCTATGGGGTGGCCCATCTTGTCCATGGAGACGTTGTAAGCAGCACCGGTGCCTCCGTCCTCGCCGTCTATGGAAAGGGCCGCGGCGAAAGGGTTCCTTACAAGGTTGTTCAAAACGGCCTTAGCCGTCTTGGTACCCGAAATTTTGGGGTACACGGGCACACGGAAGCCCCAGGCCATGTACATGGACTGGATCATCTTGGCTACCGCCTCCTCTATAGAGTACTTCGTCTGATGCGTAGGGGGCGAGGGCAGGTCTACTCCCAGTGGCACTCCCCTTATTTCGGATATGAGCTTCAATACCTTATGTGCCATGAGAAGGCCGCCGTCACCGGGCTTCGCTCCCTGCCCGTATTTTATCTCTATGGCGCAGGGGTCCTCTACCATGTGTGGAATGGCACGTATCATCTCGTCCCACCCGAAGTAACCGGAGGCTATCTGGGGTATAAAATACTTTACGAAACGGCTCTTTAAGAGCCTCAGAGGCATGCCTCCCTCACCGGAGGCCATCACTACGGGCATACCGTCCACCTCGTTGAGGTAAGTTATGCCCATGGCAAGCCCCTCCCACATATTTGGCGAAAGCGCTCCCACCGACATGCTGCCTATCATTACCGGGTATATCTCCCGTACGGGCGGGATGAATTTTTCCGCCAAGTGGTCTACCTCCGCCTTGCCGTCGATTATCTTTACGGGAAGTTCGTCGGCGGGCAGTATCCTGCCTAAATAGGAGCGCAGGCGAAACTCGTGTCTTCCCGCGTCGAGGGCCGGGTCGGTGAGCATGGAAATCCTCGTGAATTTTAGCCTGTCGAGTGTCGACACAAGGGGGTCGTTTCTCCTGCCGCCGCGGGTGTAAGGGGTACCGCCGCGGTTTTTGTGGATGAGAAACTTGTTCTGGGGATTATATTCGGGCTCGATGGCTTCGTTGGGACATACCAGCGAGCACGTGGCACAACCTATGCAATAGTTGCTTATGTTAGTTGACTGCTTTATTGCCGTAACGACACGCCGCCCGGTCTTCGGTTGGGGAAAAGCCCCCGACGACTCTACCACGCGGTGCACTACGACCGTCGGTACGATGGCAAACACCGGGCAGACTGCAGTACACCGTCCGCAGCGCTTGCACCGGTCGTCCCGCCACCTGACGAGGTAAGGCAGCTCTTTTAAAGTTAATTCATGATTGTGGTCCAACCTTGTAGCTGGTTCCATACCTTTACCTCCTTGGCTCCAGGGGAAACTATTACCATGTCATATTTCATTGGGGTCACGTCAAGTGACCTGTCCCTTTTGGGTATAGTGCTGTCGAGTCCGCACTCCTCGGACATGAAGCCGATCTTACCGCTGACTCCGCCCACTATGCCCGGCCTGAGTTTCTTGGCGTCCTGCACCATGAAGGTGTACCCATCGGGAGTAAAGCCTATGACGCAGTTGGGCCCGTCTATGCAAAGCGGGCGCAGTGCCATTTTCATGAGGGCTACCGCTTCCCCGTCTTGTCTGCCCTCTATTTCCGAGGCCTTCAGTGGCGTTATGACGTCCTTGTAGTAATTGAGAGGGTACCCAAGAGTATGACACGAGTAGTGAAGTATATGGGTAAAGACCTCGCTGTCGCTGTTATAGCCTGTGTAGCCGGGGAAGTTACGGCTCATGAGGTACTCCCTTATTGGAACGAAGGCGGTATTTTCCCCGTTGGTCATGGAGCCGAACCCCTGTATGAAGAAAGGATGGCAGGCGTAGAGGTTTATGGCGTAGTTCGTGTTCTGCCTTCCCTGGGCCAGAATAATCCTGGCTCTCAGGTTGTCGGTACCAAGGCCGAAGAACTCGCCGAGTTCCATGGGATCCCCCACTTCCTTCAGGGTTATTACGTCGGGATAAAAGGAAAAAACTATTATCGATTCGTCCTGCTCACCCATCTTCCTCAGCTTAAGCCTCGTGGCAAGGAGCAGCTCTTCCTTGTCGGCAAATGGTTTTTCCCTAAACCCGGGAGGGTACTCGTAGGCCCTCGCAAAGTAGTAGTCCCGTGGTTGTATGCCCTTTACGGGCTTTACCTTCGGCGTCCAGATGTGCTTCAGCTTGAATCCTTTCTGATCCATGTAGTCGTCAAGAACCTGCATGCCGCCTTTGGAGCAGATGCCCGACAGTACGGGGTATTCCTTCAAACCCTCGAATTCCCCGCCTAAATCCTTTAATACGAGGCCCATGCCCGATCCGTCATGACCCTCCTTCATCGTCTCCAGCGACAGGATGTTTTCCACCGGAGAAAAATACTCGCTCGAAGTAATCGCGCTTAATCTACACATGTTTCACTTCCATTTTCCACTTCCGTTTCTTATGTTTCACACTTGACTGGCGGTGTGTTTGCTCTTTTATAAACAAAAGGCTTAACGCTTACATACAATTTTCTAGTATAAATCAAACAAGACTCGTTTGGCAATAGATTAAGGCAATTTGCAAAGATGGCGGCAAATTGGTGTCAAATTGCTTCATTTCCGGCGTAAATGATGCGAAATAATCGCTTTATAAGGAAATCTGCGCCAATTTTAGCGTTTTGAGCTTCGAAAGTGCACCGTTTGGCATCTCTTTACTTTGCCTCGGCCATTGCCATGACCAGAGCACCTCTTGCCGTGGTGTTCAGAGGTTCGTCCGGTACTCTAATCGACGATATTTCTATCGGCAGGCTCATGCCGCCCAGTGCCTTCTCGAATTTCTCCCGGCACCCTTTCGGCATGGAAGTACCTCCGCTTAGCACCATGGGAATGGGGTCGGTTATCTTCGGTACCCTGTCCGAGGACGCTATCACTTCCCGTATGCTATGCAGAAGGGTGTTTATGACGTCCATGTAGTATACGTGCAGCGAAAGTTCCACTTTGTTCTTAGGTAAAACCGTGAGGTCCAGTGACTCCTCCTTTATGGTCTTTATCTTGGTAGCGGGCTCCCCTACCTCGCGACTTACCATCTCGTCGATGTAATCGCCGCCTTTCTGAATGCTGTAAGTTATCACGGGTACCGACAGGTAGGAAAGACACACGTTGCACATGCCGCCGCCCATGCTTATACCTATGCCGGTAAAAGTGTCTCCGGCAAGCTCGCTCATTACCACGGCGAGGCCCTCGTTTATGGATATTGGAGTATAGCCGAGACTATCCAGGTACATCTTGATTACGGACTCGTGGCCGGCCACTTTTACCGAGTCGTGCAGGGGCTGGCCGGGAACGCTGAAGCATATTACCTCCCCGTTCTTCTTCGGCTTCTGTATGAGGGTGCTTATGATGGACTGGATGATTGTGACCCCCTCGTTTTCACGTGAGCTCAAAAGCCCCTTCTCCATCGGTTTGCGAGTGTCGGAATTGAACATGTTGGCGAAGTTTTCGGCTGAGTAGCCTATTATGTAATACTGTCTGTCGTGCTCGAAGAACATGACGTTGTTTTGGGAAAGTATCTGCCTGGTGAACTTGGACTGAGGTATAGTAAAGAAGGCGTTAAGCTGCTTCACCATCTGCACCTTGTTGCCCTTGTTCTGTGCCATGACGATGTTACTCGTGCCGACGTCGAGCCCAACGGGTCCCCATGGAATTTCCGCGTTATCGCCGGCCTCTCTTTCTTTCATGACTACGGGCATCCGTGTGGTTTTGATGGCCGATTCGATCTGCGCTTCCCGGCTTTGTCCGATTCCGGTTGCCGTATTTGTTGTGAACTCCGCGCGATCGGCACTGCGTGGGAACTCTTCACTTATAGCAGGCGCGGCAGGTGCAACCCGGGGTAACTCGAATTTTTGAACGTCAACGCCAGGATGCTCGACCTCCGGATTCTCCGCCTTCGACGATCCGGCCGATTTACGGCTTTCGATATCCGCTAAACGTTGCTTTAATTTTTCTATTTCGCTTTGATACTCACTGGCTTCTGCCATCGTCTGCCTCCTTAGTCATTTGAATATTTTCGAAATCGTGGTATAACGATTATCGTTACATCAATCAGTTATAGTGATATATACCGAGTATATATCATAAAGAAAGTAACTATAAGCTATGAATTTTATATGTTATCGTTATAATTTCACCGATTATACCATTTTTGATATTATAACATGTCAACTCGTTTGCGATGTCAAGTATTTATATAACAAACAGGGGAAACTCATTTCACCGGAAAGTTGATAAGATAACCGAATAAGTGTATAATAGAATGAGTGCGGTTGATAAAATGATAAACTGGAATGACATAAAGGACATCGACTGGCTCGAGGTACTGATACCACCCTCCGGTTCGTACTTACCCGGGGTTAAGAAGGAGGTACAGGGGCTCCTGCTTGAGCAGCAAAAGAAGCCCGGCGGTGAAAAAACCGGGCATTACGTCTCCTACTCCGTTGGAAGCAAGCTCATAAAGAGAGCGGCATTTAAGGCCGGCGGCATAGGAGGGCTCACTTGCCTTCCATCGACGCTACCCGTCATAGGTACCATAGGTACGGTAATGGTAGGAAGCGTCGTAGATCTTATCCTGGTGCTCAGGGTTCAGGTGGAGCTCTGCTACGCCATGTCCATAGCCTACGGCGTGGATATGGACGAGGACGAGCTAAAGGCCGTAGCCCTGGCCATACTGGGTTTTTCGGGATCGGCCGAGGCCGTTAAGGCCGCCACCGCCGGAATGCTCCGCCGCACCGTGGACGAGATGGCCGCCCATTACATCAAGGCCGGACTATCGAGGGCTACGACGGAGGTTGCCGAGAGGCTACTGCCACGGTTGCTTAGAATGACGTACAGGTTCATTCCATTTCTGGGCATCCCCCTTGGGGCATCGATAAACATTGTATCCACTATGATGGTGGGCAACCAGGCGAGGAAATACTTCGACACCTGGTCGGACGACAAAATACTGTATTGAGATTTGTGTTCGAGATATCTTGCTTAAATAAGATATCTCGCATATTGAGAATGCAAACTTTTTAGATTTTCTGGTACAATGGGATTATGAGCGTTATATCGATACCAAGGGTGTTAAGGGAAAAGCCTGGCGACGAGGCCGCTGAGGCTTTAGTCGACGTCATCAATAAAATCGAACCGTCAAAAGATTTGGCGACTAAGGCAGACATCGCCCGGTTAGATGGGAAAATCGATGCATTAAGATCGAACTCGAAGCGAAACAAAAACTCTACTTCCTCATTCTCTTGTTTGTCATGCTCCTGACCAATCCTAAAGCCATAGACTTGCTTTCTAAGCTCTCGGCCTCGTAAAGTAGCAGGCAAGCTGCCTGTTCTATCCCCCTTAAGTTAGCTATTTCGGATTAGTCGGTTTCGGAGATCCCGGCAACTTTGTAAATACCGGCAACGAGGCGGTTATTTTGCCGCTTTGGGCCAGTCTGCGGGCAATAGTGCCAGTTCCCTCAGTATAGCCAGTTTGCTCGCGTGTGACACGTCCGGTTTAAACACCCTGTCTTTTATCTTCAACCCTACGGGGATATTTTTTTTCATGAGATCCAGCACTGCGAAAGTGATACAGGATAAGCGTTCCTCCACGTCTTTGGCATTGACTGCGTCGAAGTCTATCATCACCGGTTGCATTGCCGTTGAGGCCATCTCCTTCGTTTTAAGCTTTCCGGTCTTGGCGGTAGCCTTCCAGCTTATGTACTTTAATGGGTCGGAGGGTCTGTAGTGCCGCACCGAATACATTTCTCCGTCGAATCCGGTCTTGCCGGTGGACGTCTCGCCCTTGTTGCGGGCATCTTTATCGAATACCCCCGGTAAAGCACACTTCACGGGCTCCGGAAAAACCAGGCAAGATAGATCCACGCTTAGCTTCAGGCAGCGAATAAAAAAATTGAAGGGAAATACCGTGCAGACGTGGACGTCTCCAATTTTGTGAAGCCCCCTCTTAGGTATAGCCATGGAGAGATATTTCGAGTCCTCCGCACCCGGTTCTATGTAAGGAAACATGATTACCTCGCTTACTATGACGATCCTCAGTAAAAA
>JADFXJ010000007.1:0-53152 GCA_015233615.1 Nitrospirota bacterium
AGCAAAACACGGGAGCCGAGCAGATAAACAAGGCCATACAGCAGCTTGACCAGGTGATACAGCAAAACGCGTCGGCATCCGAGGAACTGGCCTCCACGTCGGAGGAGCTAAGCTCACAGGCGGAACAGCTTCAGCACTCGATAAGTTTCTTCAGGACCAATGACACGGAAAGCTCCTCAGGCGCGGGTCGCGTAAACAAGACCGCCTCAAGCGCCTCGTCAAGCGCCTCAAGCGCCTCAAGCGCCTTAAAACGCAAGCCGCATGTAGCACCTTTAGCCCGCAGCGGAGACACGTTAACACGCAGATCTACAGGAAGGCTGTCTGAGAATCCTATAGCTAAGAGACAACTCTCTCACGAAGGGAGAGTCAATATAGATCTGAAGGAAAAGAGCAACGACGACGAATTCGAGAAATTCTAACTTAAGTGGCAAAGAAATGGTTGCCATCGGGGCGCTTATTTATAAGCGTCCCGATAAGCGCCTCAATAAGCGCCTCCAAAGACCCTCTTAATCAAACTTATCTTCATTTTCCTTGCCGTTACCACAAGACACTCCACGGGATTGCCCCATTCTTTTCTGAGGACGCCCTGGCGAATATCCAATACTTTAAACCCCGCTTTTCTAAGTGTTGACTCCACGTATGGGCGGGTATGGCTGTAACGGCCGTGGGGATTCAGATAAAACCCGCGGGTACCCTCCCCTTCCCTGTAATGCTCGACCGTAAATACCATCAGCCCGTCCGGGCTCAAGGCTTTGGCCGCAGCACTCAGGGCTTCTTCGAGGACACCGAAGTAAGTCAGCGTATCGCAGGTCGCTATGAGATCGAAGGCTTCATTATGCTTCCCTAAATAACTCGTCAGTTCATCCTTTACAAGACTGTCGTAAAGACCACGCTTTCCGGCCTCGTTTAGCATGGAATGGGATAAGTCTACTCCGGTCAGGTGCCTCGAAAAGAGTTTCAACACGGATGCACATAACCCCGTGCCACAGCCGGCATCGAGTGTGCGAAACTGTTTTTGAGGGGCTGTCTCCCTGGCCAGGGCTGCGGCCATCAATGCAGGCCCCACGTAGGACAGTTGTGCCATCCTGGTATCGTAGTCGAGGGCGTAATTGTCGAAATTGGTTTCCACGTAGCAGTCGGACGCTCGTGCCGGAGCCTCCAGTACGTCACTTGTTGCAGCACAGGCGGTATAAAGGTGGGCGGCAATAGGGTTATCGGGCTCTTCGTCCATCCATTGGCGGTACACCTCGGCCGCTTCCCTGATTCGTCCCAGCCTGTAAAAAGCCGAACCCCTGTCAAGCTTGCTTTGGTCCGAGGCAGGGCTCAGGACAAAGGCCCTGCACAGGTACTCCGCGGCCTCTATATACCTGCCCTGTTGAGACAACACCGCTCCCAGATTATTTAAAGCCGGAATAAAGTCGGGGTTCAGTTCGATGGCTTTTCTGTACGCGGCTTCCCCTTCGTCAAAGCGGCTTATTTGCTGCAAAGCCGCCCCCATATTGTTCCATATATTGGCATCGCAGTTCGTTATGGCGATGGAGTTTTTAAAAGCCTCTATAGCTTGCGTAAACTCTTTTTGAGTTAACAGCATGTTGCCAAGATTATTGTACCACTCGGAGTGTTGCGGAGAAAGTTCAATCGATTTTTTAACCATAGTAATGCCGTCAAGATCCCGGTCATGATGATACCGGAGTATTCCCAAAAAGTGCAAAACTTCGGGATATTCGGGATTCTCCTTCAGCAGCCTTAGATAAAGCTTCCGTGCCTGTTCGACTTTACCTTCCCGATGGAGATTCTTAGCGTTGGACAAAACCCCGGACAATGCCCCTGAAGAGCCCGAAGCCTTAAAATGTTCGATTTTCCGACGCATAATTTCTTATCTGGTATAATTATAACATTAATAGCTCACAACATGAATAGCTCACAACATAGGTCCTGCAGCGCAACCATCACGTCAGCGGTATTTGCCGGCAAAAACACGCTAAAAAGGGTACAGTTACACACTGTGCCCTTTTTAGAGTGACGATTCTGTGGTTAGTATCGTTTTGCCATCAGAGTCTATCGTTTGAGGTTTAAAGTATCCTGCATCATTTCGTCAATGGTGGTAACGGTTTTCGTGTTGGCAGTGTATGCCCTCTGGGCGGCAATCATCTGTATAAACTGAGTTGACAGGTCAACGTTGCTTTGTTCCAGATTTCCCTCGACGATACCTCCAAGTCCGCTTGTCTTTGGCGCGCTTACGACCGGTATGCCGGAGGCAAACGATTCAAGGTAGTTATTGCTGCCGATCTTCGTCAATTTGTCCGGAGCAGGGAATTTAGCGAGAACTATTTCTCCGATAACCAGTGTCTGGCCATTGGAAAACACTGCCGTTATAACACCCGACTGGTCTACGTTTACGCTTTTCATCGAGCCTGGTGCTTTACCATCCTGCGTTGAACTTATTGGTTGAAAAATGTCCGCCAACTGGACGGTGGAACCCAGTCCGTTTCCTCCCTGGGCCAGCGACTGGCCGTATTTAAAGGTGATTGGTTGCGTAAACGCTACCGAAGTACCGAAGTTAAACTGCTCCGCAGGTTCAATCATGTTTGCCTGGGTAACCGTGGCAATCGAGGTTGCGGTACCTGAGCTATAGAGGACTCCGCTTTGGTTGAATACCAGGTATTGGTGTGACGCGGATGATGCTATATCGAGTTGCCTGTTGTGTACAGGGTCATTGTACACGTAGTTCACTTCCCAGACATTTCCCGTTCTCTTCGTATAATATGCCGTCACCTCATGGGCGCCACCCTGAGAGTCGTACACTGTCGTAGTGTTGGAGTAATTGTAGTTCAAAGGAAGATCCGGGATTCCGTTTGCATCATTAGCTATTCTAAAGCGCAACGAAGCGTCGATACTAGTTGCCGTAGAGGTCAGGTTGAGAGTAGAATCCACTTCTGAGGTCACAGACGCAGTATTTAAGGCCGCATTGATCTTTACGTCCGTTACCGCGCCTTTAAACGTGGAAGACGTTACAATGGTCGCATTTGCGGAAGTTGCCAGATATCCCTGCACTCTCAGGCCGCCGGGATTGACAAGATAGCCATCCTTGTCAAGTGTAAAATTGCCTGCTCTTGTATATAGATGTCCGGCCCCGGCACCAGGGTCCCGCAATAAGAAAAAGCCGTTACCGTCAATTGCCATATCGAGTGGATTGCCGGTTGCCACTAACGTTCCCTGTGTAAAAAGGGGAGTAATGGTCTCCAGGAGTGTTCCGTTGCCAATCTGGGCGCCTCCCGTAACACCGGTGATTAATTGGCTAAGAACGTCACCAAATACCGGTGAGTTCGATTTAAAAGCAGTAGTGCTTAGGTTTGCTATGTTGTCACCTATTATAGAGATAGCGCTTGCATTTGCCGTCATTCCACTAACTGCAGTCCATAATGCCTGTAACATTTTCTTACCCTCCTTCTGAAGTTCCGGGTTCAGTATCCATCTTTAGAATGTCCTCACTTGCCTGCAAATATTTACGCCGTTTGACTTATCTGTTGTATATTGCTTGTTACTACACTTTCTCCGTCTTTCAGGTTGAGGTAGGTTACGCCATTTTTAAAAGTTATACCCGTTACCTGGGATGTATTGTTGTCAGTTGTCGTTACAGACTTGCCAATCATGTTGACCGCCGATATATTGTTAAGCGAATTTTCGTAAGCAGACATGTTTTTAAGGTTTGTGTTGATAGTGGTAAGCTGTTCGAGAGAACTAAACGTAGCTAACTGTGACGTGAAACCGGCACTGTCCATAGGGTTCATCGGATCCTGATTCTTAAGTTGTGCCATGAAGAGCTTCAAAAACTGGTCCTCGCTAACAAGATTACCGTTTGCAGAGGTATTGGAAGAATTAGAGGACGCTGTTGTTGACGCATTCGCCATTGACGACGGAGTTGTGTTTGTATTTGTGGTTGTCGGCGTTGCGGCCGCTGAAGCTATAGACGATGTATCCATGAAAACCTCCTTCTCATTATGCAAAAATATTTATTTCTCCGGCGCCGCGATAATTTCTTACCGATTTGACGGATGGTTCATCTTTGTCCGCGTTACGGGCAGAACCGTTGCCACCATTACCTTTATTGTCTTTATTGTTGTTGAAGTCTCCACGCTTGTCTTTCAGAGAAACCGAGAATCCCCCTACACTCAAACCTTCCTTTGCCAGTGCGTTTATGATATCGGGCAGGTTCTTTTCTAAAAGAGCTTTGCCTTGAGGCTCGGTTGCGCTTATGTGGGCGTGGACTACTCCTTTTTCCATATTGATGTCTATGTTGAGTTTCCCTATACCGTCCGGTTCTATCCTAACCTCGATGGATGTGTCGCTTTTTTTCGTTATACTCATAAGAGTATCGTTGACGTTTATCATTTTGGAAACACCAACTTCCGTGATTGAATCCGGTGCAGTATGCAAAGGTGCCGGTAAAGCTTCATTAGCCATGTGAAAATCTTTCATCGACATGCCGACGGCGTTACCGTCGACTTTGCTCATCGTGTTCATGATATCTTCAACCTGTTTAGAGTCTTTCGCTTCATTGCCATCTTTAACGGAAGACCTGGTTAAAGCCTCAAGTAATGAATTCGACGATGTCTCTTTGTTTTGCTTCATACCCGCTGCGCGCATAATTTCGTCTAAAGGCCCATTGGCGTCTTTTGTGGATTGGTTTGCACGAGCGGCATCGCTGCCAGCGCCGGCGCCATCGCCCTGTGTGGCGAAACCTTTGAGCGACTTTCCTGCTAACAGGTTTGCAAAAAGCGAGTCTGGTACATCCGGGGATGGCGTTGCATTCCCCTTACCCTGGTTTGCCTGTGCCGCTTTCAATAAAGCTTGTGCGGGGTCCGCACCACTCACGCCATTGTCCACGGCTTGTTTTAATAAAGCCTGAGCGGGGTCCATACCATTGTCCAGAGCTTGTTTCAATAAAGCTTGCATGGGGTTCATACCCTTATCCACGGCTTGTTTCAATAAAGCTTGTGCGGGGTCAACGCCATTGATGCCATTGTCCACGGCTTGTTTCAATAAAGCCTGAGCGGGGTCCACAGCATTGTTCGTTAACGTAAGAAGCCGGAATTCTCCTCCATCCACCGGGTTAGTTGCAGCCTGAGTGCCAACCGTTACATTGCCGCCCGGCTGAACAGGAGACTGTGTCGACAACTGGTTAAGTAATACCGCTAAATGGATATTATCAATGCCTGTAAAGGGGTTGGCAACTCCGATTCGATTAGCAGGGTCTATAGCATGGTGTCTATGTGGCATTACCACGGCTTGGGGGTTAGATGATATTTGCGGATTATCTATCGGGGCCGGTACCGGTAAGGAAAGGCCCATGAGGCCGGTTATACTTGTACTGGAAGCGTTATTGAACGTTACGGACGGATTTATCCCTGAATGAACGATAGTTGCACCCTTTGAGGGCTGAGGCATTCCCCCTATCTGTGCGCTCAGGAGCGCAAATAAAGAAGCAAAGCCGTTGGATTGGCCGCTTTGGGGTGATGCCGTTACGCCCGGGCCTGATGGTGTGAATGCGGCCTGTGTGTTTAAATCCGGCACGTTTATACTCTGCATGTAGCTCATGTTCCTTAGAAGTGCAAGTACCGTGCCATGTTTAAATATTGTATTATCTATTGTAGAAATGCCGTTTAAAGGAGTATTGGATTGGTATCTGAAGCGGGAAAATTTTTCACTTTACGGGAAGAAATTTCGTAATGGTGGACATTTTTTCCGTTAAAGAAGCGGCCTTTTTCACTTCCATTTGTCCCATGGCGGCACCGGCTTTCCTGCTGTTCATCTTCAGGAGTATTTTAACGGCGAGGTCTTCGTCTATTTCGGAGAGATTTCTTGCGGCATCCTCCGTGGACATCGCATCGTATGCTTTGACGAGGGTCTTAAGTCTTGCAGCCTCTGCTTCGGGTACCTTGCTGAGAAGTTCCTCAAGCCTGGTCAGGATGTCGTTGTATGTGGTTATTTTTTTATCGATATCCGCCTGTAACGCTTTCAGGCGCTCCTCTTCGCTGAGGGTGTTACCGGCAGGCGGGTTGACGGCAGCAGGGGCCGGCGTTTCGCTGCCAGAGTTCTGGGCACCGGCAATAAACGGCACGGAGGCGCTTACTGACAAAAACAAAAAAGTAAGCGTTAAACAAGCAATAAGTGATAGTACCTGAAAACGCTTTTCAGGCTTTTGGCATTCGGGACAGATACAGATAGTCCATGGTTTTTTGCTCAATGGCGGATTGCCTTTTCTTCTCTTCATTTATCATCTTGTCCTTGAGGGTTTCGATGACTTTAACGTCCTTAAAAGCCTCCAGGAGTTCAAGCTCTTTGGCGGCAAGTTCCTTTTCCCTATCGATTATTATAACTTTTTGCGCATCTATTTTTCTGTACATGAACTCAATGTAATCATATATTAATGTAATCTCGTTGATGTTACCGGTTTTTGAGTTAATGTTCCTGTCCAGAGCGCTCAGGTTTTCCTTCAGATCGACCTCCATCGTTTCGAGTCTCTTGTATTCGCTTTTCACAACGGCAGCGGCTTTCTTTACTTCTTGCGCGATTTCGTCTTTTTTAAACTCTCTGAGTTCCTGAATTCGTTCCAGAGTCTTTATGTTTGCCATATTTATTTAACCTTAAGGTTTCACTACGTTATACGGAGTTGCATTCATTCGGGTTAACTATCGTACTAGTTACCGGAAGCAAACTAACGAGGCGCTTAACGAGGCGCTTAACGAGGCGCTTAACGAGGCGCTTAATCAGACGCTTCAGGCTTGGAAAAGTTTATACATACTGTCAAGGCTTGTGGCCATGTCCCTGCTTTCGGTTATTCCCTGCTTAAGGTAATTGTTGAGCAACGTATCCATACGTATAGCATAATCAACTTTTGGATTAGAGCCTTCTTTATATGCTCCAAGGTTTATCATATCTTCAAACCGCCTGTACGTAGCCAGAGTTTCGATAAACTTTCCCGCCGTGGAAAGATGATTCCGGTCGATAATATCAGGCATGACCCTGCTGATAGAGCGAAGCACGTCTATGGCGGGATAATGGTTTTCCATTGCCAAAGCGCGCGAAAGCACTATGTGTCCGTCAAGGATGCTCGTAGCTGCGTCGGCAACCGGGTCGGTAAGGTCGTCTCCCTCGACTAGTACCGTATAAATACCGGTTACGCTACCTTTTCCTTTTGCCGTGCCTGCCCTTTCCAGAAGTTTCGGCAAAAGAGCGAACACCGACGGAGTGTAGCCTTTCGATGCCGGGGGTTCCCCAATGGCAAGGCCAATCTCGCGCTGTGCCATAGCGACACGGGTTAGAGAATCCATGAATAAAAGCACGTCAAGCTGTTTGCTTCTAAAATACTCGGAAATGGCAGTTGCCACAAAGGCGCCCTTTACCTTGGCCACTGCAGATTGTTCGGACGTGGACACTACGACTACGGAACGCGTCATTCCCTCGGGGCCGAGGTCTCTTTCGATGAACTCCCGCACCTCCCTTCCTCTTTCACCCACCAGAGCTATCACGTTTACGTCCGCTTTGGTGTATTTGGCCATCATGCCGAGCAACACGCTCTTACCGACACCGGCCCCTGCCATGATACCAATCCTCTGGCCTTTTCCTATGGTCAGGAGACCGTTGATCGCA
This sequence comes from Nitrospirota bacterium, assembly GCA_015233615.1. Taxonomy (GTDB): domain Bacteria; phylum Nitrospirota; class Thermodesulfovibrionia; order Thermodesulfovibrionales; family Magnetobacteriaceae; genus JADFXJ01. The sequence continues at coordinate 7,654 of JADFXJ010000007.1, forward strand.
CCGATTCCCAAGTCAATGGGCTCTCTGATTCTCTCCTTGGTAAGAGGGTTGGGGGGTATGGAAAAGATTGGGTAGTTTTCACCCATTATGGGGCCTTTGCCGTCGATAGGGGAACCTGATTCGTCTATAACGCGCCCTATAAGCTGCCGGCCGACTTTTATTGAAACCTTACTGCCCATGGAGTAAACCCTGCTGCCCGGCTTTATCCATGCAATATCACCTGTTGCCATCAGAAGCACCTTGCCGTCTTTAAATCCAACGACTTCGGAATCGATGGGCTTAGCACTTTGTGAGTCGTTTTGTGAGTCCGAGTAGATTTTACAAGCCTCTCCCACACTCGATCTTATTCCCGTAGCCTTTATCAGGATTCCGGTTATCTCCACTACTTTTCCATAAACCCTGAGTGGATCCACTTTTTCAAGAGCCTTAAGGTAAGGTGATAAATCAACCGATGACAAGGTTATCCTTCATTTCGCCGACTGCATTGTCAAAAAGCTCGTTTACGTCGGCAATTACTTCTTCCGTGGTACCTTCTATATGGGCGCCCTGTAGTGGTATCGATGAATCGGTCTCAAAGACAATCTCAGGATGTATCCCGGTAAGGGTTTCCTTGCCTTTCAGAAATATGTCTAACGTGTCCGGATGGATTCTTATGGTTATCCTGCCTACTTTCTCCATTTTGTTAAAAGCCGCCTTGACAATGTCAAGCATGATGCCGGAGTTGAGAGACAACTCATACGCGATAGTTTTCCTGGCAAGAGCTACGGCAAGGTCTACTACCTGAGGCTCCACCTCCGCTAAAATCTTTTTTTTCAATTCTTTCAATTCCGAGACAATCTGCGATAATTCCTCGATAAGTGGTTGAGCCGTATTTCCCGCTTTTTGAAGACCCTCGTTGGTACCGGCTTCCTGGCCGGCATTGAAACCTTTCCGGTAAGCCTCCTTTTCAAGTTCTTCGGCATTGGTCCTGGCCTGCTTTTCGATTTCCTCAAGCAATACCCTGGGATCGGGTGGAGGGGCCTCTTGTAAGGCGTCAGAAGCCGCAGCATCCCCTTCATCCTCTGCGGAATACTCACCGAAAGATGGCATTCCGTAAAGTTCGACGTTACCATCCCTTATTATCTTACTTCTAAACAAATTGTTCTTCTTCGGAACTTCCCGGCAAGATTATTTTGCCTTCCTCGCTGAGTTTTCTTGCTACCTTGATTATGTTTTGCTGGGCTTTCTCCACTTCGGACACTCGTACGGGACCACGCACGTCCATATCCTCTTTCAATATTTCGGATGCCCTCTTTGACATGTTTTTGAATATTTTTTCTTTTATGCCCTCCGATGCAGTCTTAAGGGCAAGGGAAAGGTCTTCGGTGCTCACCTCTTTTAACACCATCTGAATGCCCCTGTCGTCAATTTTAGACATGTCTTCAAAGACAAACATATACTGGCGAATGGCATCGGCCAGTTCGTAATCGTGGCTCTCGATGTTTTCCAGAATTAGTTCCTCGGTAGACTTGTCGGTTTGGTTCAATATCAGAGCAACCTTCTTTACGCCACCCACTTTAATACCTTCGCTCCTTTCCAGATCGAGTTCGCTCCTGAGAACTTCCTCTATCTCCTCTATTGCGTCTACCGGTATACCTTCGGTTGTAGCCATCCTCATGGCTACGTCGACCTTGAGGGACTTTGGCAGCGTGGCCAGTACCGTAGCCGCCTGCCCCGGGTCCAGAAGACTCAGTATAAGAGAGATTGTCTGCGGGTGCTCGGTCAGCAGGAAGTTCGTCAGTTTTTTAGCGTCCACTTTCTTTAAGGATTCGAGGGTGCTCTCGACGGCTGCCTTTTCGAGAATTTTCTTGGCGGTTCTTTCGTCAAGTCCTTTTATGAGCATCTGTTTTACGTAATCCTCGCCTCCGAAATAGACCTCTCCTTTCTGTACCTTCTGTGAGGCCTCTTTGAATACGGCCTTGACGTCGTCTTCCTTTATGCTCTTCATCTTCGTCATGTAAGAGGTGATCTTGCCAATTTCCTTCATGTCAAGGCTTTTCATTATAACGGCGGCGGCGTCCTCACCTATGGCAGTTAAAAATATTGCGGCCTTTTCGTATCCGGAAATATTTGTAGCGGTTTCTCTCATTTTTCCTCCACATCAAACCATTCTTTAATAAGGCGTGATGCTTGTTGGGGGTTTTCCTTAACCCATTTAGTCCAATCTCTGATTTCGCTTGCCAGGCCTTCATCTTTCGTTTTTTGAGGAGGCAACGGAACCCCGCGAAGGATACTCTTGAGCGTTACTTCCAACTTACCGCTTTTATCGGGTAATAAAACCCTCTCCTTGTTGGGCGGGTGGGCCGGCAGTGTTCCCTTCTCCTTATTGAGCGGGTTGGCGGGTATGATTATAGCCTTTTTGTTGTCTTTATCCGACATTGTTTTCTCCTTATTACTATTGGGTTGCTAACCCGATTGTGCTAAGGTTATGATGATGCTTCAGCTTCCTCTGTTTGTACCCACTCTTTAATCAAAGTTGCAGCTTGAGAGGGATTATCCTTAACCCATTGGGACCAATCGGTTATTTCTGATTTCAGAGCTAACTCTTCCACCGGAGGCAACGGAACTTCCCTGGTCCTGGCTTCCGGTAGTTCGGGTTTCATCTCTTTTGATATCTCAGCCGAAGAGGCCGGCAACGGCAATACCGGTATCTGGGTTTGTACCGATTCCTGAGACAATGACTTGATTACCGGCCTTACTATAAAGAAGTAAAACAGTATGGCTACTATGAGCGGAGCAAAATATTTTGCAACCATAGCTGCGTCTTTAAGCCAGTCCCTGCGCTCGGGAGCGATCTCCTCTTTCGCCACCGGCTCGAAAGGCATGTTTACAACCGATACCTCATCTCCTCTGGTCTGGGTGTACCCTATCGCCTTTTTGACCAGATCGTCGTAGCGCTTAATTTCGTCATCGGTTCTGGGGACATAGGTGAGTTCTTTGGAGCCTTTCTTTTCCTTGTACATCCCGTCAACCAAAACGGCTGCAGAGAGTTTCCTGAGGTTGCCCAGTGACATCAGCGTATGGCTTGTTACCTTGGTTATCTCAAAATTCGTAGTATCGCTCTCTTTCTGCGATTGTGTTTGCTGGCCCTGGGCTTGTGTCCCCGGCTTGCCGGGCAGGTTAGACTGTACTCCCGGCACGCCTCCCGGAGAACCGGATTGGGATTTCTCTTTCATCGACTGCTCACTTCTCAGAACCGAGCCTTCAGGATCGAACTTTTCTTCAGTCTTTTCGGTCCTTGAAAAGTCGAGATCGGCGGAAACTTTTACCTTTACCCTGTCTTTCCCTATAACGGGCTCAAGTATGTCTTTTATAGTGGTTTCGACCTGTTGTTCATATTTCTTCTGATATTCCAGTTGAGTAGTGGTGAGGCCTAGCACGTCGTCGGACGGACGTGTAAGCATGGTGCCGTTATTGTCTACTATGGTTATATCCCCTGGATTGAGTCCCTCTATACTGCTGGATACCAAATGCACTATGCCCTGCACCTGGCTTTGGGAAAGGCTTCTGCCGGGCTTCAGCTTTACCAGGATGGAAGCCGTGGCCGTCTCCTTATCTTTTACAAAAAGAGATTTCTCCGGCAATGCCAGATGCACTCTGGTATGGTCTATTTCACTGAGAGAGGAGATTGTCCGGGAAAGCTCGCCCTCAAGGGCTCTTTTATAATTTAACTTTTGTACAAAATCGGTTGTCTGAAAATCGGTTTTATCGAATATCTCAAAGCCGATGCCGCCACCCACGGGTAACCCCTGGGCCGCTAACTGTAATCTGAGTTCATATACTTTGGGAGCCGGTACCAAAATTGAGTTAACCGTAAGCTTGAAGGGGACTTTCATTTCGTTCAGCTTGTTCACAATCGCTCCGGCATCCGATTCGGTCAGATTGGAAAACAAGACCTGATAGTCGGTTTTCTGTGTCCAGGAAAAGAGTAAGATTAACGACGAGATCACCACAATGATAGTCGATATAACGATAACCTTGGTTCTCTTAGACCAGCCTTTTACTATTTCCAATACATTTGGCATGTTATCCCCGTCCGGCTTGAATGGTTATAAAACATCGACTGATTACAATATATTGCCTTTACACAAACATTGCCTTTACACAAACACTTCGGAAATACAGCCCACAACTATAGCCAAACAGATAAAACGCCGGCTATAGCGTGGCAAAAACTATACCTGCATCTTCATTACTTCATCGTAGGCGTTCAGAAGCTTACTGCGTACTTCCTGCATTAGCTGGAAAGACATATCGGCTTTTTGCATAGCCAAAACGGCATTGGTTACGTCTCCGCCGGAGGACAGTGCCTCTATCGCCTTGTCAGCCTCTTTCTGTATGGCGTTTACACGGCTCAATGCGTCCTTGAGGGTATCGTCAAAACCGCCTGCAGGAGCAGCACCGGCATCCGCTGCTTTAGATTGAGGCTGTATGTCTTGAAGCGTCGTACTGGTAATCTTGAAATCAGACATTCTTACCTCCCGATTTCCAATGTTCTCTGGAACATGCCCTTTGATGCGTTAAATGCCGACACGTTGGCCTCATATGCACGAGAGGCCATCATCATGTCGACCATCTCCTCCACAACGTTGATGTTCGGCATCTCGACGTAGCCTTTTGCGTTTGCATCCGGGTTGTTAGGTTCATATACAAGCATGGGGTCACCCTTATCCTTCACTATCTCGGAAACCATAACTCCCTGAAACGGTGTTGACGGGTCCTTGTCCATAGGCAAAGACCGGAAGACTACGTCCTGCCGTTTATACGGGCCACCCTCCTGAGTCTTGGTGGTATGAACGTTAGCCATGTTTGACGCTATTACGTTCAACCTCTCCCTTTGTGCCTGAAGGGCTGAAGAGCTGATATCGAATACACTAAACATATCCATTGTTACTTCCCTCCAAAGGCAATTTTATATTGTTTGATTTTAGTTGAAATCAAAGTAGCGGCAGTCTGGTTCAAAAGGGAGTTCTCAGTCATTTTCGATACTTCCATATCTAATTCTACATTATTTTTGTCTCCCCAGTACAGAGTATTTTCATCGGTTATCACGCTTCCCAAACCTGAACCGGGGCCTCCCTTAAAGTGCATCTTGTCAGTAGTCTTCAATTGCAGGTTTTCGTCATTGAGAAAAGAGCCGAAATTCACGTCCCTGGCAGTGTAGCCCGGAGTGTCGGCATTGGCTATATTCGAGGCAATTACCTTCTGTCTCATAGAAGTACCGGTGATTAAATTTTCGAGTATGTCAAAACCTTTATCCACAAAGGCCTCCTTTGCAACACTCAATATAACTTTCTTCATATCTTCCTTCAATATAATACGTCTTCAATAAATACACTCTTATAATGTAGCAATATTCGTACCAATCGGCTAAACCCTTTAAGAAAACCTCATCGTACGCGTTAAATGGGCTCCGGAGCCGTCAGCCAAACCCGCAAAACGGCCCGTAGCGACCTCACCACGGGTGGCCGAAACCCGCATGGCAGGCTCTTACACATCGATTCCTTTACGTACTTCCATCATATTGGCAATCTCTTAATTACCGGTTCCTTTTGTCAGACAGCCTGTTGAGAATAATGTCAAAATTTCCACATGTGTCAATTAATCGGGAAAATCATTCCCATACTCGTTAAGTTTGTTCCTTATCGTTCTTACGCTCACTCCAAGTAGCTTTGCCGCTTTTGTCTTGTTGTTGCTAACGTCCTTGAGAGTTTTCAGAATAAGTTCCTTTTCCATCTCCTTTATTCCCCGCTGATTGCTCTCGGCGTTGGCGGACACGGGGTCATCTAGCATAAAGTCATTAACGTTTATCGAGTCGCCTTTGCAAAGAAGAACGGTTCTGTGCACTACGTTTTCCAGTTCCCTGATGTTACCTCTCCACTGCCTGTTTTCGAGGTATTCGATAGCCTCTTTATTAAAACCGGAGATAGTCTTACCAAGAATCGACGAATACTTTTTGACAAAATAATCGCTCAAGGGTTTTATATCGTCGGGCCTTTCCCTGAGCGGAGGAATGAGAATAGGAAAAACACTCAACCTGTAGTAAAGGTCTTCCCTGAATCTGCCTTCCGAAGATTCCTTGAACAGATCCCTGTTTGTAGTGGCTATAACCCTGCTGTCTACCGGTATAGTGTGTTTGCCGCCAACGCGGTCTATCTCCTTTTCCTGGAGCACTCTTAAAAGCTTGGCCTGAAGGGACATTGACATCTCGCCTATTTCGTCGAGTAATATAGTGCCTTCGTTTGCGAGTTCGAATTTACCGAGTTTTTTGTCCGAAGCGCCCGTAAAGGCACCCTTTTCGTGGCCGAACAGTTCCGATTCCATGAGATTGTCCGGTATGGCCGCACAGTTTACGGCTATGAAGGGTTTTTCCTTCCGCTGGCTGGCTTTGTGTATAAACCTCGCTATCAGTTCCTTGCCGGTTCCACTTTCACCGTATATGAGTACCGTGGTGTCACTGGATGCTATGTCTTTAGCTATCTGCATAATACGGTTCATCTTTGGATTCACGAAGATAATCTCGCGGTCGGTATTTTGTGCATCCATAATGGAGTTGATTTTTTTTGTAAGCTTATCGAATGAAAAGGGCTTCATAAGGTAATCGGTAGCTCCCTCTTTCATGGCTTCAACGGCATTTTCCACGGTACCGTAGCCGGTTATGACCAACACGGGCAGATGGCCGATTCTCTTTCTCACCTCTTTTAAGAAGGCAAGTCCGTCCATGCGGGGCATCATCATATCCGTTACCACCAAAGCAACCGGCGTAGTACTCAATTTCGTAAGAGCATCGAGACCGTTTTCGGCCAATATGGCTTTGAATCCAAGCCTGATTATCGCCTCTTTCATGGCATCCCTCATCTGAGGGTCATCGTCTACGACAAGAATCGGTTTCATCTATACCTCATCAAAGAATTATACAACAATACGTACAATTTATCATACGTAATATTAAACCTGCGTAATAATCATAATCACTCTTTTAAATACATAATTACTCTTTTATCGGCAGAAATAACCGAAAAGTACTGCCATTGCCCAGCTTGCTCTCAACTTTTATTCTTCCATCGTGTACCAGCAATATCTTTGAAGCTATGGCCAATCCCAAACCGGTTCCTTTTTCTTTAGTACTGAAAAAGGGATCGAATATTCTTTCCAGGTTTTCGTGCCTGATACCCTCTCCCTCATCCCTTATGTCCACTATGGCAAACTCCTCGTTAGACCACTGGCGTATCCCGATGGTTCCATCGTTGGGTGTGGCCTGAAGTGCATTTATAATGATGTTCATAAAAACCTGTTTTAGTAGTTCGCTGTCGCCGTAAACACACGGGTCCGATTCTTTTTGCCTGTCAAGACTTATGCCGTGGGATTCTATCAGGGGCATGAGCATAAACAGCGAGTCTTCAAGCACCGCGCTTAACGTCAGCGGGTAAAAACGCGGTTTTTGTGGTTTTGCAAAGAGAAGCATGTTGGTCAGAATGTTATTCAGGCTCCTTATACCAGTGGATATACCCCTGGCGAGGTTGCTATGAGGTGAGTCGCCAAGCTCACTGTCAAGCATGCTGGCATAGAGTTCGATACTACAGAGCGGGCTCCTTATTTCGTGCACTATCTGTGCGGCCATTTCTCCCATTGCAACCAGCCTCTTATTTCTCTCCTGCTGTGCTTCCAGTTCCTTGATACGCGTGATGTCCTGAAATAAGATGACCGCTCCACGCACTGCGCCCTCCGAGTCAAATACGTTTGCGTGAGACAAAAATACGTTGTATCTCTTTTCCCCTGCAGCCAGAAACGTTTCGGCACCCTCGTATTCCACGTGAAAGTCCAACCCATCGTAGCTTCTGCCAATAACGTCTTCCTCCCTGAGACCAAACATCCGCTCGGCTGCCTTGTTGAACATGGTTACTCTCTCGTTCGTATCCAGTACGATTATGGATTCGCTGAGGCTTTCGAGTATCCCTTTCAGGTAGTCCTTAACCTCTTCGGTATCGCACAGTGCCTGTTCAAGCTGCTTGTTCTTTCTTTCAACTTCCAGAGTCAAATAATTGACTCTCTCCTTTAACTTTTCATAAATCTGTTCCAGGGACCTGGACGCTTCTGTAAAATTGTAGAATGCGTCGTTTAACCGGCTGATGTCTTCCATTTCCCTTACTTGAACCTCTCTCTGATTTTTTTATTTACGTCAAGCTCCAAGTCGATTATCTTGGCGTACTTACTGAACCGCGAATTACCTCTGCCGAGTCTTTTGAGCATCTCATCGGCGGCATCGCCGCTTAGCAAAAAAGTAAGCCTGTACATGGCCCACTCGTTACCCGGATCTTTCGCAAGAAGTAACTGATAGTATTTCGTGGCCTTGTTCTTTTGGTTTAGTTCGTAATAAGCATCTGCGAGTTTTAAGTAGTCCCTGCTCTCTCCACCCAACTCATTGATTGCCCTCTCGTAGAACGTGAGAGCCTTCTCAGAATCTTTAACCGAAGGCAAAGACTCCTTTATGATCTGCAAGTCTCCGGCGACGAGCTTTTTTATCATGGTGAGCTTATCGAGAGCCGTTTGCTTATCGTTGTTTTTGAAATAAACCTGTGCCTCCATTCTCAACATCTTATCTTTATCAACGTCGAAGCTCTTTAGTTGTGCCAGCATCTTTACCGCTTCGGCCTTGTTGCCGCCGTCGGAGTAAAGCTTTACGAGTTCATCCAATGCATCGGCTTTATCGGAGTTCGAGCCGTTTTTAGAAATCCACAAAAGAATTTCCTCGTAAGGTTTTCCCTTTCCGCGCAGCCCCTGCCTTGCATTGAGTACCAGAGGGAGATTGGAAGGCTCCAGAAAGTGGGCGCCGTACTTTTCCCACAGTCCCGGAAATTCTGTACCATGGGCGTTTAAGGCTTCCTGCAATACGGATTTAATCATATCGAGCCTTTTCTTTTCATTATGGTCTTTTGCGTAAATTTTCTCGATCATGTCAATGGCTTCTTTGTACTTCTTTTCTCTGGCGTAATTCTCCTGTTCTTTCACCAGAAGATTGTCTATAAGACTATCTACGTCTTTCGATTGGGCTTCTGTTAAATTCATTTTCTTCAGGTTGTTGATGCTCTCGTTGGCTCCCCGTTCGTCGCCTTTACCAATCTGTTCCCTGGCAATATCCATCAGAGCCAGGCTCATATGGCCCAACACCTCGTCAAGGACTTTTTTGTCCGCTTTTTTCGAGATCATGGACATATACCTCAGAACGTCATTAAAACTGTCCTGGGCGCCCTTAAGGTTTCCTTTTTTCAAGTTTTCCTTTACGTTTTCTTCCATAAGTTTGGCCATACCTACGAGAGCCTCCTCTTTATAGGATTGCTCGACCGACATGAAAGCCTGTGATAAATACTTCATGGCCTCCTCAGGACGCTTTTCCTTAACTGCTATCTGGCCGAGTCTGAGGGCAACCTGTTCACGCATGTTGCCGTTTTTGATATAATTGAAAATGTCTCGTGCCTTTTTTTCCTTTCCGGTAAAAAAGTAGTTTTCCGCCAGATAATAAAGAGTTTTATCGTCATATTTCAAGTAGTACCTGTCTTTTTTGAGGGCTTCCGTATAGGCGTCGCGCGCCTCGTCGTATTTTTTCAACATCTGGAGAATTGCTGCCTTCCCCATCAATGCTTTTACACTGTCGCCTGACTGGTTAAAGTATTTAAGGGCTTCTTCGGGTTTGCCGGTCGCATATAGACTCTGGGCGAGTCCTAGTGCTGCTTTTTGGAAATTATGCGAATTTGGATAGACTTTCACGAAATTCTGAAAACCGGTACGGGCTTCGTAGTACATCTTCTTATCCAGGAAAAGCTCGCTGTAACGGAACAGTGAGTCTTCTTTCACGCTGCTGCCGTCGACGGCGTAAAGGCTGGCCCTCCTGTAGCGGTTCCCGGCCTGGGTGAAATCCCTTTTGTCGTCGGCTATCTTCGCTTCAATGAAATTACACGCGGCCAGTACGTTTTTAGCTTCTCTGGAGTCGTCATAGCAGTTGTTAAGCACGTTCTCAGCGGAATCGTATTTTTTCATTTCATATAAAACCCAGGCTTTCTTGAGGTCATCGCTCAAAAACAGCTCTCCAACTTCAACTGCATACGCAGTTGATGAAGTAAATAACAACGCAATAAGTACAACGACCCCTATTCCTCTTCCCACATCCATATAATATTATAACATGCAACAACCATACCATCAAATAAATATGCGCCTATGCAAATAAATCTGCGTCTATGGGAGGGTAAACCACTAAAAGTCGTCAAAATACCGTCGGTATTTTAGGAGGTAACGTGTAATACCGACGGTATTTTAAAAGTAACAAGTAATACCGGAACATCTCTGCCGGCTTTTCGCGTTCAATGGGGGAAGAGCCGCCCAAGAGTATTTTTAAATTTCGACAAAATAAGCTCTGCTACCATTATAGGCGGCGGAGCCAGGCAAATGGAATTTCCTATTATGCTTTTAAGTTTTGACAACGTGATAGTCTGAACGAGCACCGTCCCAGGACCGGTAGCAGAATAAATAGTTATATACAAGCAACACCATTTTTTTTATCTGTAATATAACCGGAAGCATTACCGGCGTTTTCGTATATTTGATAAATACGACAACGGGAACATAAAAAACTAAAATATTTATTGATTTTAGCATTGTGTTTTTGTTATTCTTTTTTTTGTAAACGCAATTTTATTAATTTTTTAACTATATTAAGATAAGGGAGAACTTTAGATGAGGAATATGTATGCAAGCAGACCCGGACATACTACCAGGCATGAAATTTATATTGCGTTATCATTCTTGTTGTTTTTATGCACAGGCCCGTTTGGTATAATCGGTTCAGGGAGTGCCTACGGAACCCAGGATGAACCAAAGGTGGAAGTTGGATCAGAAATTGGCTCATCGGATACGTCAGATACTCAGAAGCTTGTAGATGAGGGCATCGTCCAGTATAAAGAGGAAAACTACGAAGAGGCCCTTGTATTATTCAATAAGGCGAAGGCCGGGCACCCTGGTACGGCAATTTTATCATACTACGTCGGAATGACGTACAAGCAACTTGGCGACATGCCTAATGCCGAAACCGGTTTGAAAGAAGCATTACATTTCGTGCCTCCATTTTCTAACGCATATGACGAGTTGATCTCCGTGCTTTATAACGAGGAAAAGTACGCCGAAGCTCTCGAGTGGATTGGTAAGGCCGAAAAAGAAAATGTCAAGCCCGACGTAATATCATATTTAAAAGGGCTCGTGTTGTTAAAGACGGACGATAACTCAGGAGCTATAGAAGCCCTTACCAAAGCAAAGGAATTGAACAAAGAGATTTCCGAGTCCGTAGACGTGCAATTGGCAGTGGCTTACGTAAAGGAGCACCAGTTTAAGGAAGCCCAGTCGGTTCTGGACTCTATAATCGCCTCACAACCTAACTCCGAGGCCGCGAATTTTGCCAGAGAATTTCAAAAAACGGTGGAAAAAGGCAAGGAGCTGTACAAGGAGTGGCAGTTTGCCGTCGGCGTCTCTTACCAGTTGGACGACAACGTCGTGCTCCTCCCCGACGGCGGCATATCGGGTGTAAACATAACCAACAAGAGCGATAGCGCCATAACCGAGCGCTTTCGTATAGATTACCGCCCAAACTTAGGTGGGAAATGGTTTTTTAATGCCCAATACAATGCTTCCAACCTAAACTACTTTAAAATCGACTCCCACAATATGATGGCACATTCCATTACCCTAACCCCCGGTTATAATTTACAGAAGACACTCATGTTATCCCTGCCTCTGTCATACAACTATGTGTTTCTGAGTTATAAGCAATACCTGAGCCTTTTTTCCGCCAAACCAACGGTAAACTGGCTTGTAGCTCCAAATAACGTTCTACAGGGTTACGCGGGATACGAGAGGCGCACCATGTTTGGTTCCATCTTTGACCCCAACGAAAACAGAACCGGTAACAGATACCTCGGCAGCGCCGGATATATTTATACTTTTCTTGAAGGCAAGGGCATGTTTAACTTAAAATATGAGCTCGCCCAGGACGACACCCAGGGAGATAACTGGAAAAACACCGGCCACACTTTTGACGCAGGCCTTGTACTACCCATTTACGCAGGCGTGTATACCGTCGTAAACGGAGAGGCTGTTTTACAGGACTATAACGATACTCATACCATTTTTGGAATTAAACGCCATGACAAATCTTACACCGGCAATATAAGCTTCGTATGGCAGGTTTTGAAGGATATGGATGTAAGTGTTCAGTACAGCCATACTACGGCGGATTCGAACATATACATCTATCAATATAAAAGGAATATGTATACAGCCGGAATTGAATACAGATTTTAGGAGGATATAATGCGTATTAAAAGTATGTTTAGTATTAAAAGTATGTTTAGAAAGAAAGGCGTATTTTCATATACAACTCTGTTGCTTATTTGTATTTCTCTTCTATTTCTCGTTTCAACCTCTTATGCCGTGGACGACTCCCCAAAGCAGGGAGCAGAAGTCGGACGGGTAACGTTCGCTCTGGGCATAGTAGAGGTTCTGAGAGGAGGCAAGCTCCCGGCGGTTGCCATAGAGGTCGGCAACCCGGTTTACGAAAAAGATGTATTGAGGACGAAGAAGTTATCCAAAGCCGAGATTAAGTTCAACGACGGAAACATTCTGAACCTCGCCCAGAGCACCAGCATAGACCTGAGCGAATATAAATACGACAAAGATACGCACAAAGAAACCGTAAAAATGCAAAGAGGCCACGTACGTGCTATCATAGACAAGAGCATCGCCAGCAGAATCGCTGCAAATCCATCTTCCAACCACTTTGAGATACACACGCCGAATGCCGTTGCAGGCGTCAGAGGCTCTACGTGGGGAGCAATTGTAGACCCTGTTACCGGTACAACTACATACTATTGCACCGAAGGGCACATAGTTGTCTGGAACAAGGATTTCCCCGATCAAAAGATAGACCTTTACGGCGGACAGAAGGTTGTTATACCTCTGAGCCAGCCTCCGGGCCAGGTACAACAGATGACCACAACGGAAAAGAACCAGATAGACAAGGCTATAGATAAATCTACGGTTGGTACAGGTGGAGGGACAACCGGAGGAGGAGGTACGACCGAAGGTGGTGGAGGTACGTCAGGGGGACCGGTAATCGTTACGGCACAAGACTTCAACTCAGCGTCGCTTAAAGACCAAAACGATAACAATAAACCCGCAAATAACGTTCAAAACGTAACCTATACTGTCGGCAATACTAACATTACCGATTACCAGCCTCCCGTTAGCGATCCTAAGGCAAACCCCCCCGTTTTAACTTCGACGACAACGGCACCGTCGACAACTACCACTACGGAAAAGTCGACTACTACTACTACGGCACAATCGACAACTACTTCTACGGCACAGTCGACAACAACGACTACGGCACCATCGACTACTACTACGACTACGGCACAGCCGACAACAACGACCACGGCACCATCGACAACAACTACATCGGTACAGTCGACAACTACTACCACGGCAGGACCGTCGACATCAACGACAACGACTACGGCAGGGCCGTCGACATCAACCTCTACATCAACGTCGTCATCGTCATCGACAACGACGACTGCCCTTCCAATAAACTGGAACGTATCCGGTGGAACAAATAACGCTAACCAAAGCCCAATTATGCCTTTCCCTTTTTACCAATATAACAGCAGCGGCACTTGCCAGGGTTTTGGCTCTTTGGACTGCTCCGGCACTATGGCAGGAACGATAACCGGTACCTTAGATCTAACTACCGTTACTTCTACTGTTATGCCGTTTAATGTCCAGGTACAAGGCACATATTCGAATCCAAATAGTTATCCTCTGTGGTTCATTCACGGCAACGATGCATCACAAACGTTTGCAGTTAATTTCGCAGGGGTCAAGGCAACTAATAATGCACTATATGGCATGGTGTCAGGTACCTTTTACAATAATAATACCCTCGCTGGTATTGTTACATCGAACATGACGCAGAGTGGCCTTGCAGGGTTAATAAGCGGCAGCTTCGCAAGCGGGACATGGAGCGGAACGGGACAGTTGGCGGCTATCCCTCTTGACTCCACAAAAGGTACTTTCAGTTTTCTGACAATTGCCGATTTACACGGTACTTACACCACCGCCCCATCTGCTAACCCAACATATGATCTGGGCGCGTTAATTATGCCTTCAGCCTACATTACCGGAGATTACTGGACCGGAGGCGTATTGCACGGCACCGGGTACATTGGCGGATGGACGACCGGAGCGGGAACTTCCTATATCAGTTCTATTAACGCACTTGGCACATATGGCGTGAATACCATGGACGCAATACTTAACATCGTTAATCTGGAGACGCCTCAGTACCTGTACCTTGCCTGCGGCGACTCTACCGGTGTAGGATGCTCGCCTACAGCTTCAAACATAACCAAACTAAACTATTTAAGTTTGCCGGCTGTCGCAGTAGGTACTACGAACTTAAGCGGCGGCATCATCTCCGGTAGCGATTATCTCAATATGTACATGAATAATGTCCATTTCTTCGCTCCGTCCACGGGAGGAAAGGCTACCGTTTTTGCCTCAGGCAACATCACCGGAAATTATAAGTTAAGCGGCACTTACTTGCCGAATATTGTACCCACCAACGGCACGATACCTGCTTTCCCGCTGTCCGACGGACTAGCTCCCGGCACAGGCACAGTTTTAAACGTCAACATGACTAACTTCAACCCATCCACCGGGACGTGGAATGCTAATCTTAGCGGTACGGGACATAATATACCAAACTGGAGTGGCGCTACCAATACATTAACCGGTGCCGCCGGCGGAAAGATTACCGGCACCGCTACTACGGGTACCCTATCCGGCAATGGTGTCGGAACTATAAAATAATCGATCGTATGATGCAATGTAACGCTTATGTCCGGCGGACTCAAGCTTTGTGTGCGCCGGACATAAGCGTTTCTAAATTCATACTACTTCTATATAAAAGGATAGCCGATTCCGTGAAAAAGATACTCATCTTAGTTAACGCCTTTTGTTTGGCGGTTTTTTTCTTTATACCTCCGGCTTACTCCGAAACTCTCAAAATAGGGATTTTCGACATACAGAAGGTTATGAACGAGTCCCAAAAAGTTAAAAGCTATCGGAAGAGATATCAGGATACTCTGGATGAAAAGAAAAAGCCCGTCGTACAAAAAGAAGAATATGCAAAGACTTTAAGGGAAAAGATAGATCAGGGGCAAATGTCTCCTGACGAGAGGATGCTGAAAGAGGACGAATTCTCATTAAAGATGAAAGAGCTCAAGAGGCTTAAGGAAGACTTTGATTTCGACTTAACGCAAATGGATAGATGGCTAAAGGCTCAGGTTTTCAAAGACCTGAATGAAATACTCAAAGACTTCGCCAAACAAGAAGGATATACTATTATATTGGAGAAAAACTCATCGGGAATCGCTTATTTTAACGCCTCTATAGATGTAACCGACAGGATATTGTCGATTTATAACAAGAAATAACCGGTTTTGTGCCATTTTAAGAGAATATCGTTCCTATCCGATCGAGACGGCCTCAAGTGTAAACACAACCGGCATATATAACATTTTACTTACCTCTTACGGGGGAATGGGATGAAGAAAAGAGTCATCGTAGTAGACGACGAAAAAGACATAGTGGAGTTGCTCTCATATAATCTGCAAAAGGAAGGATTTGAAGTGGCCTGCTCCTACGATGGCGAAGATGGCCTGAAGAAAATAAAGAACGGACATTTCGATCTTATTATACTGGATTTAATGCTGCCCGGCATACAAGGCATAGATCTCTGCCGTATTCTGAAGGGCTCCGGTGAAACGGTCGAAATTCCAATAATAATGCTCACGGCAAAGAATGATGAACTCGATAAAGTGCTCGGCCTTGAAATGGGTGCTGACGATTACATGACAAAGCCATTCAGCGTCAGGGAGCTTCTGGCACGCGTTAAGGTTGTACTAAGGAGAAGCCAGGAAAAAGTAAAGATGGAAAAAATCATAACGATAGGCGACATCGAAATCGATACCCAAATGTATAAAGTGAGCAAAAGAGGAGTACCTGTAAAACTTAGTGCCACGGAGTTCAAACTTCTCCAGTACATGATTCATACAAAAGGAAAAGTCCTCACCAGAGACATGCTTCTTGACGCAGTCTGGAAGGACGAAGCATACGTCGAGCCAAGAACCGTCGACGTCCACATAAGAAGGCTGAGGGCACAGATAGAAGACAATACCGCCAAGCCTCGTTACATCAAAACTCGCCGTGGAATCGGTTATTATTTTGAGGACAGTATTTGAACTTAAAAAAGCTTATTAAGAAGATTGCTCTTCTTTACGTATCGTTGATACTTTGTACCACTCTGTATTATCTCATAGTTAATCAAATCGTATCTTATTCTATTTACAATAATAACTACAACTGTAACGTCGCCGTCAATATCACGGTTGTGTTTTTCACTTTTTACCTATCAGGTTTCATCGTTACAATCTTTTATATGGTGAGAGATTACAGGAAAAAGGAGAAGTTCCTGAGAGAAGTCAGCCATTTCTCTAAAATGATATTCAAGGGAACGTTTCAAAACAAGTTTTATTTCGAGGATTACCCTGACCTTTCCGAGGCTTATTATTCTTTGAACGAGCTTACTGAAAACCTTAAGGAAAAGTTCGCCCACGCCGAAGAGGAACGCTCGCAGCTTAACGCAACTCTTGAAAGCATACCGGACGCCCTCATCATACTCGATAACAAAAATGTCGTCATTTACGCTAACGATAAGGCTAACTCACTTTTCGACAGACGTGGAGATATTAAAAGCAAACCCTTGATTGAGGTAGTACGTAGCCCCGAACTGCTCGGAATGCTTGAAAAGGTAAAAAAGTTCGACAAAAGCGACCACGACGAGATATTTCTCGAATATCCCAGCGAGAGATACCTCCAGGTAAGAATGTCACCATTTTACAAACAGAACGATCTCAGAGGCTGTGTAATACTGCTTCACGACATCACTGAGGTAAAGAAACTAGAATCCGTTAGAAAGGACTTCGTAGCAAACGTCTCACACGAAATAAAGACTCCTGTAACCGCCATAAAGGGATTTGCCGAAACTCTGCTGAATGGCGCCTTAGACGACAGAGAATATGCCGTTAAATTCCTTAGCACCATAAAATTCCAAAGCGAACGGCTCGACCGCCTTGTAGATGACCTTATGACTATTTCAAAAATCGAGTCGGGCGTAACCAAAATAAACAAAACTTCCGTAAAACTTAACGAACTCATCGACAACGTCATTGAAATACTCTTCAATAAAGCCAATGAAAAGGATCTTTACCTGAAGAAGTCAACGGGAAATGAAGATATCTTTATAGAGGCCGACAGAGACAGGTTAATCCAGGTATTGTTAAACGTAGTCGACAATGCCATAAAATTTACTCAAAAAGGCGGTATTGAAATAGGTTACTTCTCGGACGAAATAAAGAGAGTTCTTTACGTAAAGGACACGGGCTCAGGGATTCCAAAACGTTGTCTTTCGCGTATCGGTGAGAGATTCTTCAGGGTAGACCCTTCACGTTCCCGCGAACTGGGAGGTACAGGCCTGGGAATGGCCATAGTCAAGCACATCGTCAAAGCCCATAACTGGGAAATGAAGATAGACAGCGACGAAGGCCGGGGGACTACGGTTAAATTATTCGTTGGTTGAATCCCCCCCTACCCCGTCAAGAATCCTCTGCCCGTTAATTCGACTGACGCGGCTCCGCGACATAGGCTCTCATTCTTTTTGTGTCACAGACCCGGCTGAAGCTTGTGTCTTGCTAAAAAGCTTATGTCTTGCTAAAAAGCTTGTGTCTTGCTAAAATACAAACGATCGATTATGATAGTTTGTATTTAGTGGAGAAGCATTTAACCATTATAACGGTTATAAAAAAATGACGTCCGAAACATATAAAAGCGAACTCATCCTGAAAGAACTCAGAGGAAGGCAGGAGAGAGCTAAAATCGTCGAAATCGACGAAGAGCAGGTAAAGATGGTTTTCTTTACTTCAGGAGACGCTCTTTTTGCTTTTTACGGCTCCGACGTAAAAGAGATTCTTCCGATAGATAGAATTTATTACGTTCCCGGGTGTCCGGCAATCATATTGGGAATTATAAATATAAGAGGAGACGTAGAATCCGTGGTTAGTCTGCACAGATTACTGGGATTTGAAGACAAGGCGCAAACGAAAAACAGTAAGATTGCTCTGGCTCAAAAAAACGGCATACGTTCAGGCATATTACTCGATTCCGTGGATGACGTGGATGACGTTACGGCCAGTTCCATCGTTCCAGCCATATCCACCCTGAATAAGAACATAAAAGAATTCGTTATAGGCGAGACAACTTATAAAAATAGAAACGTTACCATCCTTGACGTGGGCAAACTCTTTTCCAAAATCACCGTCTGAACCGCAGTCTGAAAAACTATATGAACGACTCGATTCTTACACCTTCTTTTACCGAAACCCTCTACCTCCTGTTCACTATCAACAGTGCCACATTTGCCGTAGACATGGAACAGGTTGCAGAAATTGCAACCATAAACGATATCAAACACGCACCGGTATGCTTTCATTGGTTTCACGACATTATCGGGTCGGAAACAAACGTTACTGCATACAATTATCCAAGAGCATTGGTAGTGAAACATAAACAGCCACAAACCGCCATAATTATTGAGGAACCCAAAGACACGGTATACATTCCTTTGGAATCGATGAGAGAGATGCCGGGGCTTGTCACACGCTTTACGAACGTTATATGGGGAGCGGCGTTCATAGGCGGAAAGCCGGTTTACCTGACGGACTTATATAAAATCGATATATTCTCTGAGTTGTAATATTTATAAGTTTTAATTTATAATCAACCTTATCCACAATTATACGTTAACATTTCTTCGTGAGTTTGTTAAACGTCGTTACCGCGTATACTGTGCCGGTATAATTAGCCGTGCAGGAGGCTTTTTATGTCTATCAAAAGATTGCTTTTTATACTGGCTGTTTTCAATCCGCTTATATTTTTGGTAATATTCGTTTTTTCCATTTCACACAACAACCTGGTGGCAAAACGCACCGACAATATGATAAACGTCGACCAATCCCTTCTCATCGTCCTTAGCGATATGTACTCATTCGGCCTTCAAACAGGGCATTCCTTTCGTAACGTAATTCTAAATGTAAAAGACGAAAAAGGTAAGGCAAATTTCAAAGCGGCCAACGAAGATTTCCTCAAATCCACACAGACGGCCATTAGTCTTACCAAAGGGGAAATGAAAAGCACGCTGGAAGAAATAAAATTACTTTGGTTGGAAGACGGCAAGATAAAAACTGAATGTCTCCAAATCGCACTATCAGGGAACCCGGCAAAATCGGCCGAATGCATAAAGGATAAGGAAACACCAAAGTGGAGGGAAATAAAGGCGCTTATCCTAACCCTTATAGAACAACAGAGAAAAACATTTCACTCGACAATATCCGAAAACGTGAAAGCCAATGCAAGGAGCACCAAGCTTTTGAGCAAAATAATACTTATATCTCTGGTAATTTCGACACTGTTTATTTATTTCGTCAAGATAAGTATTGGCAAACCTCTGCAAAAGATTATTCATATACTAAAAAACTTCGGCGACGACCTTACGGTAGAAATACCCGTCAGAGGTAAAACCGAATTCGACGAACTCGCACAATGGATTAATTCATATATAAGCAACCTCCATAACGTTATCTCTATGGTTACCGACACTGTAACCGACGTAAATTTTTCTGCCAAAGAGATCTCGGAAGCTATCGAAAAACAGGCGTCCGTATCCACGGAGCAATCCGCCTCCATTTCTGAAATAACGTCTACTATGGAGGAGTTGTCAGCGTCTTCCGGCCAGATATCCGACCACTCGGGTTCAGTCCTGGAAATTTCAAACCACGCATTCAATGATACCAGGAAAGGTGATGCGGCTATACGAAAACTGGCCAATAACATGGACGCCATACATAAGGACAACGAGTCCAACCTCCGTGCAATTATGGAGCTTGGCAATAAATCGAAAGACATAACCAAGGTGATAGGTTTGATCGACTCCATAGCCGACAACACTAAAATGATAGCCTTCAACGCAGCCATCGAGGCATTCGGAGCAGGAGATGCCGGTAAACGTTTTAGCGTCGTCGCCACTGAAATACGACACCTTGCCGACAACGTAATGGAATCCACAGGCGAAATCAAGAGTAAACTTGTGGAGATGCAGGAATTAGCCGGCGATCTGTTCATATCGTCCGAAAAAAGCTCAACTCTCATTCGTGACGGTCTTACTTCCACCGGTGAGACTTCCTCGATACTTACAGATATAGTAGAGGAATCAAAAGCTACCACGAACACGGCAAAAGAGATTTCCCTTTCAACCCATCAACAAGTGCTCGCTATAAACCAGATAGTTCTGTCTCTGAGGGAAATCGAAGAGGGAGCCAGACATACTTCGGATTCTATAAGGCAAATATACCAGATATGCAGAAATCTCACGATACTGTCAAAAAATCTTAAGGAATTGATCAGCAAATTCAAATTAAAAAACGTATAACCACTCTTTTTAGCTATAATATTGAAGATGAAGATATACTCAAAATTGAAAATCCGGCATAAACTGGTAATAATCTATCTGGTCTTGAGTGTTCCTATAGGTATTTTATTGTATCTGCTGATACACGAAAAACAAATCGCCATAGATTTTACGCGTAAAGAGATTAACGGTACAGCCTATCTGCGTCCCCTGAGAGATATTATAACTTACTCATACCTCAGTTTATCGGTTTTTCAGCCTGCCCGAAGCGCTGTCACTCCATTCCGTGCAAGAGACTACGCGCAGATAGAGAAATCCATCGATTCTCTCGAAAAATATGAGGCACACCCGGAAAACTCGGCAGGGCCTGTACCTGACACTGCCAAGGGTTTTGCGGCACTCCGTAAACAATGGTTTTCGTTAAAAGCCCTGGGCGAAAATATAGACCCC
Organism: Nitrospirota bacterium; assembly: GCA_015233615.1. Taxonomy (GTDB): domain Bacteria; phylum Nitrospirota; class Thermodesulfovibrionia; order Thermodesulfovibrionales; family Magnetobacteriaceae; genus JADFXJ01. The sequence goes on from JADFXJ010000007.1 coordinate 28,772, forward strand.
GTCGATATGGATATTATGCTGAAGGAACTGGCCGATCAGGCAAGTTCGCTCTTTGCCCACGTCGGCGAGACCTCAAACCTCATACTTGACTCTGACCTGGACACCTCTTATTTGATGGAAACTTTAGTAGTAAAATTAATGGACATAACAAACCAACTGGTTGCCCTGGAAGAGTTAGTATCAAAATGTATGGAGCACTCCCTGGAAGAAAAAGACAAGGCGCACATTATAATAACGGTAGCCAATATAAAGTCGGACATAGAGGCGGTTCGACGCAATATGATTGCAGCTATGGATAATAATCCGGCCGGAAATCTAAGGCCAGCGATTGAGAAAATTCTCAGAGAAAAGCTGTCAGCGATTGGAAATTACTCAACCGACGCACAGACGTCCCTGCTTCAGCTTTCCGAAAGCGCCTCAAGCGCCCCCATTGCATCTTCCGGAAAAAAAGCAACACTGGAAAATCTGACGCTTAGCGGTAGAAAAATCTTAAAAGAAAACGAGGCATTGTGGGACATTCTTGCCGAAAACCTGGACGATTTGTTACATAATCGAGTCGAAGGCCTTAGGAGTAAGGAATATAAGGCCGTTTCATTCGTAATCGTTATGATGGTTTTATCCACTATACTTATAATAGTGATCATACGAGGCATAAACGGTTCTATATCCGGTATAGTGTTTACCCTGAGACACCTGAACAATGACCTCACTAAAAAAGTACCGATTACCTGTAATGATGAAATAGGTGATCTTGCGCTCATATTTAATGAGCACCTCTGTGATATGAACAAAATCGTGGCCACGGTCAAACGTTCGGTCGACGACGTTAACAATTCCGTAAAAACGATAATGTCTGAAATAGAACAACAGTCGGTAACAATTACGGAGCAGTCGGCGGCCGTCTCTGAAATCAGTGCCACTATAGAAGAGTTGTCCACCTCTTCAAGCGTAATAGACGAGCATTCACACGACGTGGCTGAAACCGCCTCCAATACACTGGAAAATGTTTTACACGGAAAAGTTTCTATGGAAAACGTCGTCGAAAATATGGAACTGATCAAAAACGACAATGCCGGCAGTATTAACGAAATAGTGGCACTTGGCAAAGAATCCAAAGAGATCACTAAAATCATGGAAATAATCAACAAAATTGCCGATAATACTAAATTGATAGCCTTCAACGCGGCACTGGAAGCCTCCGGAAGCGCCTCAAGCGCCTCAAGCGCCTCAAGCGCCGGAGAAAGTGGCCGCAGGTTCGGTGTTGTAGCCATAGAGGTAAGACGTCTGGCCGAACACGTAATGCAGTCCATAGAAGAGATAGACACCAGGATTGCAGGTATACAGAAACTCGTTAACAAGCTTGTTATAGCTTCCGAAAAGGGCTCAAAAAACATACACGATGGTTTGGACACCACTAAGGCCACTTACTCGTTTTTAGACAGGGTACTGGAGGGCTCACATGCTATGGCCGGATCTTCAAAACAAATTTCGATATCAACCGGCCGGCAAAAGACCGCAATAGAGCAGACTCTTAATGCCATCAGAGATATAGACGAAGGGATAAGGGTGGCATCGGCTTCTATTGGCCTTATCACGCAAAACGTACGCTCCCTTTCCGAATTTACTGCAACTCTGGAAAAGGTCGTCGGCAGTTTTAAGATTAAGGCTGAATAAGAAAATGCTATTGAATAACAGGGGACACGTAAAAAGAAACATCAGAGTTCTAATTGTAGACGATAGCGGCTTTACCAGAGAAGTTCTCTCCAGCATTCTTTCTTCCGACGATGAAATACTGGTTGTAGGAGAGGCGGCAAATGGGCGTGAAGCCGTAAAAAAAGTCCGTACTCTCTCCCCTGACGTAGTTACCATGGACATAGAGATGCCCATCATGAACGGTATCGAGGCAATCGAAAAAATCATGTCCACTACACCAGTCCCAATAATGGCCGTTACCTCTTTGGACGACGTAAACACGGCTTACATGGCGATTTCCAAAGGAGCACTGGACGTATTCCTCAAACCCGGATTCGACGAACAAAGTTCAAAAAGCTTTATACAAAAGTTAAAACTACTCTCCAGGTACCGCTTGATCGGTAAAGATAATGGTCTGGTTATACCAAAAACCGCCATATCCGTAATTAAGCTGCCGATTGGGACACCTGGGGCGCTTGAGGTACACGAGGCGCACGAGGCGCACGAGGCGCTTGAGGCGCTTGATATTTCCAAACTTTACCAAGACAGTTGCCGGAAAATTATAGCCATAGCATCTTCTACCGGAGGCCCCAAGGCTTTAGCCCATATTCTCCCGTATTTTCCACAATCTTTTCCCTACCCCGTCGTAATAGCGCAGCATATTTCAGACGGTTTCGTTTCGGGTATGGTGGAGTGGCTTAAGACCATTTGCAAGATAGATATTAAAGTAGCCGAAAATGGCGAATATTTAAAACCTTCAACCGTATACGTCAATCCTTCCGAGTGGAATATGATAGTCACCTCCGGTAAAAGCATCGAACTTCAAGCGAGGCAATCTAACAACATATACCACCCCTCGTGCAACGTACTGCTCACCTCGGCTGCCGACGCTTTCAGACAAAACACCCTGGGCATAATACTAAGCGGCATGGGCAAAGACGGTGTCGATGGAATGAAGAAGATAAAAGAATCGGGCGGCACGACCATAGCCCAGGACGAAACGACTTCCGTTGTATTCGGTATGAATAAAGCGGCCATAGACGAGGGGACTATAGACAAAGTATTACCCGCCTCCGCCATTGGCAAAGAGATACTTTCTGTTATAAAATTAATATAATGGTAAACCTAAGCGCCTTTAATACATTGATTAGAGACAGGTGCGGCCTGAGATTTGAAAACAACCGTTTGAAATGGCTTGAAGAGAGCATTATTAACCGGATGGAGGGTTGCGGCCTTAACTCTCAAGTCCAATACTTCAATCTTATAAATGACAACCAGGAGGAGTTTACCAACCTCGTCAATCTGCTTACCATAAATGAGACATACTTTTTTCGTGAGCAAGGGCATCTGGCCCTAATGACGGATCGCCTGGTGCCGGAACTATTAAAAAAGATACACGGCAGGATAAGAATACTAAGCGCAGGATGTGCTACCGGAGAGGAACCTTATTCCATAGCCATCGCCCTTATGGAAAAATATGCAGGCGCTTATGCAGGCGCTTACGGAGGCGCTTTTGGACGGAACTTCGACAATAAATTTTCCATTTTCGCAGCGGATATAGACAGTTCCGCAATTAAAAAAGCCGCCACAGGAATTTACGCTGGAAACTCTTTCAGAAATTTTGACGAAACCCTGATGAAGAAGTATTTTACCCCCCTGGAACAAGGCCGGTATTTATTAAAAGACCCCGTAAGGCAGGTCGTTTACTTTCAAAATACCAACATATTGTCCTATTCGGACAATCCTGATTTCCGTGATATGGATATTATTTTTTACAGAAACGTCTCAATTTATTTCGATCTGGAAACCAGGAAAAAAGCCATAGAAAATCTCAACAAATTATTACGTCCCGACGGTTACCTGATTGTCAGTTCCGTAGAGACTTTGTCTAACGACCTGGGCATACTGCACCCCGTTGAGATTGACGGGGTTTTCTTATACCAGAAATCATCTTCACACAAACCGATATCTCCCGGCCCGAAGTCTTCAGTACCAACCCCAGTTATGCCGGACAAAAAGCCCTCCATAATTACTAAAGTGGAAAAAACGCCACTTAATGCCGCCAAAAGCACCTCTATAAGCGCCTCTATAAGCGCCTCTATAAAAAACAAAGACGACGGTGAGGATTTAACAGACAAGTCTATAAGTCGGATCCTGGAACTAATAAATGAAAGAAAATACACTGAAGCCCTCGATTCTCTGGATAAAGCTATAAATATATCACCTAAATCCTCTAATGCTTATTCGATGAAGGCATATATACTTTTTAAAACCCGGAGATTCAACGAGTGCAGAGAATTTTGCTTTAAAGCGATAGAATTTAACCAATGGAATTACGACGCTTATATTATTCTGGGTTTAATCGCTATACATGGTAATGGCGGCGACGATGGGCTTAAGGAAGCGCTAAGACGTTTTAAAGAAGCAATTTACATAGATTCCTCCGCCTGGCTCGCCCATTACCACGCCGGAGACGTCTACAGGGTTTTGAATGAAAAGGATCACGCCGAAAGAGAGTACTCAATCGTAATAAAGCTGTTGGAAAAGGGAATCGGAAGCGCTTTCGGAGGACTTGGCCCAACGCTTTTTTACAACTCGTTTAACGTTGATCAGATACTTCATTTGTGCAGCCATAATATTAAAAAGTTAAAAGGAACGTGATATAATGGCATTGGATCTGTCTAAATTTTTGGCCAAATTCGTTTTGGAAGCAAAAGATCATATCCAGAAGCTGAATGACGGCTTATTGTATCTTGAAAAAAACCCGCACGATACCGATACCCTAAACGACATATTTCGCGCGGCCCATACAATCAAAGGGTCATCGCGTATGATGAAACTCACGTCTATCAGCGAACTGTCACATAAAATCGAGGACGTTTTAGATGCGCTCCGAAAAAATAAATTCCAATTGACTAAAGAGGCGTCCGACGTTCTGTTTAAATCTTTCGACTCTCTGAACCTGCTCGTAGATAAAGTACAAAACGCCTCCGTAATTAGTGAAATGGTACCGGAAACGGACAAAAGTATTATCGAAGAACTTGAAAAAGCCGCCACCGGACAATTATCCTTTCAACCTCAAAACGTTCCCCGGCCTCCGTCCGTTATTGATGAGGTGCTTTCAGACGTGCAAAAAGATGCCGCTTTCGACGCCCGCCTGATTATAAATGAAATTCCTGAGGCTGAGAAGGCTGCACCTTTACCTAAATCTCAGGAACCTCCAAAAGCGCCTCAAGCGCCTCCTTCCTTTACACCGTTGCAACCTGAGTTGCAAACCTCCGTGGAACCGACTAATAGGGACTTTTCCGGAAAAACGAAACCTCCCGAAACTTTTCGTATAAGTGCCGGCAAACTGGACGAACTTTTCAAGCAGATTAACGAAACCATATCGAATCAAATACGTTTAAAACAGCGCCTGAACGATATGAGAGCTTTAGTACGCAAAAGCAAAAAGCACCTGGATCTCGTTCAATCTCTATCCCTTGAGATGCCTGCTGAAAACACGGACAATGAGTCTATTGCCATATTGGGCGGCGCTCAGCGAGCCTCTCAGCGATGGGCTGCCAACACCTCCGGAGACACTGGTGCCCTCCCGGAGGGGCGGCGGCCGGCGGCCAATCCGTCAGGTGCCTCAGGCACCCCTCGCGTAGGGTCGGACCTGGAAGCTCTCACGGAAGGAGCCCGGACACTCTATACCTCGCTCAAAGACACTCTCTTTTCACTAAACGACAACGTCACTTTTCAGAATATTTTAAACGATATGCTCCTCGAACTGGTTTTACGTCTGCGTATGGTACCGCTTTCTACGGTATTCGATACATTTGGACGCGCAATCAGGGACATGTCCCGCTCGATGGAAAAAGAAGTGGACCTGGTAATCGAGGGTGCTGAAACCGAACTGGATAAAAACCTTGTCGGACAATTAGGGGATCCACTATTGCACATGTTGAGAAACTCTATAGATCACGGCATTGAGACACCTGAGGAAAGAAGAGCGAAAGGAAAGCCGGAAAGAGGTACCATACGTATTTGCGCTTACTCCGATTCCGGGAATGTCGTTATAGAGATGCACGATGACGGAAGCGGTATACCCTTAGCAAAAATCAAAGAAAAGGCACTGCAAAAAAAGTATTTCGATCAGGATACTTTAGACGGTATGTCCGATAATGAAATTATAAACATCATTTTTTATCCCGGCTTCAGCACAAGCCCCATCATTACCGATATTTCCGGAAGGGGCGTAGGTATGGACGTGGTAAGAAAAAACATAGTGGACGACTTAAAAGGCTCCATAACAATCGAAACATCAGCAGGTAGCGGAACGTCCATGTTTATCAGGATTCCGATGACCCTTTCCATAATGAGGCTGATGATTATCGAGATTTCCGGTAATCTCTTCGCCATTGCCGCAAGTTCCATAACCGAGCTTATACGAAGAAACGTCAGGGACTTAATAGACGTTGTAGATAAAAAAGCCTTACGTTTACGGGAGCAACTCGTACCGGTGGAGCGGTTACATTCCATTGTCAACCTACCCTATGAGGAAAGAGACAATCTGCTCATAATGCTTGTACACGCCTCAAGCGCCTCAAGCGCCTCGATCGACAAACAACTCGGCCTTATCATAGACTCGGTAAAGGACGAAGAGGATATGGTTATCAAACCTCTTCCCGATCATATGAAAACGCTTCGCCTCATATCCGGAGTGACCATCTCCGGAAAAAACGAGATTATCAGCCTTTTAAACATTCCGGAGGTAATAGAAGCTGCAAAAAACATAAAGTATGCTAAAACCGATAAGGCGCTTCCGGGAGAAAGCGTAAAGGAGAAAGAAAGAAGCCATACTGTACTGGTCGTGGACGACTCCATTAATACAAGGGAGATAGAAAAGAGTATACTGGAATCGTACGGCTACAAGGTAACTCTTGCTGAGGATGGGATCGACGCCCTAGAGAAAGCCGGTGAAGAGAAATTCGATATTGTCGTAACGGACGTGGAGATGCCAAGACTCGATGGGTTTTCGCTGACAAGACAATTACGAAGCGACGCTTCATATAAACACACCCCCATTGTAATAGTTACATCCAGGGAAAAAGAAGAGGACAAGAGAAAAGGAATCGAGGTAGGTGCCAACGCATACATTGTAAAACGTGATTTCGACCAGTCAAACCTGATTCAAACCATCGAAAATCTGCTATGACCCGGCTGCCTTCAAATGAGGTTGAATTATGAGTATGATTACAGAAGAGATGTTAAAAGAGATAACAAGGGAAATTGTCGATGTTGTGAATCCTGTGAAGATTATCCTGTTTGGTTCTTACGCGACTGGCGATGCCGGGCCACATTCAGACCTTGATTTTCTTATAGTTGAGGAAGAGCCTTTTGGTCCGGGCAGAAGCAGGAGAGAAGAGATGACGATGTTGTGGAAGCTGCTCGGAAAATTCAGAATAGCTAAGGATATCCTTGTTTATAGCATAGACGAAGTAGATAAATGGAAAACAGCGAGAAATCATATTATTCCTCAGGCACTGAATAAAGGGAGAGTGCTTTATGAGCGACATTGACCATGCCAAAAGTATGCTTTCTCTGGCATCCCCCTTGACCCCTCAGAGACAGTCCGTTCACGCATTCTTAAAGAAATAAGCAATATTATTCCCGCCACAGAAGGAAATTAACAGCCGGAGACGTTTTGGGGGAGCCTGAAGGGGGCTCCCTGTACTTTACTAAAAGTACGGTGAACTGGTAAAATCGAAAATATCGTGGAGTGTCAACTGTCTGTAGGTGAAAGTCTATACAATACTAAAAGGAGCGGAACATGGATGAGGAAACAACCAATGTTTTGGTAGTTGACGATGACCCTTTTGTACGGGAAATGATAGAATTTATTCTTCAGGATGCCGGGTTTCACGTAGATACGGCAGAGGATGGAGAGCAAGCACTTGATAAAATCCGCTCAGACACCGATTTTCATATAGTCATATCCGATATGCATATGCCCCGGATGAATGGCATGGAATTGGCCGCGCAAATTCGCAAAGCAGGGAAAACTATTCCCTTTTTGTTGTTAACGGGTGAAAGCGGCACATCTTCAAGCGCCTCATTACTTTCATCCGACGTTAAATCCGACATAAGTGCTTTTTTAATTAAGGACGAGAGCTTACAAGATTTAATTGTTACCTCTGTAAGGAACGTAATGAAAGCTAAGGTTTAACGGCAACTCAAGCCGCAATGACGCAGGAGGACAATACTTGTCCGATACTAAAGTATCTCTAAAGAAAAAACTCGGGTCATTAAAAGACAACTTCTTGAGACAATTGCCGGAGCGTCTGAAGAAGATAAAAGACACGTGGGTTTCGGCCGGGAGTAATCGGGAAACGTTGATGGAAACCCACAGAATGGTGCATAATCTCGCCGGCTCTTGTACAACCTTTGGTTTATCCGAATTGTCGGTCCATACGAAGGTTCTTGAAGTTACCTTAAAAAATATGAATAAGGCGCTTATGGAAGATGGTACAGGTTTAAACGAGGAAATTAGAAATTTGGTACCGAAATCACTGTCCGTCATCGAAACCCTGATAGAAAAAGTATGCAATGAGGCGCTTATTGAGGCGCTTGATGAGGCGCTTGATAAAAGTTTCGACGAAATGGAGGCGCTTCGTGAAACAGAGTTCCGGGAACGCCTCAATCTTCCGGAAAACACCACAAGAGCATCATTGGATTCCGAAAGCGCCTCATTAACCGGTATGGGCCGCGTTGTCTTATACCATAAGAATTCTCCAAAAGCGCCTTATTTCCTGAACGAACCTGGCGGGAAGATTAATGATGCGCTTACCGAGGCGCTTACGGAAGCCGGATTTCAGGTTGCATCCATCACCTCATTGAACGAGTTGAATACGGAACCCGGACGTACTGCTCCTCTTGTGGTAATCGTAGACGTAACCGGAGATGAACTTGATAAAACAAAAGCGTTGAACACGGCGCATTTTAAAGAGATGCGCCAAAAGTTCACCAACGATGTTCCATTTATATTCATATCGGACAAGGGAGATTTTCGGAGCAGGCTTGAAACCGTTTCAGCCGGAGGCATCGCCCACTACATTTCGCCTGTGTCCGCTGAAACGCTTATAGAAAAAATAAGAGGGTTGACCATATCGCAAGTGAAGGAGTCTTATCGCATTCTCATATTGGACGACGAACCCGAAGTGGCAAACTTCTACTCGCTGGTATTACAGGACGAGGGCATGAAGACCATGGTAATAAACGACCCGGGTAGTATTTTATCCGCTCTTGCCGAATTTCTCCCCGATCTTATCCTCATGGATATGTATATGCCGGATTGTACCGGTATGGACGTAGCCAGAGTAATCAGGCAAATGGACGAGTACGTAAGCATTCCTATAGTGTTTCTTTCCAATGAATCCGACATTGACAAGCAGTTGTTCGCCATGAGCATGGGAGGTGACGATTTTCTCAACAAGTCCATTCGGGTGCAACACCTCATTTCCTCGGTAACTATTCGGGCTGAGAGAATGCGTATAATACGTTCTTTCAACAAGTTGAAAGATTACAGCCAAACGCTTGAACAGATGGTTGAAACGCGTACCGCCGAGTTGAAAAACGCTTATGATGGTTTAAAGGAAAAGTCCGCTCAACTCGAAGAGCTTAACAAGCACCTTGAAGACAAGGTACGGGAGGAGATTCGGCAACGCAGGGACAAAGAACAGCTTCTTATCCAGCAATCCAAAATGGCTGCCATGGGCGAAATGCTAAGTCTGATAGCACATCAATGGCGTCAGCCCTTATCGTCCATCACCACCATGGCCGCCGACATGCAGGTCAAAATAGAACTCGACATGGTCGACAAAGAGGAGTTTCGCAAGTATCTGGACGACGTCAACAATCAATCCCAGTTTTTATCCAAAACAATCAGCGACTTTAGAAACTTCTTCAATCCTAAGAAAAAAAGAGAAACCGTCGTTTTAAACGATATCATAGAGCATACTCTCAGGATTGTCGGTAAATCACTTGACCATTGCAACATAAAGATAGAAAAACAATATGGTTTCAGTACCCCAATTACAACTTATCCTAACGAACTTATGCAGGTTTTTTTAAACCTGATACAAAATTCAAAAGACGCTTTTACAGGTAAGAAAATCCCCAACCCTGCCATTATTATAACGGGCAGCCAGTATGGCGACACACAAAGCGTAGAAATACAAGATAACGCCGGGGGTATACCAGTGGAGATAATGGAGAAAATATTCGAACCTTATTTTTCCACCAAAGAAAACTTTGAAGGAACCGGACTGGGGCTCTACATGTCAAAAACAATCGTTGAGAAACACTGTAACGGGAAACTAACGGTAACCAACTCGCGGGAAGGCGCCTGCTTCACGGTAACTCTTCCCATGAAGGCACTATTATGATGAGCACTTTTCTTTTTTGGACGGGCGCTAATGCCAATGACGGCTTGGGGGGAGAATGATTAACGCAAAACAACTTAAAGAATGTACCAAGAACCTGACGGTCCTTTACGTTGAGGACGACGACAGATTGAGGGAAGATACCACAAAACTCCTGAACAACTTTTATAGCGAAGTTCATACCGCCACTAACGGTCTGGAAGGTATTGAAAAATACACGAAAGGCTCCTATGACCTGATCATAACAGACCTGAACATGCCGGTTATGGGTGGACTGGAGATGTCCAGAGAAATAAAAAGTTACAACTTCGAACAGGCAATAATAATAACTTCGGCTTACGACGAATCAAAGTACCTCATAGACCTTATAAATATCGGCGTGGACACCTTTATACTAAAACCCCTCGATCTTCAAATGTTCTTAGCCGCTCTCTACAGAGTATGCAAGGGAATAAGCGACGCTAAGGAACTGGAACGATTTTACGACATACTGGAGCAAAAAGTGGTGGAGGAGACGGAGAAACGCCGCCAGAGCGAACAGATGCTTATACAAAAGGGACGTCTGGCAGCCATGGGAGAGCTTATGCAAGCCATAGCCCATCAGTGGAAACAACCCCTCAACGGCCTCGGACTTATACTCCAGGACCTCGCTGAGGCTTATGAATATGGAGAGGTGAACGAGTCGTTTATAAAAGACATGGTCGAAAACGGCATGGCGCAAATAAATTTTCTTTCTAAAACTATTGACGACTTCAGGAGCTTTCTCATGCCGGGCAGAAAAAAAGTACCGTTTAATTTACACGATGCAATTGTCAATACCCTCTCCCTTGTGGGTGTAAACTTCTCTTCTCAAAACATCGCAATAACCATAAATGGAGATAAAACCATACAAGGCATAGGATATCCTAATGAGTTCAAGCAGGTAATCCTGAACGTTCTCCATAACGCATTGGATACTATGGAAGAAAGAGATACAAAAGACAGATGTATCGAAGTAAGCTTGTTCTCTAAGGACACTTACGCGGTAACCACTATAACGGATAATGCCGGAGGCATCTCTTCAGATATCATCGACAAGATTTTTGCTCCCTATTTCACGACAAAGAACGAGGAAAAGGGTACCGGCATAGGCCTTTACATGTCTAAAACCATAATAGAAAAAAACATGGGCGGCAGGCTCTTTGCAAACAACACCGGCAATGGAGCTATGTTCACAATAGAGCTACAACAAAGTACCTGACTCACGAAGTTACCCCTTAAATAAAGAGATTAACCACGAAAGCCCCCGCGAATACGTCTGCCGGCTCTTGCGGGAAGCGGCCGGCGCACCATATGCGGATTTATTCCTTGCCCTCTTTCGTAACTTTTCAAGCCGTTCAACCGCATTGGCACGCCGTCAGCCGGATCGTATGCCGCATTCGCAGAATTCGCCGGGGGCATGGTTAGATAATGAATAAACCAGGAAATATATTCCCCTCCCATAGGAAAATGTTTCCGTAACACCCGCCATATTCGTCCTGCAATGTGTCTATATAGTCGTAAACCAAAGGGAAATCACCATTGGCATAACTTTTGCTTTACTAATAACAGTGAATTTGGAATATAAGTATAGAGAAATGGTAGAAGTTATAAATACAATTATAAATTATTTGGAACAAAGGAGGTTAAAATGGTAGGAGTAAATACAACGTCTCAGTTCTATCCCCAAAACAACACTCATAGGGGAGATATGCTTATGCCGCAAAACCGCGGCTATAACACCAACTACTCCAGTCCCTCTCAATTAAGCGGATTTAGTGGGTTTAACTCCACTCTTTCAAACGTACAGAACTACAATTCCACCACAAGCAGCGGGAGTGCCGGTTCAAGTGTCGCTTCAGACGTTGCACCGCTTTCGTTATCCCCGGCAACGGAAGGGTTAAACGTAAACTCAGTTTCCGGCAACAACATGGAAATGATGGTTTTCGAGTTCATGAGAATTCAGTTGGGCAACGATTCCTCCACTGCAACCCCTGCTTCCTCTTCAACGCCTGGAGCTGCTTCGTTACAGTCCGGGAACTCCGCTTACCAAGCCAACCCCAATATGCAGTATCTGGCACAAATGATTAGCCTGTTTAACGACGCTATGCCCACGTCTTTAGCACAATCGAACGGCACGTCCAACCAGGGTAACGCGGCCGCCGTCAATGCCGCGTCTCAGGGCGGCTCAACTAACGATTCAACCATTGAAACGGACATAATCCTTTCTACGACCGATGCAAGCGGTAATACCGTTAAACTCGAACAAAGAACCACAGGCACGTCAAACTCCGACAACTTACAAAGCGCTTTAGACCAGTTCATGCAAACCGCAATGGCCCTGATAAATCCGCTCTATGCCGGCAATCAGTCATCTGCCGCCAATTCGGCCAATACAACGTCTTCGGGTTCGTCTTCAACCGCGGGCAATAATGCGACGGGTTCTGCCGGTTCCACTGCGGCAACGTCGACTACGGGTTCATCCTCCGCCAGGAACACGTCATCCTCCACCGGCACAACCGCTAACTCCGGTAATTCTTCGTCAACCGGCACAACCGCCAACTCCGGTGCGGCCGCTTCCGCAGGTAACGCATTGACCATGGGAGATTACTGGGCAGAGAGAGACGCCAATTACACCGGCACATCGGGTTCCTCCTCGTCGTCTTCCACAAACAACAATTCAATTAATACAACCGCATAACTTAAACGGCAAGGCGGTGGCGGGTAAATAATGATATTATACCCGCCTTCGCCTGACAAATCAGAAAGCAACAATTTTCACAGTAAGCCGATTCCTGAAGCCATATAATCTCCTCCTATTGTTCAACCAATTTGTGCTATAATTGAAAATGGATTATAGGTTGACGGAAAAGGCCAAGGCTGCCGGCTGAGGCTCAAAGCTGGGTCCGGCGGACCTGGTAGATCTTATCCACTCATTAGAAACCACGGAGGGAAGTTCCGTTAGCGAAAATGAGGCGCTTGTGGATAGCTTTGCCACCGGAAGGGTCAGCGCCCCCTCAGCGAGGGGTAGCGAGTTCTCCTCAGCGAGGTGCGGCGAGTCCCCCAGACCGAAAGTGGACGTTTTAGTTGGACCGGGAGACGATGGCGGCGTTTACACTCTGAGGGGTATGACAATGATAGAAACCGTCGATTTCATCACCCCCGTGGTAAACGACCCATTTAACTATGGTGCCATAAGCGCAGCCAATTCCATAAGCGACATATATGCTATGGGTGGGATGCCCATAACCGCTCTTGCCATAGCCGCCCTTCCTACCTGCGATTACGATACCACACTCTTTAAAGAAATCCTCAGGGGGGCGGTACAAACTATAAAGAAAGCCGGAGCCGTACTCATCGGTGGCCACAGCATGGACGCCAGAGAACTCATGTTTGGTTTGTCCGTAACCGGAATTGTGGACGCTAACACCATACTGAGGGCACAGGGGGCTAAGGAAGGCGACGTCCTGGTACTTACAAAACCTCTTGGAATAGGTATACTGACAACTGCACTCAAAACCCGTTCCCTCTCCGAAGAAGACCTGAGCGAGGCAATCGGCTGGATGACGACTTTAAACGAAAGGGCCTCCAAACTGGCCATCTCGGCAGGCGCTTCCGCCTGTACCGACGTTACCGGCTTTGGGCTTCTGGGACACGCGTATAACATGGTAAGGGACTCTGACGTAGACTTTATAATAGCATCGGGAAGCGTCCCGATTTTAGACCGTACCAGGGAGATGGCAGCGGCGGGTAAAAGCCCCGGAGGTGCCTTTAAAAACCTCACGTACCTGGAAGGTAACGTATCTTTCTCCCAATCGGTAAACAGGGAAACCCGGCTTATTCTGGCAGATCCACAAACGTCCGGAGGGTTATTGATAGCTATGAATGAGAGCCGGCTTGGAATTCTCGATGGTACCGATATGTTTTATCGAGCCATAGGAGAGGTCACAAAAGGAACCGGAAAGATTCACGTAGCGTAATGAGGCGCCTGACGGACACATATATTATAACAGGTTACGGCTTGCTAAGCAGGGGGGAATTATAATAATATTCTGGCCTCTGGTTATTGTAAGCACCCTCCTTGTATGCATCAATATCACGGGAGTTTTAACTCCGGCTTTGTATACTTACTTATCCACGGCCATCATATTGCTGGGGATAGTGGTAATGGCGGGTATCCGTAAACAATTAAAAACTCAACGGGTTAAAGCCTTCCGTCTGGGAAGAACCCTGGACCTTATAAGGGATCAACTCGAAAGTCTCATAGAGTCAAGCACATCAGTCATATACAGCCGCACTCCGGACGAAAGAATGACCATCAACTTCGTCAGTGAAAACGTACAAGGCATGCTTGGATACTCATCCGAGGAACTGATGCAGTCTCCGGATCTATGGATAAACAACGTTCACCCGGAAGACAAGGAAGAGGTAATGGAACGTTTCAAGATGCTCTTCTCGCTGGGAACCCTCACGCAACAGTATCGTTTCTGCCATAAAGACGGCGTATTCCACTGGATTCAGGACAACATGAAGGTAATAGCAGACTCTACGGACTCTCCGATGGTTATACTTGGAAGCTGGATTGACGTAACTGCACAAGTTACGAGTGAACAGGCCCTTGTGGAAAGCGAAGAGATGTTCAGGGACATGTTTGAAAAAAACGCCGCCCCCATGTTGCTGATAGAACCTGCAGGAGAAACAATATATACACTGAACGACGCCGCCAGGGAGTATTTCGGTAATGGTGAAAGTATTCTGGAAGGGAAACCCGTAAGCGATATACTATCTTTCCCCGAAGGACGCACGTCTTATGCGCTCAGCCATTGCCATCTAAACGTGCAGGGAACTCTTTTAAGCGGAGACGTGAAGGAAATAGAGGTACACACCACCTCTATAACCATTAAAGACAGAAAAATGATATTTGCCATACTGCATGACATAACCGAAAAAATCGGTTTTGAAAAAAAACTTATTGAAAAAACCAGAGAACTCGACAGTTTGAACAAAGACCTCCAGATAAGAGTGAACGAGGAGGTAACACGGCGACAAACGCAGGAGGAGATGCTGATACATCAATCGCGCCTGGCATCTATGGGAGAGATGATAAGCGCCATAACGCACCAATGGCGACAGCCCTTGAACACCCTGGCACTAACCGTACAGGATCTGGAAGAGGCTTTTACCTTCGGAGAAATCGACGATAACTACGTCAAAGAGTTTGTCTCCGAGTCTCTCCAGCAAGTAAAATACATGTCCAGCACTATAGAGGACTTCAAGAATTTCTTCAAACCCTCGAAAAACACGAAGGCATTCGACGTGATGGCCTCGGTAAGAGAGGTGCTTTCTCTCATGTCCCTGCAGTTAAAGTCTTACTCCATCGTCGTTCATTGCACCAGTGACGGTGACACTACGGTAATAGGGCACCCTAACGAGTTCAAGCAGGCTATCCTTAACATGTTGAACAACAGTAAAGACGCAGTGGCAAAGAATGAAAAGAAAGAAATTTCCGTAAGAGGATGGGAAGAAAACGGTATGGTGAAACTATCCATCTCAGACACCGGCGGCGGCATCCCCCAAAATTATATAGACAAGATATTTCAACCTTATTATACGACTAAAGAAAAGGGTACAGGCATAGGGCTTTACATGGTGAAGGTTATAATAGCCGACAACATGGGCGGCAACATATCGGTTGCAAACACAACCCAGGGAGCCGAATTTATCATTGAGTTGAAGAAAAACTAACATCAACGATGTAGTGTTGAAGAGTTTGACAAGACATCTTTAAATCGAGTAATATAAAGGCGTTGCCGAGGTAGCACAGTGGTAGTGCAGCTGATTCGTAATCAGCAGGTCGTGGGTTCAAATCCCATCCTCGGCTTTCTTTATTTTCAAGGGGTTACAGGGGGTTAGCATGGTTACCGATTCTCTTGACTGTGCAGTTTTTGTGCAGTAGACTTTTGATTGATAGCATTGTCTAACAAATCCACCGCCCTAACTTTATGGCTCGGTGCCAAATGAGCATACCTAAGTGTCATGGTCAAAGTCTTGTGTCCCAGGAGTTCTTTCACACTGGTTATGTCCACCCCCGCCATTACAAGGTGGCTGGCAAAGGTATGGCGTAGGTCGTGAAAATGGAAATCCTTGATACCGGCTTTTCTGCAAGCGGTGTTAAAACTCCTTCTGACGTCATTGTAAGATTTTCCGGCATGGTCGAAAAACACATAAGGTACGTCCAGTCTACGTTTAACCGATTGAAGAACGCTTTTTAACGTGGTATTGATAGGTATTTCCCGGCGCTCTCCGTTCTTTGTGGTATCCAACAAGATGAATCCGTGCTTTAAGTCAACGTTTTCCCATTTCAGCGATAGAATTTCTGCTTTCCGGCACCCGGTATTGAGCGCCGTGACTACAATTGGGTAAAGGTGAGAATCGCAGTTATTAAGAAGCGCCTGGCACTCCTCTTGTGGAAGATACCTCAAGCGCCTGTTATTTTCCTGAAGTAGTTTAACTTGACGTACTTTTTTAAAGGCGAAATCTTCAACCATCTCCCACTGGACGGCTTTTGTGAACATGTGCTTTATCGTGGCGAGTAATCTGTTTACCGTGGCAGGCTTATTGCCTTTGGCCATCCTTTCCGTTTGGAATTGCTCTAACATCATGGTATTAAATCTTCTTACCGGGATGTTCCCGAAAGCCTCTACAAGTTGCAGAATAAAACCCCTCTTACTTCTGAAAGACCGCTGCCTTTCCGCCCAAGTTAAGTATTGATCTGCCAACTGTTTAAACGTGTAGTTGACAATTTTCTTGACCGGTTCGGGCTGCTTACCTTCATGGATTAACTTTTTGCGCTCGAATAACAGAGCTTCAGCCTCTTTAAATTTTGAAGTATTCGCTGATTCTCTGATCATGCTACCGTCCAGGCCCGCGTATCTTAGCCAGTAGACGTTACCTCTTTTAAAAATCCCTTTTGCCACTTTTCTTTCCCTCCTTCTCTTTAAGCTCTTGCGAAATCTTGGATAACAGTATCTTTGTAGTTTTGCTCGGCACTCTTTCGCCTTTTTCCCAATAATAGACAGACTTCAAAGATACACCCACCATGGCCCCTAAAACTTTCAGCGTCAGCTTATAGGTCTGCCTCAACTGTTTAATATCGTTAGCTGTCCATTCCATAGGTCTATTATATTGGAACATAGTTACAAAGTCAAGAGTTTTTATGAAGTGCACAATTTAGAGCACAGAGGGTTATATATGTTTGATTATAAAGAGATAATTTTCATATACAACTGATATAATATCAGCGGTTCCCCTTAACGGGCATCGTACCGCTAAACGGGTTAACCGCCGGTGTTTCAAAGGAATTGAACCATTTATCGATAGACTTCTTTCTGAATCGAAGCTGGCCGCCTATTTTAGTAAAGGGGATTTCGTTTAAGTGCGTTCGTTCATAAACCCATTTTGGAGTAACCTTCAGATATTCGCATAAGCCTTTTACGTCAAAGATTGTGTCGGGTTCTATATCTTTCTTGCTATTGGTCGAAAGAATAGGCTTAAGACGCTCCAGAACTGTTTCTGCTATTGCATGTACGTCTTCCGGTTCAAGTGTGGTCCTCAAGCTTTTGCCTCAATAGCCTGTTTCGCCTTGCTTACGTCCAGGAGTTCCCCGCCAAGGCTGGCCTTTATCTCATGGATGGATTTGAGCAAGTCGCCATCCACCCCCGCGGCCTTAAGCGCCCTAACTTCATCGATAGTGTAGATAACGGCCTCGGTCGCTTTCCCACGTACCCGGAGCGCCGCTTTGTCTTTGACTTCGGGCACTACCCAAATTGAACACCCCAAGGTCTTACTCATTACCTCGAAGGCAAACGTACCAGGCTTTAACTCGATAGTCTCTTTCACCGCCGTTGCCGGAGGTTCGACGGGCTCGACGTTATCCGCTGGTTTCACTGGTATAGCGTAACCCTTTTCGAGTAAGGCCCGCTCGACGTCGGCACGTTCGGGGTTGTAAGTATCCCCAGGGTTAAGAATAATCTCATGGTCTTTTGTAAGTTTCAACCTTAAGGCTCTTTTCATAAGAAGCGTCATCGTTCCTCCTCTGATAAGTCGAGAAATTCAATGTCATCGGGACCAGGTTTATTATTAAAGTCGTTTTGATTTTGCTGTTTGCAGTTTACCCCCCTATGTAAGAAATCGTTAAACTGCAAATTACCCGCGTCTTTACTTGAATCTACAACATTATTAATATTTTGATGTTTAACATCCTTAGTAGGGGAAGGACAGACTAAAGTTTGTCTGTCTTCCTGTCCTACCCTATCCCTACCAATATTTGCTGTTTTTTTGTTGTTTAGTGCTGTCGTAAACCGCATTTTACCAATATTCAAGCCAGTATTATGTGTTTCCTTCGCTTTGCTGTTTAAGTCATCGTTAAACTGCTTTTCTATCAAAAAGTAAATTTTGGGTTTTTTAGCATTCGCTTGTTTGCTTTCCCAGTATGTTCCATCACCTCTGTTTAAAATTCCAATCGTTACGTTCCGTCCTATTTCCAGGCTATCTTTTGCCGCTTTAATAATATCCTTCTGTGTTGGTTTATCTCCAAGAGATAGGATGATCTCACGCATATTTTCAAGTAATTCATCCCCTGGATTATCGGCAATATAAAAACCTCTCTCAAGCTCGAACTCAAGGAACATCGAAAAGGGAACATACCGGGTTTTATCCTTCGTGCCTAACTTGTACGAGACATCTGTTTCGTCATCGCCGAAAACCTCGTCCTGTGTCCCTCGCTTCAATTTTTGTAAGACAATAGAGTGATCGCACAAATCATTTATAGCGGTACTCCCCTTATATTGGGCACTATTCCCCTTTGCCGTATGATGCAGTAAAATTATCGTAAATCCCAGGTCTCTAAGTTCTTTGAACCTGCTCATTATCGCCTGCATGTCCTTTGAGGAGTTTTCATCTCCGTACTGACAGGCCCGCAATGTGTCGAATATCAAAACGGCTCCTGAAGGAAGCTCCTTGTATTGTTCCCATGCTTTGTCGTCAAGACGCGGTGGTGGAATCTCATTTGACGTGTGCCAAACAAAAAAGTTGTCCAGGTTGTACCTCCTTGCCCATTCATTAATTTTCAACAAGGAGTTCTCGAAATCGACGTAAATGACCGGCTTAGTTATCGTCTGAAAACCCAGGAATGGAGCGCTTTGAGATACTGCATCCGCCAGAAGCATTACAAGCGTTGATTTGCCAACGCCGCCCGCCCCTGACAGTAGCGTTACGCCTTGTTCTGGAATTATTTTATCACAAATAAAATTCTGCGTTATGTCCATGGCCCTAATCCTTGAAATAGGCGTTAATGCTTTAGAAATATCGAATGGCTGTTGCTGCTCGGTCGGTTCATATTTAGTTTTGTTATTCCACTCGAAGGCTTTTTGAATGGCCGCATATAAAGCGTCATCGGGGAGGGTAAAACCTTGTTTTTTACTCCATGTCTTTAAGTATGGGAAGAGTTCCCCCAGTTTCGCATCGGCTTTTACCTGACGACTGGCTTCTTTTTGTAGTTCCTCAATGCCTGGCTGTAAAAACTCTGCGGCATCTTGAGTGCTGCCCGGTTTATGGCCTTTTGGGGTCATATTGTACCCCCTGTGGCCTTCCTGCATCGCCTCGCAAGCTCTATGACGTCACCGCCCTCGTTACACCCGAAGCAGTAGTAAGAGTTCGTGTTTGGGTAGAGTGCCAAAGAAGCTGACGCCTTGTCATGGCGATTGTAGCAGTAGTATTTGTTCACGCCCCGGCCCTTCTCAAGCCCTAATCTGGCCGCTACGTCGGCTATCGGAATAGACTTCAAGAAAGCAATAACCGGGTCATTGTTCTTTTGTCCTGTACTCTGTATAATCGGGTCCAGCTTCTTATCCATGCCCGCGCTTTTCAAAGCCTGCATAATGTACCCGGGCAGATTTTCAAAGCAGCTTCCAGGCTCACCTAAACACTCGTAACGCTTGCCGTTAGGGTGTATCGATGGAGGAGCTACCACGTAACCGCCCTCGGTTTTCAGGTCGGTTCCGGGTAGGAATTTCGTCATGTTACGGAGTTCGGGAACAAAACGGCAGTATAAATGAAGCCCTTTGCCGGTACGTACCTTTCCTTTAGTGTCAGGCTGTTCCTGGTTCATTCGTTCGACGGCCTCCGGCGTGTCGCAATCGATAAAAGTTAAACCGGATACTTGGCCGCCTGGAATACCTATATTACGGTTACGGCCATACCCTGAAAACCATTTTACCAGGTTGGCATCCGTGGGCTTTTCTGTCTCAAAGGGTTTCCACGTCGGCTTACCCTCCGGCCCATCCGGGAGTACAGTGGCATCCGGGAATTTATCCCTCGGTATAAGAGGAATAACTGAATATCCTTTTTTGTGGACATAGAACCTGGCCCAGTCAAGGAGCGTCGAGTTAGCTTTTGGGGTCATGGCTTGCCACCTGTTCCTGAAGTAATTTTATGAGATCCGAAAGTCTCTCCGGAGATACGGTAATTCCCTTCTTAGTTGGTTTCCAAGAGCCGTCGTCGGCCTTAAAATAGATCCTTACATCGATGAAAGGGAACCCCTTATATTCCTTCCTTTGACAAATAAGCTTCTCTGATTCGTTTTTAACGAGTTCACCCAATTTTAAAACACCTCGAATGAAAGATTATTGCAGAGCGCCGTAAAGTGCGGCCACCGGGAATTTTAGACGTCAACTTCACTGACAATCTTTGGGCTCTTTGTTTCGACAAGGGTTTGTGAAAGAAAAGCGTCTAAGTCGTGCTTACTGTAGCGGACTTGCCCGCCCATCTTATGGTATTTAGGCCCCTTTTTACAAAGTCGCCAATGGATTAAGCTTCTTATTGATACATTTAGTAATTTTGCTGCCTCTTGCGGCGTAAAAAGTGTTTGTTCCATGTATTTTCTCCTCTTGTCGTAATTACGACTTTAGTTTAAAAGGTTATGCAAATAAAGCCATAACCCTGTCCGGTATACTACACAAGTAAATAGCGATAAAACGCTTTAGGTATGGATATTTCCGGGATACTTACGATTTGTCTGTTATTGGTTTACGCGAAGCAAAATGTTTAGGTTTAAAAAAAGACGTAATACAAGATATGGCAGAACTTAGTAACGTTTTTATCCGATTTAGAGCAAATCCTGTACGATATAGACAAATATTAACTTCTTTATTGTAAGCTTGTCAAGATAAATCGTAAGTTAGCAAGAAATAAAGAAAAATAAAACCACATAACGCTATTACAGCCGGGAAGACGTTTTTTGCCTGCTAATTTAGGGAAAATGCTCACAGATTGGCTTTATAAGCCATTATAACCCCTCTGCACCGAAGGAGAGCTCCTAAACGTCTACTTTCCATTCTTTCAATAGCTTCTTTAACCGTCGGGCAGATTTCAGCTATCCGGTCTATGGCCGTGGCGTAGGTCGAAGCGTTTTTAATTGTCCTTGATGATACTTGGTTTTGTTCGGCAATGCACTCGGCAGTTTTTAAAGGTGACAAAATGTCCCCTTTAATTTTAGCTGCGTTTTGACTACCCACGGGAGCGCCCACGGGTTTCCTCTCTTCCTGAAGCCGCTTGCCCAAGTAGTACGTCCGTTGTTCGTCTGTGAGGTTCCGGCGCTGATAGAAAAACGTGCAATCTGGTCAAGCCCTCTACCGGCACCGCCTCAGAAGATGTTTACACAGGAATTTGACAATCAGCTAACAGCGTCCAGGGTAACGGCATGATGGTTTGGTCGTCTTTGGGTTCGTTCGTGTCTCTACGGCCATTCTGTTGAAGCAGGTAAAGGTTATTGAGGAAGAGTACTCGGATTAATCGTAAACGTTTTTGCGGTGTCCAACATTGTGAACGGTTACGATTTTACTATCGCGGTCTATACTGTAAACGGCTCTGTAAACACCTATGTATAGCTTATACTGTCCCGCTAAATTACCGCTTAAAGGTAACGGCGTTAACTCGGTTATGTTCTCAGAAAGCCATCTTAGTTTATCGGTAATCCTTTTGGCTACTGAGGGGTCAAGTTCGGCAAGTGCTTTTATTGCTTTTGGTTGAACATCTAACTCATAAGCCAAGCTGCCGTATTACCTCTTCTAAAGGTACCCCCCTTTTGCCTTCCTTGACTTCCTTCATGCTTTCGATTAACTCTTGTTCTACTTCCGGCTTTAGCTTTAAACCATAGTCAGGGTCACAAGTCGGGTCTTGTAAAATCATCGTTTCCAAGTCGTAATTCGGCTCATATGTCGGGTCATGTATAGTTATCGTTTCCATGAACATAGTATAACACGTGCTTTAAGGTTTTGTCGCTATCGGGAAGTACCCCTGGAAGTCTCCGGCACCTCGACAGCCAGGGAACTGAACCCAAAAAAAAGAGAGCCGCATTCCTGCAAGCTCTCAAAAGTGGCTGGCTCCGTTAGTAGTTGTGTTGGTCTATCTTTAGTGTAGGCGCTGTACGTTTCCGGCCGCAGACGCCCTTTTGGGCAAGTTGCCTGTTAATTGCCGCCTTTAGTCCGGAGTTTTTTTTGAGCGTCAACAATGCTACTGCGTATGTTCCTACGTCTGTACCGGCATCGATGTGCTCTTTTAGAAACGCTTCGTACCCCGCTGGTGTAAGCCCAACCATTTCCGTTACCCGGTCAACAGGTGCCGCCGCTTGTGGCGTTGCTTGAACTGGTCTCCAAATTCCCTTTTTGTCTTTTACCATGCCTCGTGTTACGTTTGCCATTGCCATATCTTATACCTCGTAGAGCTTTGATTTAAGCGCCTCAAGCACCTTACTATTATAACATTTCCTACGCGTCTACCACTTCAGGTGACGGGAACAACTGTTTAGCGAGTGCCTCACCGCCATGAGTATGTAGCCACTTTTCGATGCCCTCGGAGGTCTTAGGTTCGATCCACTCTCCCCGGAAGTCCCCGCTACCGGCGATAAAGTAATTACCTTTCTCAGTTCGGTAGAGCGCTTCTTTTTTACGGGTTCGCGGCTCCGTTGCGTACACCGTGGGGTCAATCCACTCATGCAGTAGTGTCGAATCCGCTGTCTTGTATCTGGTCTTGTTGATGATTGCTTCCATGGTCACCTCTGTAATTTGTTATCCGGACAATGCCCGGCTGTGTGGTTAGGCATCGACGATCATGTCGGCAAAGAGGCGCTCGATAACGTCATAAGCTTTCACCTTTTCCAACCAAGCCTCAGCTTCATCGATGGTAAAAGGGATTATCCGCTCTCCTGGCCCGATGCTACCGCCCGCCTTTTTTGCATACTCTGTTGAAGCGCCGCCACTCCCTGCAAGGAAGTAAGCCCCGCCTGGAGAGACAAAAAGCTGCTCCACGACGGCACATTGGTTACCATGGTGGTGTCCGCTGTCATAGACGTAGAGCCTCGTAGATTTTTCTGTCGAATACCGCTTGCCGTCGATCACCTCTACCTGCTCCGGCATCGGGAAAAGTTGACGGCCGGCATTCTGGAAAAGAATGAGGCTTACGGGTACCACCTTGAGAACGCCCCCGCCGATGAATTTTTCAGCTTCAGGCAGCGTCTTAAAAAGCGTGGCAGTTTCAAGAGTTTCGACAAAATCAAAGACGTCGGAATATTTTCTTGTTCCTGGTATTTCCGGCCCCGCCCCCTTCTGAATGCGTAAATAGCTGGCTGGCTGTTCCGGTTCAGTGGCGACTTTCTGAAGGATGTACTCTATCATGCTTTTACACCTCGTGTTTTGATTCCCGGCCAAAGGTCGGGTTATTCCTTATATCCCAATAAACCGTTTATCGTTTTTTCTACCGCACGGACATCTTCGGTCATATCATCAGCAAAAGCCTTATAGCCCATCCAAAAACCATCCGATAATTCATAGTTTGCGCTCTGGCTTTCGTGCTTATGCTCAAGGAAACCCTCGCTTTCTTGAGCCTTTCCCGCCCAAAATACGGCAGTTGATAAAAATTCCGCTTGTTCCCTGATCTTTGCAACCTTTAATACTATGTTCGTCAGAACGCGGTCTTTTACCGGGATATCCTTGTCGAACTGCGCTAAAGCGTCTACTGCTTCCATCGATATTTCCTCCTGTTTTTGATGCCCGGCCAAAGGTCGGGTTAAACCATTTGCACAACAATTCGCTCGATGCCGTTGTCCCACTTTTTCGCTTCGGCAAAATCATTAAACCGCGTGGCTGCCGTCCAGTCCGTAGTAGTGGTATAACCGCTGTCCTGAGATTTG
>JADFXJ010000007.1:53271-59502 GCA_015233615.1 Nitrospirota bacterium
TCCTATTGGATTTATTATTTGGCCATCGTTTTCGTTTTTCACGTTATCACCCCCTTTTGCGTTTAGATAATCGATAGTCCTTCCTTGCTCACCCTCGGACATTTTCTTGAACGTGTCCTTCAGGTTGGCCATTTCCGGTTCTTTGGATATGTCCTTTTTCGGTTTCATCCGCTTCCCTTTTTTAAACCACCGTCCTTATGTTTAATAATATATACTACCGTAATACGGTAATACTTATTATAAATCATAGAAATACTATTGTCAATATAATAATATTATTTCTGTATTACAGTATTGCTTTATGGTATGATAAAATGAACTCATGTGTATTATTAAATTACAGTATAAGGAGTTATGATAATGACAAGAAAAAGACAACTGGAAGGTCGTATTACTGTATCTTTCAGGTTATCGCCTGAATTGATTAAAAGTCTAAAATACCATGCGGTCAATAAAGACGTAAATCTTACTGACTTTGTCGAAGGCGTTCTGGTCGAGTACGTGAAGACTCACCCGCTTCAAATCGACGCCTCGCTAAAGACTCAGTCGTCTGTAGAGGCCCCGGCCAAGGATACCCTGTTTAGCGTACCGGCCACACTGCCCGCGTCGGTATCCGTAGAGAGAAAGGAAGCACCCTCAACGTCCACGCTGGCCACCTGGCAGGCGCTCTTCAACGAGTGGCAAGAGACAGGGCTGTCAAAGGTCGAGTTCGCAACCAAGAAAGGTATAAACCACAATACGCTACGAAGCTGGTTTAGTAAGCTGAAGAGCGCCAAGGAATCCCACCAGGAAGAGAACGACACCGAAAGCATGGAGTAAGCGGCACCTGGACACTCGTAACGCTGTAGAGGCTTCTGGACGCGGTAAGGAAGGGAAAACCGATACCACCAGCCGAGAGTGTCAAGGTACTGTGGAAGGGGATGTGTCAAGCGAGGGCCAGCGGGCGCAATAAATCGCGGTTTTTAAATTTCTGGAAATTCATTACAAATTACAATAAAGGAGCTTAAAATGGCAAAAATTGAGATATTAACCGAAATAAATATCACAGACGGTAAATATGTAAGCAAGTCCACTTTCGCGGCCATTATTGGAGTCTCAAGTAAGACTGTCTATAATTACATGGCTGACAAAGAGAACCCGCTTTCTATGGCCATCTCTGAAGACGGAAAGCGTGTCGATCTCACAAAAGGTGTCCATCTTTACCAGGAGTATCTGAAAAAGTATACCGGCGGCATCGATGCCCGGATCAAAAGAGCAAAAGAGATAAAGATTCTCAAAGAGATAGAGCTTTTAGAGATAAACGCCCGGAATGAAAACGGTAAATATGTGCCACTGGAGACAATCGAAAAGGAACATAAAGCCGCCCTCGACACTCTCCGGCAAGTGATTTTATCGTGGGTAGATACCTTGGCTTTCGATTTCACGGAAGAACCAAACCCCGCGGTTATCAAAAGAGCGATAGAGACAGAGGCGCACGGGCTGTTGGATCAGATAGTCCAGGAGTTTACCAAGGTTGAGGGAAGAAAGGCGGAAAACGGAAACGTTTTTTCACGAAAATAAAAACCGCTTTTCTTTGCGCCCGATGGTACCCGGGGAGGTGAGCCTCCACGGACAGTACCTTAGAAGAAAACTCAAGCCTTACCTGCTTCATCGTCCACAATTATTAATTATTCAGGAAGACTTGAGTGTGCAGTTTTTGTGCAGTAGACAGACGGAAAAGGTCGGAAAGATACGTAAAAGCTCATATGGAACGATGCCCTGCAAACCCTTGAAAAACCAACCACAAGGAAAGATACGGTAATATACGGAAATCGCCGCAATACTCCGAATTGTAATTCGTAATCAGCAGGTCGTGGGTTCAAATCCCATCCTCGGCTTTCTTTATTTTCAAGGGGTTACCTTTCATTCTCAGTTTTAGTTTTCTGCCTGACTATGCAGTAAATATGCAGTTCGTTTTTCGCTTCCGTCCCCGGTAAGGTCCAGCACGTTGACGGCACTCTGTAAGCGGTTCGGGGATAAATGGCCGTACCTCAACGTCGGGGTTTTCCGTATGATAGCCGGCTTTCGGCACGTCTGCCAACATAAGCGAACTGGCGGCTGTAGACACAACTGATAGGTCTTTCCCACGAAGGAAGGAGCCCGAAGGCTCCCCCCGCCCTGTTTCAACTCTTTCTTGCGGCTGAATTTTCTCTACTGTTTTGTGAAGCTCATACCGCTACTCCACGGGCCATAGCCTGTGGCGTTCCACGTTTGTATCCACCATGTACCGGAACCTGAGGCAAGGGCAGTCGATGGCGTTACAGTACACGTACTGCCGCTTGAACAACCAGCCTGGGTTGCCGTGTACCAGGTCTGTATCTTAGTTCCGGTCAAATCGTTTACTCATAGATAGTAGGTGGCTCCGGATACGGCGTTCCACGTGTAAGTGGGCGTTACTGACGAAACCGTGCCGGTTGGCGATACGAGGGTTGCCGCGTCTGGTACTGAATTTGTAGGCGTGAACGTCGCCGTTACAGTTGCGGCTGCACTTGACGAAAGCATACATGTCCCCGTACCCGTGCAGCCAGCACCGGACCAACCAGCAAAGGTTGAACCATTAGCAGCCGTTGCCGTTAACGTAGTCGTAATCGATTGATTATACGAGGCAGAACAAGTACTGTTACCACCGCCGCAGTTGATTTTACCATCGGAGCTCGTTACCGTGCCGCTGCCTGTACCGACGGGAGTAATTACCAAATTGACTGAATTACCTGCCTGTCCGCCTCGTACCGGCCACACGTAGTAGGAGCCGGTCGACTTATTGTCATAACCGAAGAGAGCGGTGCCCCAATCGGTGTTCCAACGGAGAACTAACTACGCATAGGACGTGCTGCCGGCGACCGTAGAATGCGACCAGTAACCGTCCTGTTGAACGTTTATAAATGGATTCCCCGCAGGCAAAGATTGCGAATAATCCGACAGGCTTCTAAGTTCATTCCTGTTTGGCAGCCGCCAGTCGTTATGGCCGTAAGTACCCGCGCCGGAGTTGGCGGTATTCATAGACGCCACGTAATCCAATGTCGCCTGCCAGGTTTTGGTTTCTGATGGCAGGTTAGCGTTTGTAGTCCACATAATACCGGTAAGATTATCCGTTACGGTATTTCCGGTATTCGTAAATCTGGGACTTGGCCAGGCAACTCCGGCTTTGATTGCTCCGTCCTGCCCGGTGCCGGTACATGCGATGGAATTGCCACTTGCATCCCAACAACTTGACTGCCCCGTCTGCGGAAGATTAATATTAGTGGCTATTACCATACCCGGCAATGCCGTTAACATCAGGCAAAGCATCAGCGTAATTAAGATACCATGTTTCATAATGGATCTCATGACTGTTTTTTCCATAAGTCCTCCTGTTATCGATTAAAAAACCGCAAGATTAATTCATACGGCCAAATATACGCAACCGGATTTTGATTAACGGCTTTATTATACACCCTGGCATGTTACAGATACATTACAGATTAAGATAAATATTGAACCTGGTAGAAAAAAGATCGTATCCAGGGTATGCCGGACACATAGCTTTAAGGTTTAGCCATAGAGCCGTTACCGTTCTCTCTGCTTTGGCATTGCGAGTATCCCCCCGGCACGGTATAATAGCGGTGTTTTCCATTTGCACGGCCGAAGTAGGTTTACTACTTCGACTGTTTCTTTTTCGTCTAAGAGCTCTCAGGGTAACGGCATCGGTTCAGGCAACTCAGGTTCCAATAAGGATTGTTCGGGTTCTTTCACTTCTGACAATGTTGTCAAAACAATGTTTTGTTATTAAATGGTAAAATATAAGCAGAGGAGGCTTTAAGAAAATGAAAGGCCAGAGTATTATCATTAAAAAAGTTAAAAAAGCCGCGCATGGTGGCGCCCATGGGGGTTCATGGAAGGTTGCTTATGCCGATTTCGTAACCGCCATGATGGCTTTTTTCTTATTGATGTGGCTGATCTCTATGACTTCGCCTGAGAGTAAGGTGGCTCTCGCCGCCTATTATCAAGGTCTTTCGGTTTTAGACGCCGCGGGATTGTCCTTTTTGGGCAGGGGAAGTGACGTCGTTCAAACCATTGCTCAAAGTTCGAAACCGTCCGATGAAAATAATAAAGGTGGTGGTAATAGCGCTCAAACGAAAGACGAAAAGGAAAAATTAAAAGAAAAGATAAAAAAAGAGGTCGAAGCTAAACTTGCCGACATAAAGGATCAGGTATTGGTAGATGTAATCAAAGGTGGTATCAGAATACAGATACTCGACAAAAATCAAAAACCCATGTTTTCCATTGGAAGTTCCGAACTAATGCCCGACGCCAGGGGAGTGCTTCAAATAGTATCGGAAAACATAAAATCTATCAAGAATGCCAGGATTTCTATTGAAGGACATACAGACACCCTCAATTATTACACCAACAAGTATACAAATTGGGAACTTTCTACTGACAGGGCCTCAGCAGCCCGCCGCGAACTCCAACGATACGGTATCAATCCGGATAATATCGCAGAGGTCTCCGGGCTGGCCGCAACGGATCCTTTAATTAAAGCCGACCCCGCCGATCCTCGTAACAGAAGAATCAGCATAGTAGTCCTTACCGAGATTACTGCAAAACCGGATGATACTTTACCTATGACCGGAGCGGTACCTGCCCCTCCTGTTGCAGAGAAAAAGGCTGAGACAATAAAACCTGGAATAGTCAAAATAAATCCCCTCAGCGAATGATGGTTAAAATTTCACCCCAGAGCCGTCATCCGTATTCGCGGGGGGCGGGGGCGATTAAAGGGGGGATACAAGGGGGCGAAGCCCCCTTTAGGCACCTCCTCCTTGAAAAGAAAGAGGCGGGGGTGTTGGTAAATTCCTGGTACTTCGTCCGGTTACTACAGGTATTTAGGCCGGGACGGCGGCACAGACTCTCACGATCCGTCCTTTTTCGTGGTTTTAGTTCTTTTCGTGAATTTCGTGGTTAAATGTCCCTTTTCGAATATTTAAAAACACGGCAACTACCGCTTGCGTATGTGCGAGAACAAATTTACCGTGAGGGGACATGCGGAAGAGATTTGTTTATTTAGATGTAGCCAGGAGGAATCGAATTATTTCTATGACCCCTTCTTTGAGAGAAACTATTTCCGTCAGGATTCTGTTCTTTACGCCTTCGTCCAGCTTGTTGGAAACGCTTTCCGTTGCCTCACGTACCAGAGCCTCAAAGCGGGGTACCACGGACTCGTCAACGTACGACCTGAGCCCGGAGGAGGCGCTTAAGGATTCGATTTCGTTAAGACGGCTGTTTAGCTGTGAGAATTGTTGAGTAACTTTCTCATCATGGATTCTGAACTCCTTATTTGTATCCAGTGAAACTTCGGCCAATATGGACTCGGTTTTTTCCGTAAGCGCCTCTAAGGAGGATTTAACACCGGCGGCGGTTTCAGCGACCTGGTCTTCGATAACTACGAGTTTGCCGGTTACCGTACCAATGGAGGCTTTCATGCCGTCGTAGTTCATGGAATCCATCCGTTGTTTCAATTCGCCGACGCCATCTTCGACGTTTTTCAAAGACTGGCTCTGCAACTCCGCTTTAGCGGCCATCAGCTCGAAATCGTTCCTGTAATTCTTCTGCCTGACCAAAAGTATGAGTACCAATATAACGTTAGAACCAATGGATATGATTAAAAGAACCCACAACGAGTTGGAATCATCGCCGGTTATTCCTTTAGACGCTTCGATATTGACCGCGGGGGCGGACGCAGGCTGTGCCGTTGTCGAAACGGCCGTGGCGCTTGCCGAAGCCGGAGTGGGCGCGTCACTTACTGCGGGTTGCGGCGGCTCTTTTACGGAGGAGGCGCTTGAGGCGCTTGAGGCGCTTATAGGTGCAGCGGCTTTATGTACAGCCATGGCCTGAGCCGGCTGGGAGGTTTTAGGTAATAGAGTATGTTTTGCCGCTTTTGCATGGGGTTTGGAATGCGTGTGGGTTACGGCGGGTACAGGTGTTTCGGAATGAGGCGCTTCGGAATGAGGCGCTTCCGGAAGGGGGGATTCAACCGAAACCGGCCTGGATGACGGCTGTGGCGATTCCGAGACCGCCACCTTTAGTGCCCCGGATGTATTGTCCGCAGATGCGGCAGTACCTTTTTCGGCGTAAAAGTCAAAATCTTTTTTCGCAACGATCGATTTGTTCTGATAATTGAGTTTGACTATGCCCGTATACTTGCCGGGGGGAGAG
>JADFXJ010000203.1 GCA_015233615.1 Nitrospirota bacterium
GGCATTAACCTCCCGGTTAACCGAATTTGCCCATTATGTAGGCCTCCGTCCTGGGATTGGCAGGGTTCTCGAAGATCTTTGTGGTCGTATCATGTTCCACGATTCTCCCAAGGAGCATAAACACCGTATAGTCGGATATTCTGGCAGCCTGTTGCATGTTATGGGTGACGATGACTATAGTGTATTTGTTTTTCAGCTCAATCATCAGTTCTTCGATCTTATCCGTAGAAATGGGGTCCAGCGCCGAGCATGGCTCGTCCATAAGTATGACCTCCGGCTCCACGGCTATGGCACGGGCTATGCAAAGCCTCTGTTGCTGCCCGCCGGAAAGGCTCAGTGCGCTATCGTTAAGCCTGTCCTTCACCTCATCCCACAGGGCGGAGTGGCGAAGACTCTTTTCTACGATTTCGTCCAGTGCCGACCTTTTAGTCAATCCACCAATCCGCGGACCATAGGCAATGTTATCGTAAATGGACTTGGGAAAAGGATTCGACTTCTGAAAGACCATTCCGACACGTCTCCTGAGATCCGTCACGTCATAATTGGCCTCGTAGATGTCCCTTCCGCTTATCCTGATCGTGCCCTTTATGGACACCCCTTCTATCAGGTCGTTCAGGCGGTTCATACACCTCAGAAGAGTTGACTTGCCACAGCCCGATGGACCTATAAAGGCAGTTATATGCCTTTGGGGGATCTCCAGGTTTATGTCGAACAGAGCCGTTTTCTCTCCGTAAGACATTGTAAGGTCAACACACTGCACTACTGCGTCGCTGCCGTCGTTACCATTACCTCCGCCCTTACCGTTGTTCGATATACCTAGCACGCTCAAATCCAGGTCCTCCTCGCAGTAAATACTCATTACATTTTCCATCATACCTCCTTGTAACTTTAATCATGCCGGTCAGATTGTCGACATGGAATACTTCTTCTTTAAATAGTTCCTGGTCCATATGGCGGCGAGATTCAGCACGAGAACTATGAGGATAAGCAAAAAGGTTGTCATAAAAACCATCGGTTTGGCCGATTCGACGTTTGGCGACTGAAAACCAACGTCATAGATGTGAAAACCTAAGTGCATGAACTTCCGCTCCAGGTGCACGAAAGGAAAATGCCCATCCAGTGGCAGATTGGGAGCAAGCTTCACTACTCCGGTTATCATCAGTGGAGCCACCTCTCCGGCAGCCCTGGCTATAGCCAGTATCAGCCCGGTCAGAATCCCCGGTAACGCACTTGGGATTATTACGTGTACGAGGGTCTCAAACTTGTTGGCACCTAAAGACAAAGACCCCAGCTTTACGTCATTCGGAACCGCAGCCAGCCCCTCTTCCGTCGATACTATGACCACGGGAAGCGTCAAAAGGGCAAGCGTAAACGAAGCCCAAAGAACACCACCGGTTCCAAAGGTAGGTGTAGGCAGTGCGTCGGTAAAAAAAAACTTGTCTACCGTACCACCAATGAAGTATATAAAAAAACCCAGGCCAAAAACACCGAATACCATGGAAGGAACTCCGGCCAGATTGTTTACGCATATCCTCACGATACGCACAATCAACCCCTGCTTTGCGTATTCCTTCAGGTAAAGCGCGGCTAACACGCCAAAGGGCATTACTATTACACTCATAACTAATACCATGAACACGGTACCAAATATGGCGGGAAAAACCCCACCCTCGGTATTTGCTTCCCGTGGGTCGTCTACCAGGAAATCCAGGAGCTTCGACGCGTATATCCATGCCTTAGAAAATACTCCTAAATCGTTTGGCTTATAGATACGCACTATGCCGCCCTCGTTTATCTCCTTACTCCGGCCGTCTATCGTATCCACGACTATGACGCTTTCCTTAAGCCTGTTATACAACTCCGCCAGGGTGGCTTCCTTTTCATGGTATTTCTTCTCGAGTGCGGCGGTTTCGGCCCTGTAACTATCGAGACGTTTAAGGCTCTCCGGGATTTTTGCCGTACCGTAAGTTCTAGCGTTTTCAATTTCGAGGCCGTGAATTTTAAGTCTCAATTTCTCTATCCTGAAGTTGATGTCGCCTATCTCGATTTTTTCGACTTTCTTTATTGCGTCCAACAAATGGTGCAACCCTGGCAATTCGGACGTCATAGAAGTCCACATCTGCCGTTGGTTATCGATAGTCTTGCCGCCGGAGTCCCGTTTGACCTTTAGGAACCCGTAGAAATCACCCCACTCCATTCGTTCGAAGACTACGGCGTCTTTGGGGTACTGCATCGAATCAATGTCACTTTCGTCTATCCACCTGAAGTCCTGGCCATACACGTCCCTGTTAGCTACCTTAAGGAGTATCCGTTGCTTTAGTACGGTACCTGCGACAGAGCCCGGCTCCGGTATAACCTCCCGCTGGATTTTCTGTCCCATTACTATAGAGCCGCTTTTTAACTTGACAGTCACTAAATCAGAAGGCCAAAAGATTCCAAGCCCTTTAAACATTATAAGGACGAGTAATCCGCCTACCATCATTATACTTATTACCAAAGCGGCTGCGGTCAGCCATATGAAAGGCTCGCCGTTTCTGAAAAGCTTATTAAACCACTGCGTCATCAAAACTCCCGTACATCAGGTATATCTCTCTCTCAGAATTATGAAAACATATCGAACAATCGAACGTACATTGGATTACACTTTGAATTACAAATTGAATCGCATCGTTTGCGGCCATTTATAATATAATAACATAACCGGATTCATAACTGGTACAATTTCTTCCTTATCCTCATCCTTACGATTTCCGCCGCCGTGTTTAACACAAAGGTAATCGCAAATAACAGCAGCGCCGCTAAAAACAGTACCCTATACAGCGTCCCGCCTTCGGGAGCCTCCGGCATTTCCACGGCCAGATTTGCGGACAACGCCCTAAAACCGTTGAAAATACTCCAATCCATTATAGGAGTGTTTCCCGTGGCCATCAACACTATCATCGTTTCACCTACGGCCCTGGCAAACCCTATCATGACTGCGGAAAATATTCCGGCCATTGCAGCGGGCAATACCACCCTCACCGCAGTCTGCCACCGTGTGGCGCCAAGAGCCAGCGAAGCCGAGATGAGATGCTTTGGCACGTTTGACAACGCGTCCTCGGCAATGGTAAAGATTATCGGTATAACCGCAAACCCCATGGCAAGGCCCACTATCATTGCGTTTCTCTGGTCGTACTTCCAGCCAATAGCGCTATATAGCCACACGCGAAAGTCACCGCCGAATAATTTGGTCTGAATCAGGTAATTGGCGGCTAAGGATACCTCAAAACCTATTATGAAGATCGGTATAAGTATTATGAACTCCGTACCCGGTTTGAGCCTGCTCCTCACCTTTACGGGCAGGGTCGACCACAAGAGGTAGGTAAGCAGGGTAAGGGCGATCAGTATCTGGGGCATTATGAATGCTATGGGCACCATCTTTTCGAGCAGCGGAGCCAGCCAAAGCCCCGCAAGGAAGCCTATTACAACGCTGGGAAGGGCAGCCATTATCTCGATACCCGGCTTGATTATACGCGTGTAGCGGTCACTCATGAATTGTGAAACGCATATGGCACCAAGTATCGCCAGCGGCACGGCAAAGAACATGGCATAGATTGTGCCTTTCAGCGTACCAAATATCAGGGGAGTAAGACTCAGCTTCGACTCGAAGTCGTCTCCAAACCCCGTCGACTGCCAGACGTACT
>JADFXJ010000101.1 GCA_015233615.1 Nitrospirota bacterium
CCTTTAGATTCCTTAGCGCCCTTTTGTATGTCACCAGGAGAACCCGTCTCCTGAAATTTAGTAGCTCAGGTAGGAATCCCCAGACGAGGAAATACGAACCATTGTAGAACCAGCCATATAACCACTATAGCTACGGGCAATAGTAAGTCATTCATAATGTTTGGTATCCTTAATTTTTCCGGCCTTAATTTTCTTTGATCCTACTTTTTTTGCGATCCTGTTTATGCGTTGCCGTGTTTTCTTCGACGATCCTATTATTTCTTCGGCTTATATTGTCGCTTATTTCTTCGCTTTCTCTTTCTCCGGCGCTGCGGATTTTTTTCTTTCCTCGTAATCTACGAATTCCAGCACGGCTAGCTCGGCCTGATCCTTAAGACGTCTGCGTGTCTTGACAATCCTCAGGTATCCTCCATTCCTGTCCGCGAAGCGCACCCCAATGTCGTCGAACAGCTTAGACATTATCTTGCGGTTTGGCACTTCGGCCATAGCCAGGCGCTTGGCGTGAAGGTCGCCTCTTTTACCAAGGGTTACCATTTTTTCGGCCATACCCTTTATGGCCTTTGCCTTTATCAGCGTAGTCTCTATTCTCTCATACGCGATGAGAGCAGTTATTAAACTCCTGAACAGTGCCTTTCTCTGATTGGCCGGCCTGTTAAATTTTCTTGTAGCTACACAATGTCTCATAAGGTTATCCTCCGTTTTTTGCGGCTAGCTCTCTTTTGACCGCATCCATGTCCACTCTGACGTTAAAATCGAGCCCCATGGTTAAAAGTATTTCGCGTATCTCGTCGAGGGATTTTCTGCCAAAGTTTTTCATCTTCAACATTTCGTGCTCGCTTCTCTGCACCAGTTCGTAGATGTATTTTATGTCGGCGTTTTTTAAGCAATTCTGCGAGCGTACCGAAAACTCCAGCTCGTCTACCGTCCTGATGAGATTTTTATTGAACTCCTTGTTTCCCGGCGGGGCAACGTGGACGGGAGCAACGTAATGGGTTTCGGCTTCTTTATAAGCAACGCCGGCTTTCTCCTTAACGACAATCTCCTCACCGGGTTTTTCATCCCCGGCCAGCATGAAATACTTCAGATGCCTCTGCAGTATCTGTGTTGCCTTGCCAACGGCATCTTTTGGGTTTATACTACCGTCGGTCCATACTTCAAGAATCAGTTTGTCATAATCGGTAGACTTTCCAACCCTTGTTTTATCTACGTTGAAGACCACCTTCGTAACCGGGGTAAATATGGCATCGACGCTTATGGTACCTATCGGAAGGTTGTCGGTTGGTATTTCTTCGGATGGGATATAGCCTCTGCCTTTGTTTATACGAAGTTCGGCTTTAAAATCCACACCCCTGTCCAGCATGGCGATTTGCGCATCGGGGTTTAATATAGTCAGTCTGCTATCCGCCTGTATATCCGATGCCGTCACTTGATCTTTATCGGAGACATCTATGTGGGCAACGAGCTCTTCGTCTCCTTCAAGGTGTAATCTGATTCTCTTCAAGTTAAGCACTATCTCCGATACGTCTTCTTTAACGCCTTTTACCGTGGAAAATTCATGATAAACGTTCTCGATTCTCACGGAGGTTATGGCTGCGCCCTCTATGGACGAAAGCAGAATCCTCCTTAAAACATTGCCGATCGTCACACCATATCCCCGTTCCAATGGCTCGGCTATCAGTTTACAGTATCTGTCCGAAAATGTCTCATCTTCCACGTAAACATTCTCGGGCAACTGAAAACCTCTTATCTCAAGCAACATAAAGCCTCCGTTTAATTATCTTGAATAAAACTCTACTATTAACTGCTCTTTAGCTACGAGTGGAATGTCCTCTCTCTCCGGCAACTGTACAACTTTTCCTTTCATGTTTTGTGCATCCACTTCTATCCAACCGGGCAGTCCAGTATGCTCTATTCTAGTCAGGCTCTCGGCGATACTCCCTATATTTTTGCTGTTTTCCAGGACTTCGACGACGTCTCCCACTTTTACTCTAAAAGATGGAATGTTGACTTTCCTGCCGTTAACGGCAAGATGGCCGTGCGTAATTAGTTGCCTGGCCTGGTTCCTGTTCGAAGCGAACCCCAGCCTGAAGACGATGTTATCCAGTCTGAGTTCAAGGTATTGCAAAAGCAGTGTTCCGGTTATTCCCTTTCTTCTCTCCGCCTCGGCGAAGTATTTTCTAAACTGCCTTTCCATTAAGCCATAAATCCTTCTGACCTTCTGTTTTTCTTTCAACTGGATCCCATAGTCGGAAAGCTTGGCACGTCTTTGTCCGTGTTGCCCAGGTGCATATTTCCGTCTTTCGATGGAACATTTGTCGGTAAAACACCTTTCACCCTTCAAAAAAAGTTTTTCGCCTTCCCTTCTGCACAGCCTGCACAACGGATCATGGTATCTCGCCATATTATACTCTCCTCCTCTTTGGAGGTTTACATCCGTTGTGTGGAACCGGTGTAACGTCCTTTATTATATTTATATCGATACCTGCTGCCTGAATCGCCCTTATGGCACTCTCGCGGCCTGCCCCGGGGCCCTTGATATAAACGTCTATTTGCTTCATACCCATGTCTATCGCCTTCTTAGCCGCAGCCTCGGCTGCCATCTGCGCGGCATAAGGGGTACCCTTGCGTGACCCCTTGAATCCAA
The DNA here is from genome assembly GCA_015233615.1 of Nitrospirota bacterium. GTDB lineage: Bacteria > Nitrospirota > Thermodesulfovibrionia > Thermodesulfovibrionales > Magnetobacteriaceae > JADFXJ01. The sequence continues at coordinate 2,645 of JADFXJ010000101.1, forward strand.
GGCTTCCCGCGCTGGACCAAACCAAAACGTTGCCGGTAAGATCGCTTATCGTAACCAGTGTATTGTTAAAAGTAGTTTGCACGTGGGCTACGCCGCTTGGCACGCGCTTTTTTTCTTTTTTCGGCCCTTTACGTTTTCTCGGCGGCATTATTTACCTCCTTTTTTCTTCGTCACGCCCTTGGAAGGTCCACGTCTTGTCCTTGCATTTGTCTTTGTACGCTGCCCTCTTACGGGTAACCCCGATTTATGCCTGAGGCCCCGGTAACAGCTAATTTCGGTCAACCTCTTTATGTTCATAGATACGTCTTTCTTCAATTCGCCTTCGACTTTATAGTCCTTATCGATGATCGTCCTTATCTTCGATATATCATCGCTCGAAAGGTCATTAACCCTAATATTGGGATTTACACCCGATTCTGCGAGTATCTTCTTAGACGTCACTCTGCCAATCCCGAATATCCTCGTCAAGCCAATCTCTACACGCTCTTTCTTTGGTAAATCAACACCAGCTATTCTTGCCATTTAAATACCTCTCTAACCCTGTCTCTGCTTATGCTTTGGATTCTCACAAATCACCCTTACTACTCCTTTTCTCTTTATCAGCTTACACTTCGCACATATAGGCTTAATAGATGCGCGTACTTTCATCTAATCCTCCATCATCTCTATATTTTATTCTGCTATAATTTATACCTGCGTACTTTAACTTACCGCCACTGCCGGCCAAAGCCGAACCGTCTGACGGGCCGTCTGACGAATTCGCGGAACTCGCGGCCTGGCAGTCGGGTCGTCTGCCTAATTCGCGGGACTCTTACGTTTAACTTATTTATACCTGTAAGTAATTCTCCCTTTTGTTAAATCATAGGGAGACAGCTCTACAAGTACCTTGTCTCCGGACAATATCTTTATATAATGTATCCTCATCTTGCCCGAAACGTATGCCGTTATTATCTGGCCGTTTTCCAGCTCCACCTTGAACATGGCATTAGGTAAAGCCTCCAAAATCGTTCCCTGTACTTCTATGTTGTCCTCTTTTGCCATCGATTATTCCACTGTAGTAAGTATTGCAGGTTTATCATCCGTAATAGCCACGGTATGCTCGAAATGCGCCGATAACATACCATCTACCGTTACAGCAGTCCATCCATCGTCAAGGATGGCTACTTCGTGCCTGCCGGCATTCACCATCGGTTCTATGGCCAGTACCATACCTTTACGCAAACGCGGCCCTTTATTAGGAGTACCATAGTTTGGCACCTGCGGCTCCTCGTGTAAGTCCTTTCCTACGCCATGTCCGACAAAATTCCTTACTATCGAAAACCCGTTTTTCTCGACGTAGTTTTGAATAGCAAACGATATGTCGAACACTCTTTTACCAGGCATTGCCATTTTTATCCCTTCATACAAAGAATTTTCAGTAACGTCTATAAGCTTCCTCGCTGTAGCTCCGATCTTCCCGACGGGGTACGTCTTTGCCCCATCTCCTATAAATCCCTTGTATATGACTCCAACGTCGATACTGATTATGTCACCTTCTTTTAATACCCGCTTTTTCGATGGTATACCGTGTACCACTTCGCTGTTTATAGAAGCGCAAAGAATGGAAGGATACCCCCTATATCCTTTGAAAGCAGGAGCACCACCCATTTTCGTTATCACGTCTTCCACAAATTCTTCTATCTCTTTTGTCGAAACACCGGGTCCAATCATCCCTCCCAGTCTCTTAAGAGCTTCCGCTACGATTCTCGATGCCAGTGCAATTTTCTTTATCTCTTCATCCGATTTTATTATTATCACTACTTTTTTTATTTTACCTCAAAAGGGTTAACCCCTTCTACCCTTTATGCGTCCCTTCTTCAGCAGTCCGTCATATGACCTTGTCAAAAGATGCGACTCTATCTGTGAAACAGTATCCAGTGCAACTCCCACCACAATTAACAACGACGTTCCTCCAAAATAAAAGGGTACGTTAAATTTTCTAATAAGTATACTTGGTAAAACGCAGACTACCGACAGATATATCGCTCCTATAAAGGTAAGTCTCGACAACACTCTGAATATATAGTCGGAAGTATGTTTCCCGGGCCTTACACCGGGCACGTATCCCCCGTTCTTTTTCAGGTTATCGGCTATGTCTACCGGGTTAAAAACGATGGCGGTGTAGAAATAACAGAAAAACACTATCATGCCAACGTAAAGCAGGTCATGGAAAATAGAGCCCGGGGTCAACTGCTTTGCAAAGGCCTGTACCCACGGAATAGCTATGAACCCGGCGATAGTGGCGGGAAACATTATTATCGAAGACGCAAATATGGGCGGTATAACACCGGCCGTGTTTACCTTAAGTGGCAAGTGGGTCGATTGTCCGCCATACATCTTTCTGCCCACGATCCTTTTTGCGTATTGAACGGGAATTTTGCGCTGCCCCCGCTCCATATATATAATACCGGCTATTACCGCCACCATCAGTATTATGACGAAGAGTATCAGTATTACCGACAATTCGCCTGCTTTTACGAGCCTCGCCGTGCTTAGTACCGCGTTAGGAAGACGTGCTACTATACCCGCGAATATTATCAGAGATATACCATTGCCGATTCCTCTTTCGGTAATCTGCTCGCCAAGCCACATTATAAAGGCCGTTCCGGCCGTCAGCGTAATCATGGTGGTAAACCGAAACCCCCAACCGGGATGCAGTATGAATTGTCCCTCCGCCATGGTCTCCAGCCCAACCGCTATACCAAATGACTGTATGGCGCTTATAACAACGGTGCCATATCTCGTATACTGGGTTATCTTCTTTCTGCCCTCTTCGCCTTCCTTGGCCAACTTCCCGATAGCCGGAACGACGACCGTCAGCAACTGAAATATAATCGAGGCGCTGATGTAAGGCATTATACCCAGCGCGAATATGGTAACCCTTGACAGAGCTCCGCCGGAGAACATGTCGAAAAATCCCATGAGAGCACCGCCCCGCTCCGTCAAAAACTTGCTCAACTGTTCGCCGTTAATCCCCGGCGTCGGTATGTGCGCACCTATTCTATATACTGATAGCAGTGCAAAGGTAAAAAAAATCCGCTTTTTTAACTCTTCGATTTTTAAGATGTTCTGAAAACTAGCTACGAATCCCAATATGCTTACCTCAATTATTCTGCTATTGTTTTTCCCGTCCGCCGATTAAGCTATCAAGACCGCCTGGCCGCCGGACGCAGTTATTTTCTCTAAGGCGCTCTTACTGAACTTGTTAGCCTTAATGACCAAAGGCCTCCTTAGCTCACCCCTGCCTAATACCTTTATCCCGTCCAAAAATTTCTTGATTATGCCCAAATTTTTTAACACCTCCGGTGTGATCTCGTTGACGTCAACGATTTCGTTGAGATCGTCGAGATTTATGATCGAATACTCCAGCGAAAATGGCTCGTTCTTAAAGCCTCTCTTGGGCAATCTCCTTTGCAGCGGCATTTGCCCGCCTTCAAATCCGGGTTTCTTACCCGAACCCGCGCGAGCCTTCTGCCCTTTATGGCCTTTGCACGAGGTCTTGCCGTGGCCGGAACCTACCCCTCTGCCTACTCTCTTGACCTTCTTCGTACTTCCGGCGGCCGGGTGTAATTCATTCAATCTCATTCATCTGCCTCCAACACCATTTATTTAAAATTATTTTAAAAATCAACAACTTATTGCTTATCCATTTATTGCTTATCTAACTTATCAATATTACTACGCTTTATTTCAGGTTGCGCTTATACCCGGTTAACTACGGCCTGTCGAGCCTGTTGCGGCTATAATTTCTTCCAGATAGCAGATTCGTATGATAATTCAATCTCTCTCGTTAGTTCAACCTTTTTACCGATTCGGTTAAAACTCTATTTACCGGTTTCCTCTATGCTTACCAGATGGGACACTTTGTGAATCATGCCGTAAATAGCAGGATCTGTTTTCTTTTCGACGGTCATTCCAATCTTTTTAAGACCCAATGCCCGCAAAGTTCTCCTCATGGACTCCGTTAAACCGGCGTAACTTCTCTTCAAAGTAATTTTTATCATCGTTTACCAGTCCTTCTATTTATTTGCCTCTTTCGGATTAGCACTATCCTCGCCTCTTCCTCTCAGCCTCAGTACCGCATCCGGATCTTTTAACAAGGTGAGGCCGTTAAACGTTGCCCTCACTGCATTAAAGGCATTCGTGCTGCCGAGTGACTTGGCAACTATGTTGTGCACTCCGGCAACTTCGAGCACAGCTCGCACGGGACCTCCCGCTATCAGACCGGTACCCTCTTTCCCGGGATTCAATACTACCCGTCCGGAGCCAAAGTGACCGATTATCCTGTGTGGGATAGTTCCTTCCCTGAGAGGAAACTTAAACAGGGCTTTCTTCGCTTTTTCTATAGCTTTCCTGATAGCCTCCGGTACCTCGTTGGCTTTTCCTTTGCCGATACCGACTATTCCCTCTCCGTCACCGACAACCACCAGTGCGCTGAACGAAAACCGCCGGCCACCCTTCACCACTTTAGCTACCCTGTTAATAAATACGACCTTTTCCTGCAACGTTAACTCTTCTGAATCTATCCTGCCCAACTTACCTCCTTATTCTTATACCAGAAGCCTGCCCGGCCCGGTTGTCAAAACTCCAGCCCCGCCTCTCTGGCCGCGTCGGCCAAGGCCTTAATCCGTCCGTGATACTTAAATCCGCCTTTATCGAACACTACCTTGCCAACACCTTTTTCCTTCGATTTCCTGGCTATCATCTCACCCACCTTCTTAGCGGCGTTAACGTTGCCTTTATGGCCCTTCAGCTCACCGGAAAGACGAAATTCCTTATCGATAGTCGAGGCACTCGCTATCGTTTGTCCTACCACATCGTTTATAACCTGGGCATACATATGATTCAGGCTCTTGTATACAGTCAACCTTGGTCTTTCCTCAGTACCTGACACCTTTTTTCTGACCCTCGCATGCCGTCTTTCTCTGAGAAAAATTTTATCGTTATTCAATTTAACCACGTCTCCTTATTCAATGTTAACCACATTTCCTTACTTTGATCCCGTTTTACCTGGTTTCAGTTTAATCCTCTCGCCCGCGTACCTTATGCCTTTACCTTTGTAAGCATCGGGGGGCCTGATGCTCCTTATATTTGCGGCTACCTGCCCGAGAAGCTGCTTATCTATGCCGGTTAACGTTAGTTTAGTCTGCTTTTTGTCTATACCGGCTGTAATCCCGTTGGGAAGCATGTATTGAACCGGATGTGAATAGCCTATTGCAAACTCAACCTTATCGTTACTAACGGTTGCCCTGTAGCCTACACCGGCGAGTTCCATCTCTTTAGTAAAACCATTTGACACGCCGATACACATGTTGTTTATTAAAGATCTCGTCAAACCGTGAAGGGCTCTCTCGGCACGTGAGTCGCTCTGCCTTTCGATCTTCAAAGCATCGTCCGTGACGTGCAGGCTCATCTGCTCCGGGAATCTCCAGTTTAACTCCCCTTTGCCGCCCTTAACGTAAACGGTTCCCTCTTCGATCTTAACTGTCACCCCTTTCGGGATCACAATAGGTTTCCTGCCTATCCTGGACATCGCCTATACTCCTTCGTTTAAGTATGATAGATTATCTATAATCCTGATATGCCACTGCCGCGAAAGCGGCAATCCTCTTCCTTAACTGACTGCCATTGTCGTCTCACGTCTTACCAGGCACGTGGCTTACCACACATGGGCTATTACCTCTCCGCCAACTTTTTCTTTTTTACACGTCGAATCGGTAACTATACCCCTCGGCGTCGTCAACACGACAATTCCAACTCCACCCATAATGGGAATAATCTCCTTGTACCCGGAATAGGAGCGCCTGCCGGGTGTGCTGACCCTTTTGACGCCGGTTATAACGCTTTTGTTTTCGATATATTTCAGAGATATCCTCAGGATTCCCTGTTTTTTATCTTTCAATATCTTGTATGCCCTTATAAAACCCTCTTCTTTAAGGAGTTTCGCTATTTCCAGTTTAATTCTCGAAGCGGGGATATCTACTTTTTCCGCCTTTATCATTATTGCATTTCTCATTCTCGTGAGCATATCCGCTATCGGATCCGTCATCATAATCGCACCCCTACCAGCTAGATTTTGTTACGCCAGGGACTTTTCCCTGTAGCGATAGTAATCTGAAACAGATCCTGCACATGGCAAACTTCCTCAGGTAACCACGGGGTCTCCCGCACTGCTGACATCTGTTATATGCCCTTACCTTGAACTTTGGAGTCCTCTTACACTTTTCAATCAAACATGTTTTGGCCATAAATCCTCTTTGTTACCAGATCTTTATTATCGTCAACCGATTTATTCCCTGAAAGGCATGCCAAACTCTTTCAGCAATGCCTTCCCCTCTCTATCTGTAGGTGCCGTCGTACATATTATGACGTTTAACCCGTGCACCATATTTACCTTATCGTAATCTATTTCGGGAAATATAAACTGCTCCCTCACACCAAGGCTGAAATTGCCTCTGCCGTCAAAGGATTTTCCCGACACTCCTTTGAAATCTCTTATTCTGGGCAACGCTACGCTTATCAACTTGTCGAGAAATTCATACATTCTATAGCCTCTCAGGGTAACCTTGCAGCCTATAGGCATCCCCTTTCTCAGCTTGAAACCGGCTATGGATTTTTTAGCCTTTGTCACTATCGCCTTCTGTCCGGCTATCATCTCGAGTTCCTTTTGTGCCGCGTCCAAAAGCTTGATGTCCTGAATCGCCTCTCCAAGACCTACGTTGAGTACGACCTTTTCCACCTTTGGCACCTGCATAACGTTTTTATACGCAAAAGCCTTGGCCAAAGCGGCTATGATCTCGTTTTTATACTTATCTTTCATACGTGGAGACGCAGCCATCAGTCGATTACCTCCTTACACTTCTTGCAGACCCGAACCTTCTTTCCACCACCTAACACCTGATTGCCAATACGCGTTGCCTTAGAGCAACGTGGGCAAATCAGCATGACCTTCGAAAGGGCAATGGGGGCCTCTTTTTCGATTATACCACCCTGGGCGTACTTTCTGTTAGGCTTCATGTGCTTTTTGATGACGTTCGTGTTCTCTACGATAACGGTATCTTTCTTGCCCACCACGCGTATGATTCTGCCTTTTTTACCCTTCTCTTTTCCGGTTATGACTACAACGGTATCTTCTTTTTTTAAGCTCAGTCCCATGTCTTACCTCAAATGTTTAGTATGCATCGCTATCGGAACATCCTATATAATAATCTATAATGCATTATATATATAATCTGCTGCAAATATTTCTCCGGTTCCTTCTTTATAACCTAAAGGACCTCCGGCGCGAGAGAAATGATTTTTGTAAACTCCTTCCAACGCAACTCTCTGGCTACCGGGCCAAAAATCCTTGTACCAATCGGCTCACGCGCGGCATTTATAAGTACGACGGCATTTTGCTGAAACCTTATGTAAGTACCGTCCGGCCGTCTTGTCTCCTTTCTCGTCCTTACTACGACCGCCTTAGCCACGGCACCCTTTTTCACGTTTCCCTCCGGCAGGGCTTCCTTGATGCTGACTACAATTATGTCCCCGATACGGGCATACCTTTTTTTGTAACCGCCAAGCACCTTTATACACTGAACCTTCTTAGCTCCAGAGTTGTCGGCTACGTCAAGAAACGTTTCTACCTGTATCATCGATGCTCTCCTTTGTCAACCTGTTTATTACGACCCACCGCTTGGTCTTGCTTATCGGCCTTGATTCTTTAATCTCGACCTTGTCTCCGGTCTTGCAAACGTTCTGTTCGTCGTGTGCCTTTAACTTTATCGTCCTTTTCACCGTTTTTTTGTACAGAGGATGCTGGTAAAGGCTGCTCACTGCAACAGTAACGGTTTTATCCATCGTATCGCTTACCACGTTACCCGTGTATACCTTTTTAGGCATTTTTCCTTTTCCTCTCGTTTTTTATAGTCAGCAGTCGTGCAACGTCTTTTCTCACCGCTCCGATTCTCTTTGGGTTCTGTATGTCGCCTCTTGCCGCCTGAAACCTCAAATTGAACATTTCCTTTTTGAAATCCTTCTCCTTCAGATCTATCTCATCGAGGCTAAGGTTTCTTATCTCGGTTGTTTTCAAATCACGGCCTCCTCTCTCCTGACGAATTTCGTTGCCACCGGCAGCTTGTACGATGCCAGGCGAAGTGCCTCTTTTGCGATCGTTTCGGTTATGCCGGAGAGCTCGTACAGTACCTTGCCGGGTTTGACGACTGCCACCCAAAACTCCGGGTTTCCCTTACCCTTGCCCATTCTCGTTTCAGCGGGTTTCCTGGTTATAGGCTTATCCGGAAATACTCTGATCCAAAGCTTACAGCCCCTTTTGGCATGCCTGGTTATGGCAACGCGAGCCGCCTCTATCTGGCGGCTGGACACCCAGCCGGGTTCGAGAGCCTTAAGTGCGAAGTCGCCGAAAGACACGTCGCTTCCACGCTCCGCCTTACCTCTCATGTTACCTTTCATCATCTTTCTGTACTTAACTTTTTTAGGCATTAACATCGTAAGTAACTCCTTAAAATCCGTGCCCGCCCGCCCTCCCAAAGTGGAAGTGGGCTAATTTTAAAAGGCAACTATGCGCTTCCCTTACTCTCAGGCAGCACGTCGCCTTTGTATATCCAGGCTTTCACTCCTATTATACCGTAAGTGGTCTTAGACTCGGCAAAACCGTAATCTATGTCCGCCCTGAAGGTGTGAAGAGGAATTCTTCCTTCTTTATACCATTCGGCCCTGGCTATTTCCGCTCCAGATAATCTGCCCGAACATGCGACTTTGACACCCAAAGCTCCAAATCTCATCGACGAAAGCACCGATTTCTTCATCGCCCTTCTGTAGGCAACGCGTTTTTCTATCTGCATGGCGATGTTTTCAGCTACCAATTGCGCGTCTAACTCGGGTTTCCTTATCTCCTTGATATCTATGCTTACCGGTGTCTTTATAGCACTTTCAATGGACCTCTTAAGATTTTCCACCTCAGCACCCTTTTTACCGATGATTATACCCGGTCTGGCCGTGTGTATTATGATCTTAATCTTCTGCCCGGCTCTTTCTATATCTACTTTCCCTATTCCCGAATGGTACAGCTTGTCTTTGATATGTTTTTTCAGGAATAAATCTTCGTGCAACTGCTTTGCATAATTGGCCTTAGAGTACCACCTTGAGTCCCAGGTCTTATTAATTCCAAGTCTGTTACCCGTTGGATGCGTTTTCTGTCCCAAAAACCACCTCCATCATTCCGACAATACCACTGTAATATGGCTCGTCTTTTTCTTTATCACATTAGCTCTTCCCATGGCTCTCGCCATTATCCTTTTCATCATCGGCCCCTGATCTACGTACGAAGATACTTTCATCTCCTCAGGGTCGGCTACGTTTTTCTGTTCGGCGTTAGCCATAGCCGACTTAACCAGCTTTATCACCATGTCGGAACCCCGGTAGGGCATAAACTTCAGCATTATGAGCGCATCCTTTGCCTTTTTCCCTTTAATGAGGGCGGTAACTCTTCGCGCCTTGCGAGGCGTTATACGTGCGTGTTTCAATATCGCTTTAGATTCCATCTCTTTATTTACCCTTTCCCATCTGCTTTCCCATCGGCTTTCCCGCCGGTTTTCCAGCGGATTTTTCACTCCTGGCATGACCTCTGAAGGTACGCGTCGGTGAAAATTCGCCTAACTTATGCCCTACCATATTCTCCGTTACGTAAACCGGGATGAATTTGTGCCCATTGTGGACGGCAAACGTCAAAGCTATGAAATCAGGCACTACTGTAGAACGACGCGACCATGTTTTTATGATCTTCTTGTCGCCGGAATCCAGCATCTTGTTCACCTTCCTCATCAGCGAATCATCTACGAAAGGTCCTTTTTTTATCGATCTAGGCATACGTCCCCCGTCTTATTTTCTCTTTTTTACTATATATTTATCGGTTCTCTTATTCTTTCTCGTCTTTACACCCTCCGGCTTACCCCATGGAGAGCATGGCGGTCTGCCTCCCGAACTCCTGCCCTCTCCCCCTCCGAGCGGATGGTCGATTGGATTCATAACGACGCCTCTGACGTGCGGCCGCTTACCTTTCCAGCGATTACGTCCGGCCTTCCCTATGGATATATTTTCGTGCGCGGCGTTACTGACCTGGCCTAAAGTCGCCATGCAAACAATGGATACCAGCCTTACCACTCCGGAACTCAATTTTACTTGCCCGTACAGGCTGTCCTTAGCCACCAGTTGTGCCTGCGTCCCGGCTCCCCTAACCATCTTACCACCCTCGCCGGGCCTTAATTCCACGTTGTGGATTACGCTTCCAAGCGGGATTTCTTTGATGGGAAGTGCATTGCCAACCTTTATTTCCACCCCTGAGCCAGACATGACTTCTTCGTTGACCTTCAGTCCCTCCGGTGCGATTATATATCGTCTTTCACCGTCTGCGTACTTTAGCAACGCTATGCGGCTGGAACGGTTTGGATCGTACTGAAGGCTCTCTACAGTAGCAGGTATGCCGATCTTATCCCGTTTAAAATCAATTACCCTGTAACGCCTCTTGTTTCCACCGCCCTTTTGCCACGACGTAACCCTGCCATTGTTGTTACGTCCTCCTGTCTTCCTCAAGGGTGCCAATAACGGTTTGTGAGGTGTATCGGTCGTTATGTTTTCGAAGTCCGAAACCGTTTGGAACCTTCTGCCTGCAGACGTCGGATTATATCTCCTTATTCCCATTAGACTCCCTCTATGAAATCTAGCTTCTCACCCGGTTTTAAGGTGATCACTGCCTTTTTGATCTTTTTAGTCTGTCCTACGCTTTTTCCAAAACGCTTCCACTTGGCTGGCCTTATAGTAGTTGTCACCCTGGCGACTTTTACTTTGAAAATTTCTTCGAAGGCCCTCTTTATTTCTATTTTATTAGAGTTCATGTCTACTTCTACGTATAGCTTATTCTCGTTTTCCTTTAAAAAGGTCGCTTTTTCCGTAAACAACGGTTTCTTTATTATCGTATGGATGTTTTTCATTCTTCAAGCCCCCTAATCGTTTCAAGAGCGTTTTTCGTCATTAATACGTGATCGTGGGCCAGGACGTAATACGTGTTAATGTCCGACGGCCTTGCAACGGTAATTCCCGGAATGTTGCGTGACGACAGTACGACGTTATTGCTACTGTCACTATCGGGCAGGACGATGAGGACTTTCTTGCCGTTCAGTTGCAGGGCAGCCATAAGAGCTATCACGTCTTTAGTTCTCGGTTTCGGCATCTCTATTTCGTTGACGATAGAGAGTTCTCCGTCCGAATACTTTGACGATAGAGCAGTTTTCAGGGCAAGCCGCTTTACCTTTTTATTCAGTTTATATGAATAATCTCTGGGCAGAGGCCCGAATATTGTACCACCGCCTCTCCAGAGCGGAGACCTTATACTGCCGTGCCTGGCCCGTCCGGTGTGCTTTTGTTTCCAGGGCTTCCTTCCGCCGCCTCTAACCAGGCCGCGGGTTTTTGTAGCGTGCGTGCCCTGTCTTTGGTTAGCCAGGTAGTTCAACACGGCTGTGTGAAGAATGTCCTGCCTCACTTCAAGGCCAAAAACTCCTTCGGGTAGTCCTACTTTCTCCACTACGTTGTTGCTCTTATCCTTAATTTCTGCCTCTAGCATAACTCTACCTTCTATATACCCTCTATTATTTACTGCCTCTGATTTCTACTATGTTTCCTTTTGGCCCTGGCACTGCACCCTTGATTATAATAAGGTTTTGCTCAGGTTTTACATCGTAAACGGTAAGATTACTGACCGTTACCCTTTCCAGGCCCATATGGCCCGGCATCCCTTTGTTTTTCCAAACTCTCGACGGGAAGGAACTGGCGCCAATCGACCCGGGAGCACGATTAAACATCGATCCGTGCGAACCGGGGCCTCCGGCATAATTGTGCCTTTTCATGACTCCCTGAAAACCCTTTCCTTTAGAAACGCCGCTAACCCTGACCTTTTCACCGGGTGTAAAGTTAGCCACCGTGACCATGTCGCCGACTTTTACACCTTCCAGTTTAAACTCTTTCAGTATCTTGTACGCCTTTTGGTTTGCCTTCTCAAAGACGCCCTTCATGGGTTTGTTAATATGTTTAACTTTCTTTTCTTCGATAAATCCCAGCTTTATGCTCGCATAACCATCCCGCTCCATGGTCTTGCACTGTATCACACAGCACGGACCCGCTTCTATCAGAGTCACGATAACCATGTCTCCGCTTTCGGCAAACACTTGTGTCATGCCTAGCTTTTTTCCTATTATACCGGTCATAATATTAAACCCTTCCCATTGTATCCTGCTCTATACTTATCACAAGCACTCTGTAAACAAGCACTTTGTATGCTGCAGCGTAACGCTACAGCTTGATCTCTACGTCGACACCGGCTGACAGTTCCAATTGCATCAGAGCATCAACGGTCTGCTGAGTCGGGTCATGAATGTCGATCAGCCTCTTGTGCGTTCTGATCTCGAATTGCTCTCTCGACTTTTTATCTACGTGTGGTGACCTCAGCACTGTGAATTTCTGTATATGGGTAGGCAGTGGTACCGGCCCGGCTATCCGAGCACCAGTTCTGTGAACTGTGTCGACTATCTCCTTCACCGACTGATCTAGCAGCCTGTGATCGTATCCTTTCAGCTTTATTCGTATTCTCTCGTTCAAGACGCTACTCCAATATTTCCGTTACGACGCCGGCTCCAACCGTCCTGCCGCCTTCTCTT
>JADFXJ010000102.1 GCA_015233615.1 Nitrospirota bacterium
GAACTATCTTAATCGTGAATCGGGTTTGTCCAATTCACGCTGAACCAAGACAAAATAACCTTATAGAACAAGGAGATATGCCTGTTTACATGATTTCTAACTGCCGTTTTCAGGTTGAAATACCTTTGAGAAATGACATTGGGTTGATAACCGGAAAGGATTGTAGTCATAATAAGCGGGAAAATTGGGAAAGTGTTCCCTATCTCTCTTCTTGTTCGCCTGAGGTGGGCGGGAAGACTTGAGCCGTAACGCACTGCGGGAGCAGGAGAAATGTCCGGTATCGGCGAAGGAGGTGTAAAATGGGTAATAATCACGATGTTGGGGTGTTTTTACGGAAGCTGACGTGGGAACACGTCGTGGTCGTTCTGGCCGTGCTGGTTCTGGCCCGTATGCTGGTGATTTTAGTACGGTGGGTGGTACGCCGGGCGGCCGAAAAAGCGTCGCCGCGCATGCGCCTGACCATCTTGCGAGTGCCGCCGCTTCTGCGCCTTTTGATCGATCTCGCGGCCATTGTCATCATAGTGGTGATTCTGGTCGAACCGACGTTCCAAAATGTCTTTGCCCTGGCCGGCACGGTCTTTTTGGCCTTAGCCTTCGCCCTCAAGGATTATGTGAGCAGCCTTGTAACCGGTCTGATGACGATATTGGAAAACACCTACCAGCCGGGGGATTGGATCGAAGTGGCCGGCACATACGGCGAAGTGAAATTCATTGGCGTCCGTGCAGTGCATATCGTAACTGCGGACGACACCGAGGTTATCATCCCTAACTCCCGACTATGGACGTCCGGCATTTTCAACGCAAGCAGCGGTAATCACAGCCTGCTATGCGTGACGAATTTTTATCTTCACCCCGACCATGACGCCTCGGCAGTGCGGGCCCAGGCTCGGGGAAATCGCGGTGTCATGCACATACCGCAGCCCGGAAACACCCGTGACGGTGATCGTCCTTGAAAAGCCCTGGGCAACGCACTATCGCGTCAAGACATACGTCAGGGAAAGCCTTCCCCTCGCTTCGAATACCCCCCTGGGGGGCAGAGGGGTGGCAAAAGACGCGTCCTTACGCTACCCCTTCTGAGGTGTGGGTCAGCGCCAACCGGCAGCCGGGAATTTAGCCCGGCAGGTTGATCTTGCCCAGTATGGCTCCACGGGAGGCTCCGGTGGCTGAGGGAACGTTACCGGCCATGCCCCTGAGTGTGAGAAACCCCAGTAGGGCGAAGCACACCGCTTCCTTTTCCTCGGGAGATACCCCGTAGTGCGATATTTCGGTTAAGGCTATGCCGGAGCCTTCCATCTTCTCCCTCAAAAGCCCCATGAGGAATAAGTTTTTGCAGCCTCCGCCAGTGGCGATAACTTCACGGGGCCCGTAGGGGGCGATAGCGTCGCAGATGGTAGTCGCAGTGAGGTTGGCAAAGGTACAGAGCAGGTCCTCCGGTTTCGTGTTGCCGTATTTGGCCAGTACGTAACGAACGAGGGCCATGCCGAATAGCTCCCTGCCGGTGGACTTAGGGGGTAGTTCCTTAAAATAGGGGTTTGCAAGAAGCTCATCGAAAAGCTCACCGATTAATTTTCCGCCGGCGGCCAACGAGCCGTCCCTGTCGAACCATGCCCGGCCGCTGGTGTGGAGTCTCACGAGATCGTCCATTAGGGAATTTCCGGGGCCGATGTCGAAGGCCACAATGTCGCCGGGTCTTTCACCGACTATGGTAACGTTAGACAAGCCACCTATGTTGAGGACGGCCCTCACTGTGCCCGGCTTGTGAAAGAGGATGTAATCTGCAATGGGGACAAGAGGAGCCCCCTGGCCTCCGAGTGCAACGTCTTTTGTACGAAAATCCGATATTGTCAGGACTCCCGTTTTCACGGCAATCACGGAGGCCTCGCCTATTTGCAACGTGGAGCCACTTTGTCCCGGTGTGGAGGGCACGTGGTAAACCGTCTGCCCGTGGGAAGCTATGGCTTCTACGGAGGACGGCTCGCAATCCGACTGCTTCATGAGGGACAGTGCCGCTTCGGCAAACACCTCGCCAAGCTCGAAGTTGAGACGGCACAGGTGGTTGGTGTCCCCGGTAAAGGCCAGGCTGATTTTGTCTCTTAGCTCCGGGGTGTAAGGCACGTGCAGGTGATCGAGCACCCTGACCGATATTCCATCGTATTCTGATATTGCGTCGTACCCGGTGTCTCCCTCGCCTTCCAGGCCTATAAGTGCCAGGGCCGCGTCGACGCCGTCGTGGGAGGTGCCGGACATGATGCCTATTATTTTGGCCGGATTGGCCGGACTGGCCGAATTAGCCCAATCGGCCGGATTGGTTGAGATTATGGGTAATTTCACGGCTTCCTTCCCAATGCTAATGCTTCCCTCAGTGAGCCACCCGACAGGTCGAGCCGTGCCAGAGCCTGCTCACGGGTGGCACCTCTGAGGTGCATGAGGATGGCGGTTTTGGCGTTGCCGCCGGACTCTGCGAGAAGTTTTACTGCTAAGCGATCGTCCACGCCGGCAATCTCTTTTATAATGCGTATGGCGCGTCTTTTGAGTTTGTCGTTGGATGGCACCACGTCGACCATAAAACCGCAGTAGACGCGGCCTAATCTAATCATAGCTGCGGTGGATATGGTGTTAAGGGCGATCTTCGTGGCAGTGCCGGCCTTGAGGCGGGTAGAGCCGGCCACTATCTCCGGGCCTGTGGGCAAGTATATGGTGCCGTCGGGAAAATCGTAAGTTACGTCGTTACAGGTAAGGAGCCAGGTTCGGGTGCCCCGGAGCTTTGCCTTTCTCAGGGATTCCAGGACGAAGCAGGCTGTTCCGCTAGCCGTTATCCCAATGAGCACGTCTTTTTCGGTAACCGAATCGATGGCCTCGTCCACGTTTTCGACACAGTCCTCGGCTCCCTCTACCGACGTGGTAACGGCCTTTTGTCCTCCGGCCATGATGGCCCGGACTAATCCGGGGGCAACGTTGAACGTTGGGGGCATCTCGGATGCATCGAGCACGCCGAGCCTGCCGGAGGTGCCCGCTCCCACGTATACGAGGCTCCCACCCGCCCGTATGGCAGCCACAACGTCCTCTACGGCTTTCGAAATCGAGTGCCTGGCTGCCCTTACCGCGCTAAAGACGGCGGCGTTTTCGCCCTCCATCGCCTCCACGATCCCATTTATGCTAAGGGCATCTATCTCTACCGATTTTGGATTCAAATCTTCGGTTTGCATGATGTTTGAATCTTCGGTTTGCGATATGCTTAAATCTTCGGTTTGCATGATATTATGATATTATATTAGCATTTTTGTTAGAATACTGGAAAGGGTATGCTGAGTTTGCAGGGTATGGAGAGTATGCTGAGAAGGTCGCAATGGATTAAGCCCGGAGGGTTAGCCGGGTGTTTCAAACTGTCGGCCAGGGTTGCGGTGGTACTGGGGTTAACGCTCATCTCGTTGAGGTGTGCCCCTTACAGGGGTGGAAGCCCTGCCGTGCAGCCTTCGCTATCAGGGGTCCGATTGCCTGCAATGATAAAGCTCGAAGCTTCACGGTACCCGTTTATTTACGACGACTTAGACGCCGCGTCACTTAAAGAAGCCATAAAGCGGGATATAAATTACCTCGACAGTCTTAAGGAACCAAAAATATTTCGCTATGGTGAGGACTCGTATACCGTAGAGGAGGTGAAAACTTCTCTCCTGGATTTCATCGCCTTGATGGATAAATATGACAATGACCCGGGCGGCATGGACGAGGCCATAAGGGCGCGATACAACCTTTACGTCTCCTCCGGTACCAATGGATCGGAAGACGTGTTATTCACCGGCTACTACGTACCGAATCTCCGGGGGAGCCTGACGATGGGTGACAAGTACCGTTACCCCCTGTATGGCCTGCCTGCCGACAGGATAACCGTTGATCTGGGCAATTTCATAGATACGCTCAAAGGCCGGCACATAGTAGGCCGCCTCGCAGGAGACAAGCTGGTTCCTTACTATACCAACGAGGAAATAACCAGGGGCGCGCTCAAGGGACGCGGGCTTGAGCTCCTGTGGGTGGACGACCCGGTGGATCTTTTCTTTTTGCAGATACAGGGCTCCGGCGTAATAGAACTCGCCGGTGGAGACGAGATGTACGTAAGCTATGCCGGCTCCAACGGCCACTCATACAAGAGCATCGGCAGTCTTCTGGTGAGTGAGGGCAAGATTCCTCTTCAACTTGTTTCTATGCAAAGGATAAAGGCGTATCTCAGGGAACATCCCGGGGAACTGGAGCGAGTACTCTTTACGAACCCCAGTTTCGTGTTCTTCAGGAAATGCGACGCAGTAGCCATAAGCGCAAGCGGCGTACCTCTCGTAGACGGCAGGGCCATAGCGACGGACTTAAGCGTCTTTCCCCAGGGAGCCCTCGCTTACGTCAACACCAGCAGGGTAGACGTAGACCAGGCAGGTAACGTCCTGGGACTGCTTCCGTTGAGCCGTTACGTTATTAACCAGGACACCGGGGGAGCCATCAGGGGCAGCGGCAGGGCGGATTTCTTTTGGGGCAGAGGACAATACGCAGAGACACAGGCCGGAGTCATGCACGCCCACGGCGATCTTTATTTTCTAATCGAGAAGAAGCATTGATAAGAAACATCGATAATGATATGGCTTTTGGATGGCACCAAAAGGATGGCACCAAAATAATTTGCCGGTCCGGGGATATTTTAGATAAAATGTCTTAGGATAACAGGATAAAAATCCGACATAAGAATTAAGGAGTTTAAGGAGTTTGAGATGTCTTACATGAGAAAGAAGGAGTGGTCTCCCATAATTGCCGGCCTTTTGTTTGCCTGCCTGGAGCTCATGTCATTTTACGTGTCCAGTCGCCCCCTTGGAGCGTCGAGGGCATACGCGGTGGCAGGCTCTATAGTCGAGTATGTGTTTTTCCCCGCCCACGCGGCCAAAGTACCATATTGGCAGGCGTACCTGCCCTACGTGGAGTGGACAATGGCCCTGGTGTTTGGCATAACGTGTGGAAGCTTTATTTCATCCATTTCGTCGGGCACCTTCAGGCTGAGGCTGATACCCGAAATGTGGCGTAGCAGTAAGGGTGGGTCAATCTCTAAACGTTGGTTTTGGGCCTTCGTGGGGGGACTCCTCGTGGGGTTTGGCTCGCGTATGGCATTTGGCTGTACACTGGGTATGCTCATATCCGGGGTAATTCAGTTGGCGCCGGCCGGCTTTATTTTTATGATGTCACTGTGGATGGGCGGAGTTTTTGCAACTGTGGTATTTTATCACCTGAAAACGTCGACACTTAAGAGGGGGTAAAGAATATGCACGACATTTTGATTAGACTCAGGGACACTTTCGACCCCTCGACGATTGGTTACTTTTTTGGGCCGGATAGCCTGTACGGCGGATTTATAATTGGCGCTTTCCTCGGGATAGTGCTGCAAAAGGGCAAGATGTGCAAGTACGGGTGTGTTTCCGGAATGTTCAGGCTGTGGGACTTCACCTTCTTTCGCGTTGGAACTCCACTGCTCATGGCGGGTATGATACTCATTTATTTCTTCAGGGACGCCGGGGCGATAAATCTATATCTGCCCCATACCGTCGTGCTGGCTCAACTGGTAGGCGGCATTATATTTGGGGCAGGGCTGGCCATCTCCGGTTATTGTCCGGCCATAGCGGCCGGTGCTCTCGGTGAGGGTGCTCTCGACTCCCTTCCCACCATGGCGGGCTTCGTAGCCGGCTCTATAGCCTACGCAGAGCTCTTCGACGGAAGCAGGATAGACAAGCTCTTCGGCTATACGGGCCTTGGCAGGGTGTCCTTTCCGGATATTTTCCTTGTCTTCAACCACTGGTTTTTCATCCTCGCCTTCGTCGTCATGTGCGCGTTTTTTCTCATGGGAATCACTTTTTACGACGAGTTTCTAAGGGCGTCATTCGCCATAATAGGCAAAGCAGCCAGGATTGTAAAAAAATAAAGTGGCCCATACCCTTTGACATATAGCAACTGCAACAAGTATAATTACGGATAATAAAGATGAGCAGATTTGGCAGAAGAGAAAGAGAAGATAAAAGCGAATTGACACGGCCGCGTTGCCCGCACTGCCGGGAGCTTTTCGCTCCCCCCAGGCAGGTATCCACCATGTTAGGTTTTTTCGATGGCGGCAAATGTTCATGTGGCGCAGTCTTTGTTTACGACGCATCGGGCAAAAACATGGGAGAAGCCTTTATGGACGCCCTGGCCTACGCGTGTGGCGAGGACTGGGACATGGCAAAGTCACTGGAGGCCTCCGTGGACTACAAAGAGGATTATCTTAACTACAGGGAGCTTAACCACACCGTTTCACCCGCCCACCGTTCGGACAATCCACGCGAGACCTGCGGTAACCTCGTTTTCGTGAAGATTCTCGGGAATAAGGCAAAAAATGGGGAGTAGACCGGGGTTAACACCCGTCGTCGGCCTCCGCGGCCACTTACGGCATCTAAGCAGCCTGTGTCCAAATAACCTGCGTCCAAACGGATGGTTACCGGCCGGTTTTACAGTACCCGGCCATAGATTAAACCATGGATTATCCCCTCGTATAATATTTGGTTATAGGCTTATAAATAATTTTTATTTGACGACGATACAGGATGTGTATTAAGTTTATGGACTATAAAAATAGAATCATCAGAATATATAGAAGAGGGAGTTTCCCGAACTACTTTAAAATTAATTTAGGAGGATAAACATGCGTACGATTGAGTTTGAAGGCAAGAAGATCGAGCTTGACGAAGATGGCTACCTGACGAATTTAAATGATTGGTCGGACGGTATTGCCAAGCATCTCGCTAAAGAAGACAGTCTCGAATTAACCAGTGCCCACTGGGAAGTAATCAACTTTTTGAGGTCTTACTATCAGCAGTACCAGATAGCACCGATGATCAAGATCCTCGTCAAGGAGATCAAGAAGACGATGGGAGCCGACAAGGGTAACACCAAGTACCTGTATCAGTTGTTTCCGGATGGCCCTGCGAAGCAGGCTTGCAGGTATGCCGGTCTTCCAAAACCTACCGGCTGCGTATAATAATCGTATACTTCGGTTATTTAACGGGAATATCCGGGAAAGCCGTGTTTTCGGCAGGTTTTCCCATATGGGAAGCCGGCCTGGAAGCCACGGGAAGCAAAAACCGGACAGCCGTTTATTATTAAGTCAAGTATCTTGTTTAAGTCCCGGATAAGGAGCGCCTGATAGTTTCTATCGGGCGCTCTCCTTTACCGAATATTAACTACAATAAAAAGAGGGATATTGAGATGGGGGGTATACAATTCATTATTAACATGGCACTAGGTTCTCTGATATACCTGGGGCTTTTAATTTTCGTAGTGGGGTTCGTACATAAGTTATATAACGTGTACTACAAGACTCCCCAGCCATTGAAGATACCTCAAACTCCTCAACCGACTACGTTAGGCGGGGTTATCTTACGTATGGCTGGCGACGTTTTATTCTTCAGGAGCCTTTCTAAGGGTACTACATTATTGTTTTTCTCCGGGTGGATATTCCACGTAACCTTTTTCCTTATCCTGCAAAGGCACCTGAGATATGTTCTTAGCCCGGTTCCGGCGTGTGTAACGTTTCTGAACCAGGCGGCGCTCTTTATCGGTTTTGTATTGCTGCTGGCATTGATAGTTCTTTTAGTCAGAAGATTGCTGGACGAAAGGACTAAATATGTTACGAATTTTTCGGATGTTTTCGTTCTTCTTTTGATAATCGGTATTGTAACTACCGGCATAATGATGCGATATGAACCTTTCAGGCCTGACGTTGTCGGAGTGAAGGGCTTTATCTCGGACCTTTTGGCGCCTGCCACGGCCGTCGGTTACATGACGCTGCACCCCGCACATGCGCCCGCCTCACTGATGTTTATTTTCCACCTGGGGCTGGTGTCGATTTTGCTTATGTATTTTCCGTTCAGTAAGCTTATGCACTCAGGCGGCTACTTCTTTAGCCCAACCAGAAACATGATAAATAATCCAAGAGACGTTAGATACGTTAACCCCTGGGATAAGGGTTCTAAAGAGGAGGCGACAAAATGACTGACGCAAAAGCTCCAACGGATGCGCCCGGCGATTGCAATGCAAGAGTTCAGGAGCTCATAAAGTACGTAAAGCTTCCATATGATCACGTTGAGTTAACCGGCGAAATAAAAGTACCGAAAATCCAAAGGGACTCCATGATCAAGGTACACGCCCAGCAACTGACTTCCAAAGATACTCTGGCGAGGCTCGGATATCCAACCGACGGCCTGATACCAAACTGGAAGGAGGTCTTCCTTGAGAAGATGGACGAGATTCTCAAAAAATACAAATCCGTAAGGTTGTTCATGGACATATGCGTCAGGTGTGGTGCCTGCACCGACAAGTGCCATTATTTCCTCGGCACGGGAGATCCAAGGAACATGCCCGTTGCGAGGGCCGAACTGATGAGGAAGGTCTACAGGAGATATTTCACCTGGCCCGGCAAGCTTTTCGGATCGAAGTTCGTTGACGGGTGGGACCTGTCCGAAGAGGTTCTCGTCCTTTGGTACACTTACTTTTACCAGTGCTCCGAATGCCGCCGCTGTGCGGTTTTCTGTCCGTATGGCATAGACACTGCGGAAATCACCATGGCCGCCAGGGAAATCCTTAACAGCGTAGGTCTCGTACAAAAGTACATGCACGAAATAATAGACAAGGCCCAGGTGCTTGGAAACAATCTTGGCATGCAGGCCAACGCCGTCGTAAACTCCCTCGAATTCGTCCGCGACGAGCTTCAGGAAACGACGGAAATACCGGAAATCGACGTTCCCATAGACGTAGAGGGAGCGGACGTGCTGTTCGTAACGCCGTCTGCGGATTTCTTCGCGTCTCCGCACATAGAATCCCTGTATGGTTATGCCAAAGTCTTCCACCAGGCAGGCATAAGCTGGACCATGAGTACTCATGCCTCCGAAGGCGGCAACTTCGGTATGTTCGTCCATAACTACGAGCATATGAAGAAGATCAATAAACGCATATGGGATGCTGCAAGGGCACTGAAAGTCAAGCGTGTCATAGGAGGCGAGTGTGGCCATATGTGGCGCGTACTGTCCTCGTTCAGTAACACCATGTGGGGGCCTTTCGACTACCTGGATGCAAAGTACCCCCGTCCCCAGCACATATGCGAGTTCACGCTCGATATGCTTAAACGTGGAGCACTGAAGATCGACAAGACCGCTAACGCGGAATTCACCGCTACTATCCACGACTCCTGCCAGGTGGCAAGGGGAATGGAAATGGGCGGGCAGAAATACGGCCAGTTCGAGATCCCCCGCGGCGTCATAAAGGGCGTGTGCGAAAAATTTGTCGACATGCCGGAAAACACCATCAAAGAGCGCACCTTCTGCTGTGCCGCCGGCCAGGGTCTATTAGGCGACGACATGATGCCGACGAGGGTAAAAGGCGCCATGCCACGAATGCAGGCCTACTCGTACGTCAAGAAAGAAAACGGCGTTAATTTCCTTGCCCTGATATGCGCCATCTGCAAGGCCCAGTTTAGCAAGATGCTCCCCACTTACGGCTTCCCCATGGAAGAGGTAGGCGGCATTCACCAGCTTGTCGGCAGGGCTATAGTGCTCGGTGCCAAGGAGGGTATATAATCATGTTATACAAGGCCGGTACTTCACTGAAGTTACTCTTGTTAGCATTAATGGTAGTTGCCATGTCCTTTGGCTGCCAGAAGGAAAAGCCTGCCGTCGGCGGCCAGGGGGAATTTGCTCTGTCCGTTCCGGAGGGAATGGAGCTAATGCCCTGGCACCACATGCCACTAGAAAAAATAAAAGAACACGACGTTGAAGTCACGAAGGCAGGTAATATAAAAGCAAACCACATGGATTTGATAAAGTCGGGCAAAGTGAAGGAAAAGGGTTGTCTCGCGTGCCACTACGATCCGGATCAGTTCTGTAACAAGTGCCACGAGTACGCCGGTGTATCGAATCGGTTCCCCGGCCAAAACGGCAAAGCCGTTCTTATGCTGGAAGTTCCCGATGGTATCCCGCCTCCGCCTAGCCACAGCCCCATCGACAAGTGGCGTGCCACCCACGATAGAGCCATAATCTACGGTGGTGAGAAGATATCCGATTGCTTAGGCTGCCACTCAGACCCGGAGAACTTCTGTAACAAGTGCCACGTTAACGCAGGACTCAGGAAGATCGAGAAACCTTAAATTATATCGGGTCAGATTGAATTATCTTGATTTAGTTTGATTTAGTTTAAATTAGTTTAAATTAGAACAGTTTTTAAGACAAAGGGCAACCACCGGTGGTTGCCCTTTGTTTATCATCCCTTCTATGTCAATTATCCTCTGTCCGTTGTTACCATCCATGCTCGTATTCCCACCCCTCTCAGTCGTCATTCCGGCTTGCCCGGAATCGCCCTTGTCTTGCCCTTGCCCGATTTGGTCTTAATATAGTATAATATTTATAGAAAGGAGATGATGAATATGAAATACCTGACGTTGGTAGTGCTATTGTCTTTTCTTTTCGTATTTTCTTTACAACCTTCCTATGCCTGGTACGAGGATTGTAACGCTGCCGATTCAACGAAAAACGTAGGATTTGCCACTGAAGGCCGATATACACCCGTCGTAGAGAACGAAAACTGCGCATTCGTTTTTTTGCGCCTTAAGACCGATGAAGGCAAGATTACTGGCGTTGAAGTCTTAAAGGGCAATTTTAACGAAACCGTAGATCGTAGCGAACAGGGGAAAGCCATCGGTCTCGAAAAGAAATAAGACATTACCCGTTGCGCGTTTCTGTATTTGCGGGTGCTTTTTTCGTAAAGGAGGGTCGAGGCGGTTTGCGTTTTTTAGCTTGTACTACGTAATATAGAGCTATGAGTAGCAGTATGCATATATTGATCCTGAATTATGATCAACGGGGCATAGATTTCACGAGGGGAGCCCTTAGCTATCTCGGCTACAATAATGTTGTAGGTATAACCAGAAGCAGCAGCCTTACGAACATCCTGAGTGCCGAAAATATTGACGTCCTTTTCGCAGATTACGGCACGATAAAAATGTTCGACGAAGACCTCCTCGCAACCCTTCGTGAGTACCATGAAGAGCATCCGCTGAGAGTCATACTGCTGACGGAGAGCGAAGTCGGGGTAAAGGAACTCAAGCGCCTCTACAGGGAAGGAGTCACCTCTATAATCCAATATCCTTTCCAGTTAGACGACCTCGACAGGGCTATCAAGGACGCAGTCAGGAGTGTCCCCATAGCCATAACGAAGACTATACGCAAAATAAGGGATCTTGACTTCTTTTCATACCTGACCGACGAAGAACTTATGGCCATGCTGAAATTCAGCAAATTCAGAAAGTACAATGAGGGCGAGGTGATCTTCGAAGAAGGCGAAAAGGGTGACCGGTTCTACGTAATCATCGAAGGAATGATATCTATATCTAAAATTATCGGTAAGAAGAGAGAAGAGATTCTGGCCAGGCTTAAGAGGGGTAGCTGCTTTGGGGAAATGTCCATACTGGACGGCTCTCCCCGCTCCGCCAAGGCTAAAGCCTACGATGACGTGCTGCTGCTTGAGTTCGACCGCCGCATAATGGAAGGCTACGACGACATAATCACACTCAAAATATTCAAGAAGCTCACACAGGTTTTTAGCAGGCGCCTGCGAGGAGCCAACAACAAGATAAAGGAACTGGCCATATTCGCACAGGCTAAAAAGTCTGATACCGGTTCTCACCATTAGACTTCTCGTTCGATTAGAGTTTCATATCGATAAGGGTTTCCGCTCTATTAAAACTTTCGGTCAATAAGGGTTCCCATTGATTAGAGCCTCCGCTGGATTAAAGTTCCTCACCCACGTCTTGCGGCTTAGAAATATTTCAATCCTCCTCTGAGCGCTTCTTTTGTGATCTCGTATTTTCCGCCGGCGATAGTTTTTCCTTCAAGCCGAATTGGACAGCAATTGCCAATGCCTACCTTCAAGTCTGCAACCGTAAAACCAATACCACAGTGTCTGCAAACTATACTTCCATTTATCTTTCCATTTTGTTTTCCGCTCTTACTTTCATCCCGATTTCCGCCGGAGTAGTAGTAACCACTCTTGTAGTGGTAGCATGTACTGCAGGCGTCAAAGTAGGACTCCGTTTTACCGTTACTCTTTACAAGGAAAAACTTCACGGTCATCCCGTCGAACGAGGCCGAGTAAAAGTAGGACTTGCCCTCCTTAAACGAGACCGTATCCAGATCAACCCGCTCCCCGTTAAACTTAACCTCGGTATGCTTTGGAGTTCTTTCGCACGAAGTGGCTCCAATTATTATAACCATGATCATTAAAACCCCGATCATAAAAACTATGCGTTGCAGGATAGAATATCTCATAGCGATAGTATTTTAACCTAAAAACGGCATTAAAAATGAAAAAAAGTGTGCGTTTCCTTGTTCCGTCATTCCGGGCAAGTCCAGGAATCAGAGCCGTCTGCCGCATTCGCGAAATTGAAATGCCTTTGCCATGACATGAGTCGTTACCGATATTCATGATATATTTATACGATAATTATTCGATATTTACTTTATCCCCTTCAAGCAAGCATTCGAATACCTGCAAGTCTTTCGCCCATCCAAAAAACCGCAATGCCCGCAACAAATCGTTTGAGGTTGACTTCAACCACCCGATAAGCTTGCCGTCAGTTACGTCGAACCTGGAGCCATGGCAGGGACATTCTACTATATTGCCGGCAAGTGTGCCACGATGGAGTTTGCAACGCATATGATGACATACGTTTCCTACCGCGTAATACTTACCGTCTACGTTTGCAACAAGTACGCTTTTGCCGTTAAGGTCGACTTCGTTCATCTCTCCGTTTTTCAGAAAATCCTTGCTTATCTGCATCTTTGCTTCCTCCTATAAAATTTACTGCCTTTTCACCGATTCGGCAATTTGGCGATTCACCGATCCACCGAAAAACTTCTTTTCGAAATATAATGCCACACTTACAAGGCTTATTAGCACCGGAACTTCCGCCAATGGCCCAATTACCGCGGCAAAAGCTTCTCCGGAATTTAACCCAAATACCGCCACGGTAACAGCGATAGCCAGCTCAAAGTTATTGCTGGCGGCAGTAAATGCTAAAGTGGTAGTCTTTTTATAATTTGCGCCAAATCTCCTGCCTAAATAAAAAGACACTACGAACATTATAACAAAATAAATAACTAAAGGTACAAACACCCGGACGACGTCCATGGGAAGCTTTACGATGTATTCGCCCTTCAGGGCAAACATAACCACGATAGTAAAAAGTAATGCCGCCAAAGTCAACGGACTAATGGCCGGGGAGAATACATTTTCATACCAGGTTATACCCTTTTTGCGGATAAGTATGAACCTCGTTAATATGCCGGCAATGAAAGGTATGCCTAAATATATAAAGACACTCTTTGCAATTTGGCCAATGCTTATATTTACGAGAGTTCCCTTTATCCCGAATAACGGAAGAACGACGGATAGAAAGAAGTAAGCATAAACGGAATATAAGAGCATCTGGAACAGGGAATTGAAAGCTACCAGCCCCGCCGCATACTCTCTGTCACCCCCGGCCAAATCGTTCCATACTATCACCATGGCGATACATCTTGCAAGCCCGGTCAAAATCAACCCGTACATGTACTCCGGATAATTCCTCAGAAACAATACGGCAAGGGTGAACATCAAAACAGGCCCTATCACCCAGTTTTGCAAAAGTGAGACGGCAAGGATCTTTTTGTCCCTGAATACCTCGCCCATCTCCTCGTATTTCACTTTTGCCAAAGGTGGGTACATCATTAGTATCAACCCGATTGCTATAGGCATATTGGTGGTTCCGGCTTGAAAATAACTAAATAAACTCCGCACTTGCGGAAATAAATAGCCGCTCGCAACCCCTGCAAACATCGCCATGAATATCCAAAGTGTAAGAAATCTGTCAACAAAAGATAATTTCCCCGAAATCCGGCTCATCTGTTTTCCCTCATTTTTCCCGATTTATCCATAATCTTTCCTTATTTCCCCTCATTCATGTCTGCTATCCACCGGGAGATCTTTTGTTTTATGGTATTTTTGATCTCTCTTGTTTTCGCCAGTATTTCATTGCCGCTTCCTTCCAGCGAGGAGGGGTCCTCAAATCCCCAGTGAAGACTTTTAGCCGCTCCCGGAAAGGTTGGACACATCTCGGCCTTCGTTTCATCACAAACGGTTATAACGTAATGAAATTGCTCTCCTTTTTCCAGCATGTCATAAACGCTCTTGGTTTTGTTCATAGATATGTCGATTCCTTCTTCCTTCATTACTTCCACAACCACCGGATTTAGTCTCCCGGGCTCCAGACCGGCACTTTGAGCCTCAAACCTATCGCCTGCCAGGTTGTTTAAAAAAGCCTCGGCCATCTGGCTCCGGGCACTATTGTGCACGCAAACGAACAGTACCTTTGTTTTCACCACTATAACCTCCAATATCTAGTTTATTAAAAATTTCACGATGATCCCGGCACATTTCCAGGTTTCCGTTAGATCTCCAAATCCTGCGTAGAATCCGTAACCCGATAGTCCTATCGTTAATTATAAACAAAACGTATCATTTATATCAATATAACTTGATATGATGATATTGATAATGCGTAAATATTTAAAATGTAACCAATCAGGCCAGGGCAAAGTTGTTTAAATCCCGCGAATTAGGCTGATTGTTCGGAATCTGTCCCTGCCCTTGTTGTCTCTTATACCAAGGCACTCTGGCAGTCAACGAGGGGTGTTTCGTGGGATCACCAGTGGCTTCCGAACACAATCGGAAGGGGTAGCGAAAGGACGCGCCCTTTGCGGCCGAAGCAAGGGGAAGGCTTTCCCCTCCTCATCTCTTGTTCTTTATTACGTTTATGTGTGCAACTCGGTATTACCGTCATCCCATCATTTACGTCATTCCGGATAGAGCCATCTGCCGCATTCACGGGCCGGAATTTGTATTGAAATACCTTTGGCATGACATGAGTAGTTAACGTTGGTCAACCGAATAGGTTCCATAAATGCTGATTATTTTCTTGACAACTATGGGTGATATATGGTAAATAACGTGACATTGTCAAAATAATCGGCAAAATGGAAAGGACGTTTGGCAAAGAGGAGGAATACGTATCTTGAGTGCTAATAGGCAGCATTTAGACAGAAACGGGAACTTGTCTTGGTTCAGCGTGAATTGGACAAACCCGATTCACGATTAAGATAGTTC
>JADFXJ010000103.1:0-13293 GCA_015233615.1 Nitrospirota bacterium
CCAGGCAGCGCTGCCCATATGGATGGAATTTATGAAAAACATCCATCCAAAATAACACAGGGGGAAAAATTTTTGAAAATAGATAATCTTATATGCTAAAATAATCTTGAGCGGCTGGGAGGGTTGCCTATTGCATCCCACTGAATTCCGCTATAAACTCGAAAAGCACTTTATGCGGCAGGCATCCAACTTACCAAAGACTCAAAAGTAATCCATGAAAAACTCGTCAGATTTATACTCGTGATAGACCGGCAGACGCTTACAACGGCGCTGTTGGTAGAAGGATTTTGGCATTGCTTCAGTCATTACGACGGCTGGCATGGTTTAAGCCCGTCCGGTAACGGAACAAAAGAGCGTTACGTTATCCGTGGTTGGGTCGGCCTGATGTTCCCGCCGACGGGTGTAATTCATAAAGAGGCATTTAACAATCCAAGTGTACACTCCCTTCCCGGTTATGAGGGGCTGCGTAGATGCCTTTCTCGTGCAAAAACTCATCGAGCGTTGCTCCTAAATGTTTATTTTTTGTGCTCATGTTGAAACCTCCTTCATTCGTTTATGCGCTAGTACCAAATTGCATTCATTCGATTAACTTCGTTGGCATCGTCGAAAGCTCCTCGACGTACATAACAGTACGCCTTCGTCGCTTTCTCCATGCCGCCTTGTTACTCTTTTGAATGCAAATTGGTATAAACCAATCAAAACGATACGCTAACTCTGGCCCCGTTTTCCTTCCGTGCGCCAGTTCGGCAATGAGTAACGCAAATGGCTCCGTGTATCGGACAATCTTCAAGGAGCCAACATCCATAGGATCAAACCCAACATCTCGGATCAATCCGGCGGCAACCTTTTATCCGTGCTCCGCGAATAGCTGAAGATCACCTCATGCCCGGCCCGTGCAAAGATGGTTCCGGGCTTGCCGCCTATCAACCCGGAACCCAAAATGCCAATACGCATATTGCCCCCAACAAACAAAGCCGTTCCTTCACTTTGGTGCAAGTTCACCGAACCAATAGGCTGCCGTTACTCCGCCATCCATGAGGAAGTCACTGCCGGTGATAAACGCGCCGTCAGGCCCCATGAGGAGTGCGCCGACGGTTCCAACTTCGTCAGGGGTGCCCGCACGCCCGACCGGGCAGAGTTCGATCATGCGCCGATATCCTTCGCCGCGTGGGCCGGTCAATTCGTCCCTGGCAAGCGGCGTCATGACGATGCCGGGGCTGATAGCGTTGACCCGCGCTCCGCGCTTGCCCCACCGCACTGCCTCGGCCATCACCCGCAGCGAGTTCCCGCGCTTGGAAAGCTGGTACGCGTGGAGGGAGTCTTTTATCCGGCCCGTCTGGAGCATGGGGAGGTTGAGTAGTTCTTCGACCGGCGTCGTTGCGAGTGCCGCATTGTGCTCGGCAGAAAGTGGCGGCAAGCGGTGCCCGGACTGCGACGCGATCACAACGCCGGAACCCCCGCGCGCGATAACGTTGCCGAACTCTTCCAGTACGAGCGCAGTTCCGTAGAGATCAACCTTCAGAATCGTTTCCGGCGACGCCTGGGAAGGAGAAACGCCTGCGGCGTGGATGACGCCGGTGACGTCCCCCAATGCCGTGGCCGTCTGGACGAGCGCGTGAACCGAATCGCGCGAAGACACATCCACGGTCGTAGCGCTTACCTCAAATCCGGCATTGCTTAGCACTTCGGCTGCCGCATCGGCGTTGTCCCGGCGCAGGTCGGCAAGCAGGACATGCTTTCCCACGCCGACCCGCCGCGCGATTGCCTGGCCGATTGATCCGGCCCCAATGACGACGATAACATTTGTCGGTGTGTGTGTTGCCATAAGGTTCTCCTTGTTTTAGATTGAAGCCGATTTACCGTTTCTGTGACTCGGCCGGATATTCCTCAATCAGTGACTTATTCCATCCACTCAACCAGTGGGGCAAATTCTTCGACGATAATGTTGTAGCCTCAGCTATCATCGACAGACTCGTACACCACGCCAACATCTTTTTTATTAACGGAAGTAGTTACAGGCTAAAGGATAAACTTAAAAACATTAACTAACCTCTTGGAGGGGGTCATTTTTAATTGCGTAAAGGGGTCAATTCTCTTGACTATCTACAACGTTTACTTCCCGTTGCAAAGAATGACGTGGCTTAAAGGTAACCTCCACCTCAATATCTTCGTCAAGTTTTTCAAGAATCGTAATCATCCGGTCGAGTGTGAACCGCCGAAGCCGCGCATTACGTAGGCGCGAAAACTCCGAATGAGACACGCCTGCCAATCTTTCGGCCTCGCGTGCAGAGAGTCCGCGGTCGTCGAGAATACCGATGATTTTTGCCGCGATGACGGCGCGAACTTGCAAAAGTCCCGCGTTCGGGCGTCCGAAGTCGTGATAAATGTTGCCGCTACCGTGTATCAATTCAAAATCGTCTTCCATTGTAGAGCCTCCTTCAATCGTTTTAAGGGTTCACGGATAAGGTCGACCTCCATTTGCGGATTTTTGACCCCCGATTTTGATTTTTTCCGAAAGGCATGAATAACCCAAATGTTCACGCTGACATTGACTGCGTAGAGCGTGCGGAAAGCCTCGCCGCGATACCGGATCGCAATCTCGAACACGCCGCCTTCGACGCCCTTGAATGGCTTAACCTTGTCCGCTTTCCTGCATTCTGCAGCGAGCGTGAGAGCGTCGAACATATCGTCCTGTACGACTTCGGGAAACTCATCAAAATCCCTACGCGCCCGCTTGAGCCATGAAATTTGTCTGCCGTTTATCACTGAACTTATGATGACAAAATTGTCAACAATTTGCAATCTCTTTTTTTAGAAGACCGCACACCTTCGTAATTTTGCCTAATTTTGGCCTTACCCGCCATGGGGAAAGACGCGGTTTTACGGGCCGTCATACATTAAAAATTAGACAGAATGGTTCATTTTGTCTATTGTTTGGGAAACGTGACCGGTAATATAATAGAACAGGAAAATAATTTTTGAAAATAGATAAACTTATATGCTAAAATATTTTTGAGCGGTTGGGAGGGTTGCCTTTTGCAGTCCGCTGAGACAAATGTCTCGCCTGGCCGCCTTAACTCCTAGAAGATGTATTTACTATATCTGGATGATTCCGGCTCCGTTAAAAATGCCTCCGATAAAGAGGTTATTTTAGGCGGTTTGTGTTGTTATGAACAAACCCCATTCTATTTAAGTGGCAAATTGGATTCCTTGGCAAATGAAGTCTGGTCTGAGAACCCTAAAAGCTTAGAGTTTCGTGGTGTTAATATTTTCAGCGGCAAGGAACATTGGCGAGGAATAGAGAAAGATAAAAGGCTTGAAACTTATAAAAAAGCACTATCTTTTTTGGAGCAGAGCAAAAATATAAAGCTTTTCGGCGCCGTCATAAACAGGGTGGCTTTGTCACCCGGAGATCCCATAGAATACGCTTTTGAGCAATTAGCCAGTAGATTTGACCAATATCTTACTCGTATCTTTAAAAATGGAAATAATCCACAGCGCGGCCTTATCATTTTAGACAAATCAACCTATGAAACCTCCCTTCAAATGCTTGCGCGTGAATTTAGGGACGTTGGGCATAGATGGGGGCATAAATTGGTAAATATGTCCGATGTTCCGCTCTTTGTCGATTCCAAAGCGACAAGGATGGTTCAATATGCGGATATGATAGCATATGCGCTACGACGATATTATATTAATCATGAACAAGAATATTTTGATATCATATCAAAGAAGTTTGATAACGAATGCGGAGTAATACATGGCCTTGTTCATTTCACTTCCCCCGCATCCGGCTGCCAGTGTATAGTATGTTTGCAGAAACGAGCGGCGTCATGACGATGCCCGGACTGCGACGCAATCACAACGCCGGCCCCCCCTCGCGCGATAACGTTGCCGAACTCTTCCAGCACGAGCGCAGTTCCGTAGAGATCAACCTTCAGAATCGTTTCCGGCGACGCCTGGGAAGGAGAAACGCCTGCGGCGTGGATGACGCCGGTGACGTCCCCCAATGCCGTGGCCGTCTGGACGAGCGCGTGAACCGAATCGCGCGAAGACACATCCACGGTCGTAGCGCTTACCTCAAATCCGGCATTGCTTAGCACTTCGGCTGCCGCATCGGCGTTGTCCCGGCGCAGGTCGGCAAGCAGGACATGCTTTCCCACGCCGACCCGCCGCGCGATTGCCTGGCCGATTGATCCGGCCCCAATGACGACGATAACATTTGTCGGTGTGTGTTTTGCCATAAGGTTCTCCTTGTTTTAGAAGGAAATTAAGTTGCCTCTTTAGTGGAAGGACACTTGAAGTTACCTAATCTCTCTCTGGCAAATACTCTATCTTCTTCACTAAACAAAGTTAAATACTCTGGTTTATTAAGTACCAGACATTCAATACTTAAATCAAGTCGTCCAAGTTCAAATAGAATAACATAACCATCTGGTGTATCTTTTGAACGAATACACCGCTTGACGGCTTCTACCACTCCGTGGTTTAGAATCATTGGTATAAGTCTTGTGGGTGTATAGGATCTCCCTTTGACGTGCTTACAAACGACATTGGTTTCGTCACAAATAAATTTTATGTCTTTTACTAACTGTTCTTCTAACGAGCCCATGGCCGACTTCTCCTTGTTTTTGATTATGGTCTTATTATAATAGCATGGCAATTCGAGCCTTATCGAACAACCCGGCATCGGCTTGTTCGATTTCCGAATCGGTCATTGCCCGAACCCGTGCCCAATCCGTCTTGTCATTCATTGGCTGCGCTTCCTTTGATGCGTGCGTAGTACGCTTCTTGCTCATGGGTTCCTGCCTTTGTTGCACTGATTATCCGGCGGTTATTACCGCGCCGTGTGTAAACGACAAAAAGCAAAACGCCGTTGACCTCGCCATAGACACCTATACGCTGCTCGCCGTAATCATGGCGGGTATTCGTCATCCCGATAGTCCGTCCGTCGAAAACGAGCTTTACCGCCTCGAAGTCGATTCCATACTTCGCAAGGTTTGCGGCGCGTTTTTGTTCATCCCATTCAAACAATATAATTATTTTACGTTATGTCATTACGATTGTAAATACTTATTTAGCCAGCCATAGAATAAAAGAGAATAAAAAAGGACAGATTTATTTCTAATCTTTAGTCTCCCTTGACCGCCAACGTAAATAAATCGAACATAAACGCGATGCTCAACTTTTTTGTTTTTATAGCTCCAGAGCCGTCAGCCGCCCTACCTATAATATTGGCGGGACGCCACATCCGGAAAGGGAAATGGAATAAGAGAAACTCCGTAATCAATTGCCGGCAGGTAACTATAGCAGCTTCTAAAGGGCATTTAATCTAACGTAATCGAAGTTGTTGCCGTCCTTACGGACGCGACGTCCTTTAGGGCGCCGGGTAAACCGTATCAAACTGGTCAAAAGGGGGGGGAACAATTTTAGAGTCAGGATACATGCGGTTCTAAGGCAAATAGGGCAACGCTTATCGAAAAACGCAAAGATTTTTTCAAGGCGCCCTATCCCACGTAGAGTGCGACGGGAGTACGCCAACGTCCGGCGTCTGCGTTTAATACCTGCCGTCGCGCCCGTAAGGGTAACAACAATATCGATTACGTTAGATTTAATGCCCTTTAGAAACTGCTATAGTTACCTGCCGGCAATTGATTACGGAGTTTCCCTCTATGCCTTTATTTTTCAATAAAAAGTCGAGCATCGCGTAACATAAATAAATCCAACCTATATTCGCTAACGATGGTCTTGTTCCCGTGCCCTGTCCGCCGCCAGTTCTTCTTGACAAACCTTCACGAGCCGTGGCAGATCGTCCCTCACCACGTGCCAAAGCAAATCGTGTGCAACTCTCTCGTAGTCATGGTGTAACACATTGCCGATGCCCGCAACCTTCTGCCAGGGAACGTCGGGGTGCCGCGCCTTCAATTCATCGGGAAGATGGCGGCTAGCCTCTGAAATAATTTCAATGCCACGCTCGACCAGCCAATACTTGCGCCGGTCAGAGTCAAATGCACGGAACGTCACACCGACCATCTCGCTGTCAATAAATTCGACCGCTTCAACAATGTCGGTAAGGCGTGGTATAGGTGAAGGTTTGGTCATCAAAACACTTGCAATGCCGATTTTTCGATCTGCTCACGCAAAACATGGTGCAAGCTGCGTCGTGTCATGATGTCGGCTTTGTGCCCAAGGATTTTCGCGGCAGCGTCCTTTATGTCCATCAACTCGAAAAGTCCTATTGAGCCTTCCGGGTGATCGAAAAACAGATCAACATCGGAATCGTCTTTTGCTTCACCGCACGCTGTTGAACCAAACATGAAAAGACGCTCAACGCCAAGCCGCCTCAGGTCGGCTTCATGTTGTTTTAATCGACTTATGGCTTCATCGCGTTCCATGCTTGTATTATAGCAGAAGCTTAGAGATTCGGTCACCGTTTTGTCTAATCCTGGCCATAAAAATAGCTTAATAAACGGTAGCCCTTGTAACGCGTACGAATGAATTAGCAATATTTTCAAATAATTCCATTGCGCCATTCAACCACATTACCCTCTTTATTACCCTCTTTCGGGGGTATTACCTCTTTTCTTCCAGAGCGCTCCCGGACCACGTCCAAGGCATTCCACTTCGTTGAGGCTCCGGCGTTGCCTGAGCACTCTGCGAATCATATCTCTGCCGACTCCGGGGCAAGCCCGTTCAAGATCGGATAAGGTGAACCCGCCTGAAAAGAAATCGACGGCAGCCGTGATCTACTCCGTCTTGGCGACTTTTGGTAAGCTCAACTGTCCGAGACTCTCCTCAAATTCCTTGTTAGCGGTCTTCAACGTAAACAGGGTATAATTGATATACGGCCACGGATCATGTCTGCCGTCGTGCCAACCGGAAGAACTCTGCTCAAGGGTCTCATAATACCGGTTTTTGCTTTGTTCGATAATCCGTTCGATGCCGATGTATCTGCCCGCATAAAACCCAAGCTGATAGCACTGAAGCAGCAGAAGCAGTCTCGAAACTCTGCCGTTGCCGTCACGGAAGGGATGAATGCAGAGAAAGTCGAGATTGAAGGCCGCCATGGCAATCAGGGGATGCACCCACCGCTGACTCAGGCTCTGATTCCAGAGGTCAATCAGTTCGGCCATAAACACGGGAGTGTTTTCCCGAGATACGGTACTGAATCTCACACGTGATGACCCGTCGGGATACTTCTCGATACGGTTTCAGGCTTGTTCGAGAATTGCCGAAGTGTCATCATGATTGCCGCTCACCTTGTCGGTTTGCTCGTATAGCCTGCATCGGCCGGATTAACTCTCCACTGCCGGGCTCCACCTACGGCAGCTTGCCCAATTAAACGCCTTAAACGCCGAGGAACTTGTACTTGCCCAGCCCTTTCAGATCCAGCATGAAATAGACGCTGTAGGTGCCGTTTGTCTTCCTGTAGAGGACTTCCAGCCCCCAGCACTGCTTTGTGTATATAAGGTCCATGCCG
This sequence comes from Nitrospirota bacterium, assembly GCA_015233615.1. Classification (GTDB taxonomy): domain Bacteria; phylum Nitrospirota; class Thermodesulfovibrionia; order Thermodesulfovibrionales; family Magnetobacteriaceae; genus JADFXJ01. The sequence goes on from JADFXJ010000103.1 coordinate 7,481, forward strand.
AGGTTGTTCAGGCCGGGGCCTTTGGCGTCATACCAGGCGGCTGAGTTCAATCGCAGGTTGCTTAGTATGTTGAAACCTACGGTACCGGTGAAGAACAATATGTTCTTGTCGTTATCGTACCTTTCACCTACCGTTACGTCCACGTCTTTGATTTTAAAGAGCATCTCGGAATTCACAGTCTTGAGGTTATCACCGTAGTACCCATACGTGGCCTCCGCCTTGATATCGAGTGGCTTTTCGAGTCTTACCTGTAGTTTCAACGGGCCGGCTGCGGGCTGGCGGTCGCCTCCGGTATCATAGGGCGACAAAAACCTGGCGTAGAGAAAAGTGCCTCCATCGTTCATGAAGTAGTTCATTACCGAAAGTTGCACTTGGGACTGCCGGTTGAAATTTTCTATGGAATCCAGGGTGGGTGCCGTGTTTCCGCCTGAGACGTACCCGTACTGCAGTGACGGCTCGACTACGTGTGTAAACCCACCATAGTCTTTCCTGAGGGTGGTGTCCACGCTGGACGTGTAAAGAAGGGCATCGTCCGTTACGTTTTTCTTGCCAACCAGGGAGGCCCCGTTAAGGTTGTATAAGTCCAGGCGGCCGCCAAGGCTCTGGGTAAGGGTTACGCCGTCTCCGATGGTGTGGTAAATCGCCGGAGACAGGTAGTATCGCTCTGCGCGTATGCCGTTTTGCGACGAGAAGTTGGTTAACGACGCGTTAAGGGCAAACTTGTCTATAGGCCCCAGAGAGACGGGATGAAGCACAAACCCCAACTCCGGCAACTTCTGAGATATCAAGCTCGTACTGTATTGGAGATCAACCGAATACTGAGAAAGGAGGTACGTGCGGCTTTTGTCCGTAGAGTAGGCCAGTTCTCCTGTAGATTCGAGGAAACGAGACAACGTCGACTGGATGTCCAGGCTGTATTGCCTGTAAAAGTCGTCCTTGTTGAGATAATCGACGTTAAAATTCGTCGAAAAACCGTTGTCCATGAATTGGGTATGCCATCCCTTTACCTGGAGGTAGTCTTTGCCACTGGAGTTGTCGCCGAAGTGGTAAACCCACCACCTGCCCTGAATGCCGCCGGACTCGACGTACCGGTACTCGACCCCCTGTCCAATTCCCCTTCTGGAATATTCGTCCAGCACTATGGTCATGTCCCTGTTATCGGAAAGTACCCAATAAAACGGCACGTTCACGTAGGTACCCTTGTCTCCCTTGTAGCCGAAAACGGGCATGAGAAATCCAGTTTGCCTTTTAAGTGCGGAGAAAAAGTACGGCGTATAGAGCACCGGAAAGTCTTCGATCTTAGCTATGACGCCTTTTGACCTGACTACGTCGTCAAGAATTACGTCGGTCTCTGCGGCGTAAAAGCACCACTCCGGTACCGGAGCGTCACACGTGGTGAACGTTGCCTTCTCGGCGGTGTATTCCTTGTCGCTCTTTTTTATTAGCTTCTCGCCCTTGACGTGGTAGTTGTCTTTTTTAAAAAACATAGTGGCATCGGTGAGAACACCCGTCTTTACGGCAGTGTTTATGTCGGCACTCATAGCGTGGATAATTACGTCCTCGTCGGTGTAGACCACGTTACCCTTTGCCAGGGCTACGGAGGTGTCCTCGTGGTACTCAACGTAGTCGGCGGTCAGTATGGCCTTGCCCTTAATTATCGTTACGTCGCCATCGAGGTAATACACGTGTGATTTGCTGTCGTACTGGAGGTTTTTGGCATCGATTTTGGTTTGCTTGACCTCACCAAAGACACTGGTGGCAAAAGCAATATCGATTGCCATTGCGAGTAAAAACATTATAACGGCCATTTTACGATAACGGTTGTTTTTCATAAATGTTGATAATTGTAACACAAAAACACTTTTCTTTACCTCAACTAAACGACAATGGTAAAATCCTTAAGAAAACGTTTTAGAAGATGTTAATGGATACATTATGGATACATTGTTAATATCTTACAATACCTTAAAAAGACGTTATCTTAATAATCATAAAAGGAGGCAGTAATGGCATCCACGGGCAATACAAAGCACAATGCGATAATAAGCGTGTCGGACAAAACCGGAGTAATAGAGTTCGCCGGGGGTCTTGTCGAACTTGGCTTGAGAGTCTTATCCACGGGCGGAACCGCGAAGGCACTCAGAAAGGCCGGCGTGCCGGTCACCGAGGTCTCAGAGTATACCGGCTTTCCCGAGATGATGGACGGCCGGGTAAAGACCCTGCACCCAAAAATCCACGGCGGGATACTTGCCAGGAGAGACAATGCAAAGGACATGGAGTCTCTTTCGACCCATGACATAGAGAGAATCGACCTCGTGGCCGTAAACCTGTACCCATTCGAACAAACGGTGGCCAAAGAAGGAGTAACCTTCGGGGAGGCCATCGAAAACATAGACATAGGTGGTCCAACTCTCCTGAGGGCAGCGGCTAAGAACTTTTGGGACGTGACGGCTATAGTCGATCCCTCGGACTATGAAAAGGTGCTCGGGGAAATGCGCGAGTACGGCCAGGTAAGTGGAGAGCTTCGCCTTGCACTTGCCGAAAAGGTTTTTGCCACTACGTCGCGTTACGACAAAGCCATATCCACATACCTGTCCAACGTGATAAACGATGGCGTTAATGGTTGATAAATGGCGACTTGATAAGTGGTCGATAAATGGTGTGAAAGTGGCCGATAAGCGGTGTTGTGATAAATGGCCGATAAGCGGTGTGAAAAGTGGAAATAGGACTTAAAATCAAGGGCCACTACGGCTTCACCGTAAAAGACGAGGCCCGGCTCAGGGCCGTCTCTCCAATTATGTCGGAGTACGGGGAGCTTTGCATAAACCACCTTCACAGGCAGATAGAGGAGCTTGGAGACACTGCCGTCTTAAAAAAAATCAAAACCGCAAGGCTTCACAAAATTCACCTCGACTGGTTTTTGGGGCTTTTCAGCGGCACCGCCGACCTAAAGTACTACACAAACCTGTCCAACGTAGGCTACGTCCATTCCAAAATGGGTATAAATCCCCATTTCGTTAACGTAGCCATAAGCATAGTCAGGGACTACTCGATGAAAATCCTGGCCACCTCCATAGAAGATAATGAGGAGCTCATGGACACTCAAAGCTCACTGAACAAGATACTGGACATTAACCTGGACTTGATAACCAGTTCCTACCTGGAAGAGCAAATGGAACATCTGTCAAGCATGTACAGGGTTAAAGGAACACTGCTGAGGTTTGCAGAAAACTTTTCGAGCTTCATGAACCTAATCCTCGTACTGCTTCTCATATGTCTTACCATAGGAGTGGTTGGCCTCTTCTTCTACGACCTGGCCGGCCTTATAAGAAGTAACCTGTCCCAGGGCCTTATTTCGGCACTGGGCTCGCTCATCGTCCTGTGGGTCATGATAGAGCTCATGAACACCGAGATAGACCACATAAAAGGCGGCACCTTTAACATCAGCGTATTTATAGGCGTAGCCCTCGTAACGTTTATCAGGGACCTTCTCATCACCACGTTGAAGCACGAGGCCCTTAACACGGGCTACTACATGATGGCCGTCATACTGGTGCTCGGCCTTGTGTACTGGTTAATAAAGAGAACCGAAACAAAGGAACGGAGTCAATAAATGAAAGCAGACCTGGAGTGTTTTCCCTGCTTCCTGCGACAGACAGTGATGGCCTTAAGCTATACGAATCTGGAAGAGAGGGAGAAAATCGAAATCGTCCGCGCCGTAATGGACGACGTAAGGGACGCAGACCTGAATGAGCCGCCCGCCTACGCGACGAGTTTTATCTACAGGACTATAAGCAAGCTCTCCGGCCTGGACCCCTACGCCGGTATTAAGAAAAAGTGCAACTCCGACGCCCTTACGCTTTACCCGTTGCTGCGAAAACGCGTATTAGATTGTCCGGATCCGCTATGGGCGGCTTCCAGGCTTGCCATGGCGGGTAATATAATCGACTTCGGCATCTTCAAAAGCGTGGACGTAGAGTCGGCCATAGAGCGTGCCATGAGGCCCTCCATCGAGGTGGACGACTACCGTTCATTCGCCTCCGACGTCGGAGGATCCAAAGAAATACTCTATCTCCTGGATAACGCAGGTGAAATCGTACTGGACAGGCTTCTAATCGAAGTACTTACCGAAATGGGCAAAACCATAACCGCAGTCGTAAAGGGCAGCCCGGTCATAAACGACGCCACGATGGAAGACGCCGAACAAGCCGGTATCGGCACCATTTGCAGGGTCATAGACAACGGCACCGACGCCGTAGGCACAATATTGAAGTTTTGCGGCCCACCCTTTCTCGATGAGTACCTACGCCATGATCTAATCGTCAGTAAGGGACAGGGCAATTACGAAACCCTCGCGGGAAAAGACAAAAATATCTACTTTCTCTTTCAGGCCAAGTGCGACGTAGTATCCAGAGATCTTGGTCTCGAACTGGGAGCCATGCTTTTAAAGAAAAACATACCGGAAGGAGTATAAACCATGCCAGACCTAAAAAAACCAGATATCAAAACGTCAGACATCAAGCAGTCAGACCTCAAAAAAATGTACAAGACAATAATGGACGACGATTTTCCCCCGGAGATTACCATCTCCTTTGGGCAGGCCAGGCTCGTTTACAAGAAGAAAACCTGGAAGATACCCGACGAAAAGACCGGCGATCTCGTAGAAAAGGGCTTGCGCTACGGTGAAAACCCGGACCAGCAGGCGGCCATGTACGAGCTTGCCTCGGGCAATCTCTCCTTAGCCGGTTGTGAGTACATCTCCCCCGGAAACGGTCTTGTCAGCGCCATATCCGAAAGTGACATGCTTCAGGGTGGCAAGCATCCGGGCAAGATAAACCTCACGGACCTCGACAACGCCCTGAATATCCTGAAATACCTCATGGACAGACCCGCAGCCACTATAATGAAACATAACAACCCCTGCGGCGTAGCCTATGGCCCGACAATCGTCGAAGCCTACGACAAGGCAAACATGGCCGACAGGATTGCCGCCTTCGGAGGATGTCTCGCTCTGAACCGCCCGGTAGACAAAAGCGTGGCCGACATGGTGGGCGCTAACTACCTGGAAGTAGTAGCGGCCCCTGAGTTTGAGGAAGGCACGGTGGCGATTCTCGCCAAAAGAAAAAACCTCCGCATCATCAGGCTAAAGCGCATCGAAGAACTGGCCCGTTACCGTGGATTCAAGTACGTAGACTTCAAGTCCCTCATGGACGGCGGCATTATCTTGCAGCAGTCGCAGACCAATAAAATTAAGTCAAAGGATGACTTCCAGCTCGCCAGGGCCACCTACAAGGGGGTCGAATACGCCATCGAACGAACCCCTACGGACAGGGAATACGACGACATGCTCTTTGGCTGGAACGTGGAACAGGGCGTTACGTCGAACTCCGTCATATACGTAAAGGACGGCGTTACGGCAGGCATAGGCACGGGAGAACAAGACAGGGTCGGAGTGGCCGAAATAGCCATATACAAGGCATACACGAAGTACAGGGACTCCCTCTGCTTTAAGAAATACGGCATACCTTACGCCGACTACGCTCTCGAAGTTGCCGGGGGCAAGCGTGAAAGGGCCGCTCTCCACGAGATAGACGCCGAAACCGCCAGGGCCAAAGCCGGTCTCATTGGCGCGGTAATGGTGTCGGACGCTTTCTTCCCGTTCAGAGACGGCGTGGACGTAGGCATTAAAGAGGGCGTTTCGGCGATAGTGCACTCCGGAGGCTCCGACCGCGACTTCGACTCAATCGTTGCCTGCAATGAGGCTAACCCAAAAGTTACGATGGTATTTACCGGACAACGAGTATTTAAACACT
>JADFXJ010000103.1:13393-15243 GCA_015233615.1 Nitrospirota bacterium
TCACTACCCATGCGGCGTCGGTGTCGGTTGTTGGCCTTGGTGCTCGTGACGCTGCTCTGGTGCAACCGATGGTTGCTGGCCCTGGCGCTCATGCGGCTGTGCTGGTGCAACAGGTGTTTGATGGCCTGGGCGCTCATAAGTCTGTCCCGGTGCAGCCGATGGTTGCTGGCCCTGGTGCTCGTGACGCTGTTCCGGTGCAACCGATGGCTGTTGGCCCTGGCGCTCATGAGGCTGTCCCGGTGCAACCGGTTGTTGGCCCTGGTGTTCGTGACGCTGTTCCGGTGCAACCGATGGCTGTTGGCCCTGGCGCTCATGTGGCTGCCCTGGTGCAATCGGTTGTTGGCCCTGGTGCTCACGATGCTGCTCTGGTGTAACAGGTGGTTGACCCTGGTGCTGCTCATGATGCTCTGGTGCAACCGGTGGCCGATGGCCAGGGTGCTCCTCATGATGCTCCGGCGCAACAGGTTGTTGGCCTGGGTGCTCACGATGCTGCTCCGGCGCAAATGGGAAAGGCAGTGGAATTTTTAAGTTAAATTGTCCTTGTTGTGACGGAATTGACTCATGCCGGCGGTACTCGCGATGTTGCTTTGGGCCGGGCAGCGACGGAATAACGTAGCGTGGAGAAATGGGTATATAAATGTATGGCACCTCGGTGTACACTTTGACGTACGGACCGATGTACGGACTTACATAGTATTGGGTGCCCTCGTACTCGCGATAAACTCTTGAGCTTTCTCCCTCGTGCGGGTAGATTCCCCTTAGAGAGGGATTAGTGTCTTTGCCGTACCAGGAGCTCTCCTCACGCGTCATGTTTATAGACATCGAGGGATCCATCGAAGGTGCGACAAAGGCCTTTTGCCCCGCCTGCACTGCTACGTCTATTCCACTGGATGTTTGAGTGCTTTTTACCATGACGTATCCGCTATTTACCCAGACCGCCGTACCCCTGGGTCCATAATAGCTGACGGTAAAGTCGCCGCTCATGGCCTTGACGTACGCATTCGGAGTTTGAACTACAAAGACACTCTCCTCCATATTATCCATTAAAGCGTCAACCGTATAGTCTGACGGCATGAAGCGTGTCTTGCCGTTTGGCAGGTTTATGAAAATCCTGTAAAGTCCGTCCTCCGGTATTATATAGTACTGGGCAATGTCAACGTTCGAGTGCTCCCCAAGCCTTATACGAAAATCTTCGCTAAGTGCTAACTCCAGGGCAGACCTGCCGGTGGTTGTTATCGAGTCTCTTTCGTACAGCGGCTCTCCAGGCCCTAATTGTACACCGTCCGGTGGCAATCCCTCCCTGGAAAGGATGGCAATTCCGCGTATCAGGATAACCCGTCCTATACCCTCACCGTAAGCCGTACCTACGGCCCATGGTACATCCATGCAAACAACGAGCAGTAAGACCAGCACCAACAAGGCTATCGTCGGTGTGTTCAGTGTCCGGATATTCTTTGTTGTCTTCTGCATAATATTGTACCCCCTTTTAGTTAGATTATAGTTATATTATAACATGACGGTTTAAAATCAAGTTAGAATCTCAACTTTCGTCTGCATATTCCGGGGAAATAGTCAATACAAGCCGGAATCCCAAATTTCGATATAGAGATCTGTCATTGCGAGCGTAACGAAGCAACCTCGTCTTTTTCTTGAGATTGCCGCGCCCCGCCAATACCCCCCCCCTCACGGGGGGTAGGGGGGTCACGGCTGACGGCTCTTTCAGACGTGCTCGCAATGACGGTAAAATGTGGTCATACTGTTTCTATCGGAAGTTTTCTGATAGCGATGAAGGCTAGTGATAAAATATTTAACAATTACCGAGGCTTACCTGCTTTCAAGGGAGATGTTGC
>JADFXJ010000204.1 GCA_015233615.1 Nitrospirota bacterium
CGAACTATCTTAATCGTGAATCGGGTTTGTCCAATTCACGCTGAACCAAGACAACTCTTGCCATAATGTACTGCCGAATCAAAATCGATTACAATATGAATAAAGTATTGTATTTATTGTTAATGAATGTCACCCGATATAAAAGCCAGCGCCGAAAATCCGTATTAAAGCAGCACCCCCATGTCCGGGAAGGGCTTACACCTGTTGATATCCAGGCTTAATACGATGGCGTCTTCGTCGGGGTCTGCGTAGTATCTCTTCCTTACGTGCAGTTTTCTAAAACCAAATTTATCATATAGCCTCATGGCCGCGAAATTGGAAGGCCGGACTTCCAGAAGCAACATACCCGAAAATTTATCGTTGAGCTGGCTGATAACGTGGGCGACTAACGCCTTTGCCACGCCTTTTCGTCTGAATTTTTCGAGTACCGCGAGTTTCATCAGGTGTGCCTCGTCCAGTACCGTGCTCACGCATATGTAGCCGATTATGTAGTCTCCAAGAGCTGCCACCTTGCATATGGACGTAGGTTTCTTTATTTCGTTTTCGTATGCTATCAGCGGCCAGGGCGAAGAGAAAGTACCCTGCTCGATGGATGCAACCGCAGTGAGGTCACTCTTTGCCAGATTACGAATGGTTATAAACATCACGTAGTTTTTCCTCTGCCTGAGGCCTCTTGAAATAGATTGGCTTCAGATTGTCTGCCGTAAAAGACCGTCCTTTTTCGTGTTCCCTAGTGCCAAGTAACGCTATCGTAGCAGCAGAAACGTGGAGTTTGTCGTTTTGGGCGAAAAAGGCCTTCCCGCCGAGCCGCTCCTCTATGAGCGCCCTGTATTTTACTGAACCGTTTCCCGTAAATACGGCACCGTCTTTAGCGAACTTGAGCAACTCACCGGCTTCATAAACCCCTTCCTCTATGCAAATGTCGAATCCATAGCCACTCCACTCGTAAAGTGCCCCGTATACCTCACCCCTTCGGGCGTCGATGATCGGGCAGACAGGGTACCTGCTGTAGGGGAAGTTCCACGCGAGCCCCTCCAGTGTGGAGACTCCTGCCACCGGCTTTCCGGTGGCAAAGGAAAACCCCTTCATCGTGCTTAAGCCCACTCGCAGACCGGTAAAAGAACCCGGCCCCAGGGTTATGGCAAAAAGCTCAACGCTGGACAGATCAAAGCTGAGTATCTTTAACAGGAAGTCGATAGAAGGCATCAGGCGGTTGGAATGGGTGTTTTTCTTGCCAAGAAGATTGACGGACAGGCAACCCATGAGGCCGTCGGCAGTATCGAGCAAAGCGACGCTTCCCATCTCCGAAGACGTATCGACAGCGAGAACTTTCATCAAACTATTATAACATATGGTGTTTTCGAAAAGATCTCCAAAAGAATCTGCGTCATCTGCGGATAATTGTTCTATCTTTATTATCCGCAGATTAACGCAGATAAAAAAACAATGGCAACTTTCTATATCAGAATTTGGATTCAATCGGTTATAATTAATCGATGAAAATTCTTAGACCTGCCTTTGTGCAGATTAAAAGCATCTAAGGAGACCCGGCTGAAAATCGCGGTTGATTTATGCCGGTACGTACACGGAAATGCTATGGCGGCAATGATGGGTGGTATCTTCGTATCCCTGGCCATGGTCTTTTCGATGGCGATTATGGCATCTTGCGCAAATGCCTCACCCGATAAAAAGGATGACCTCGTTGTCATACAAAACAGCGAGATCGCTAAAACTGCTCCAAAAAAGATTGTGCACGTGAAGCTGCGCAGGAGCTTCAAGGGAGAATATAGCTGGGATTTGACCGGCGACGACGTGAAGGAGATACTAAAAATCAACAGGGAATTGAAGAAGGAATTCCCTCAAAATTAACAATGGAGGAGTATTCATATGACCGATAATAAGACGGATACCAAGTTGGATAACCTGTCCGTACGTGAAGTCGTCGAAATGGCGGTGAGGACCGAGATACTCGGCCACGGCTATTACACGGACTTGTCCAAACAATTCGTAAAACAGCAAGAGGTACACGATCTGTTTAGCTTTCTGGCCGGCCAGGAGGAAAAACATATAAAAAGGTTCACGGAATTAAAGGATAAGATTGGCGGCGAGGAGCCCGACAACTGGCAGGACGTCTCCGAATACATGAGGGCTTACGTGGAGTCCGCTTTTTTTATGGGAAGGGACAAGGCATTGCCCCACATGCACAACATAACCGAAGCAAACGCGGCACTTGGCCTGGCTATCGGGTTTGAAAAGGAAACACTCCTGTATTTCTACGCGATGAGAGACATGGTTAAGGAGCATGGAATCGTCGACGAAATAATAAAAGAAGAAAAGTCGCATATAGTTTCCCTGGCCCGTATGAAGGATAAGCTAAGCCGCGCTTAAATGATGGGAGAGCTTTACATAGTTTCCACGCCCATAGGCAACCTTGAAGACATAACCCTTCGGGCGTTAAAGGTACTGAGAGAAGTAGACCTCATAGCAGCCGAAGACACAAGGCATTCTCTGAAGCTTCTGAACCACTACGGCATTTCAAAGCCGTTGATTAGCTACTGGAGGGAAAAAGAAAAGGCCAGAACCAAGGTGGTCATGGATAAGTTGAAAGATGGCCTGTCCGTAGCCCTCGTTACGGATGCAGGCACTCCCGGCATATCGGACCCCGGGGAGGTGCTTATCAGGGAAGCTATAAAGGAAGGTGTGCAGGTCACGCCGATACCCGGGCCTGCTTCACTTATCGCAGCCCTCAGCGTCTCGGGACTTGACACCGGGAAATTTTACTTTGCGGGCTTTCTTTCCGGCAGGCCCGTGCAGAGGCGCAAAGATCTCCTGAGCTTGAAGTCCGTCGAGGTGACCCTCGTATTTTACGAATCCCCCCATAGGATAGAAGAGTTCCTTGCCGACCTTCTTGAAGTACTTGGCGACAGGGAAATGGCTCTATGCCACGAGCTTACGAAAATGTTCGAGACGGTTTTAAGAGGGCCGGTGTCTGTGGTCATCGAAGCTCTGCACGAATCAAAAATAGCCGGTGAGTACGTGGCCGTGGTTGCGGGTATCGAGCCTGGTGCGATTTCTATGGAATCGGCACTAATCGAGGTAGAGAAGCTGATGAGGGGAGGGAAGGGCAGGAAAGAGGCCGTCGAGGAGGTAGCCCTGGCGGGTGGAGTGAGCAAGAAGACTTTATATAAAGAAAGCCTCACTATATGTGGGTTAAGATGTGGGTTATGAAAGTCGAATTATAAAAGTCAGGCAATGGGATGCGAATTATGATAGGCGAATTATGAAATATGGATTATGAAAGGTAGACTATTAGATGTTAATTATGAAAGGTATACTATGTTGAGAATAGCTGTATTGGCTTCGGGCAGAGGTTCTAATTTTCAGTCAATCATAGACGAGGAAAAGGCGGGCGGCCTCAAGATAACCATCGAATGCCTCGTAACCGACAACCCGGAATGTTACGCCATAAAACGAGCCGAGAAAAACAATATACCCGTTTTGTACATGAATCCCGACGATTACAAGTCCAAAGACCAGTACTATCAAAAGATGGCCTACGAACTGAAAAGCAGCAGCGTTAAGCTTGTCGTGCTGGCAGGGTTCATGCGGGTGGTTAAGAA
>JADFXJ010000104.1 GCA_015233615.1 Nitrospirota bacterium
GTGGAACCGATGTCTATGACGTTGCCGCTTATGAGGTCCACGAGGTAGACGACAACCGTAGTAGTACCAATGTCTATGGCAAGGCCGTAGCTGTGGTTGCACTCACCGGCCTGCAACAGGGACAGGGCTTCGGTGCTTGCCTCGCCGGAATTTATGTATGAGAGAAAAACGTTCCAGTCCGCGTTTCTGAGGGATTCCAAAATGCCGGCTACGAGTTCGTAGGAAAAGTGCACGTGGGTAAATCCGTGTTCGGCCATGGCCCTCTTCAACCTTTCGAGGTCGCTTATGTTGTCGTTTATGGAAGGAGGCGGCAGCTCAAGAAAGACCCTCTTTACGAGGGGGCTTACGTCCACACCATAGGATTTTAGGTACGCGGCAGTGTCTTCGAAGGCCGATACGGCGATTTTGCCGCCAAGAACCAGCTTTGACTGTTTTGGTATCTCTATCTTAATGTCTGTTTGAAGAGTGCTCTGGCATGATAGCACGATGCCCCCGGCACGCTCCTTCCGGTCGAGCTTGCCGTAGGACTTGCAGTCGAACCTGCCCTCCAGCACCTTAACCCTGCACTTGCCGCACGTTCCCTTGCCGCCGCACGGGGCCACAAGGTAGATGCCGTTTCTCTTGAGGGCCGAGTAAACGGTCTCATTATCTTTTACGTCGATAGTCTTTTCCCCGGCTATCTCCAATCGCATTTTCATGCCTCCGTATTATCATTCAATATGTGAAGTGTCGTACGATGCTCCTACGGCCGTACTTAGATTATCCACCGTCCTTGCCGTTACCCGGATAAAAATATCCGATTATCCGATGGAATAGACTATTTTAACATACCCGATTCCAATATATTAACACTCCTCTGCGTCACAGCAGGTGCTGTCCCGGAATCTGTCCGCTTTTGCGATACGCTTCGTGGCTATTGGAACAATTAAAGTTTTGTGCCACACATCCGATAAGATATACGATAGCCGACTAAATTAGTAAACTATTACAAAATCATAGGAGGTTCTAATGTCTGTCAACAGTTTAGGTGGGAGTATGCCACAGGTATCGTCAGGAGCAAGCAGCAAGATGAAATCTCCGGGTCAGCACGTGAAACATAGACGGACTCAACAAAGTGCGTCTCAAGGTACGACACCTGCGCAGACATTAGCGAAAAGTAATAACTTGCTAGACAGTTTGGGTAATAAAACCGATAACACCGGACAAAATACAAAGTCCATTAATATCTATGTCTGAAGCCGCATCTGCCAGAAGCCGCATATGTTTGTCTGCCCCCTGTTAAGGGTAATGGGGTAGACAAACGCTCTACACCATAAGTGGCAACAAAATCAAATACGAACCCATCTACAACAAGCCCGAAGCAAACCCGAAAAGTTAAACAACATCAAGTCCGGCAAGCTAAAGACGACACGAGTTTAAAACGATAGGGTTAAAACAGTAAGCGTTCAGGCAGGATCTTTCCCGTTTCGCCATCGTCGCCAACCCATAAATGGGGTAAGCCCATTTCAGAAAGCCACCGGATGCCGTCTTTTTCTTTCAGCATGGCTATCGTGGAAACGCTGCCGGCTACCAGACACTGCGGGGCCAGCACGCTTACGGAGGCCAGCCCGCGTACGGGCCAGCCGGTGAGCGGGTTTAAGATGTGGCAATATCGTTTTCCATCTACATCTATGTATCTTTCGTAGTTACCGCTCGTTGCCAGAGAGCCGCGTTCTACGTTTAGTGTTGCTATCGGTGTATCGGGTATCGCTGGATGGCGTATATCTATATGCCAGGGTTCACCGCCGGGGTTTGGACCAATGACGTTTATATCGCCTCCCAAATCTACCAGTCCATGGTCGATTCCTTGTTCCTTACAGAGGTTGGCAGCCCTGTCCGATGCGTATTCTTTACAAATTCCACCGAAGTCCAGTTCCATACCTGGAATTGTAAAGGTAAGCCGCGGAGGAGCCCATATGATTTTTTCCAGCCCTATGAGAGGTAAAAGTTTATCGATTTCCTCTTGCTCCGGCAAGATGGGACGGGAAAAATTCCAGGCTCTGCGCAGTATTCCCGATGTAATGTCAAACAATTTGCCGCTTTTCCGATAGCATGAATAAGCATAGTCCAGTATGCCGGCCGTCTCCTCGTCGACGTCGATGGCGGCACCGCTCGCGGCGGCACGGTTAATTTCGGATAGAACACTGTCGGCGCGGTATCTTGAATATCGGGCCTCTATCCGGAGGACTTCCGATATGGCGTATCCGGCAACTTTATTAGCCCTGCCGCGGGTGCAATAGATGTGAAGCGTGCACGCAGTACCCATGGCACCAAATGGGAAGCTGAAGAGTTTAAGTATTTTCATTAGCCGGTTGAAGTCTCCTTTGTCGGCTCATGGGGTTTCACTGCGGAGGGTCACCAGTAGTACTGAGCACACAATCAGAAGGGGTAGCGAAAGGACGCGCCCTTTGCGGCCGAAGCGAGGGGAAGGCCTTCCCCTCCTCATCTTTTGTACTTTTTTTGCTCTTATGCGTACAACCTGGTATTAATATCATTCGTCTACCATGCCGATGGAGTTAATCAGCCGTAATTGTTGGATTTTAGCTTCAAAGGTTTACGATATATTCGATAAGATGGTGTACTTTTGTTGTCGAATAATTATCCATGTCGGAAGTTATATGTCTTTTTTCCTGCAATTCTGCCCGCTTCATGGCTTCGTCAATGTATCGACATGTTATTTTGAAAGTATCGCTTTTTCCCTTTTCGTAGGCCGGCAAATAGTTTTTAAGATCGCTAATAACACATTCGCAGGCTGATTTAGAACCGATCATAGTTTGATATGGTCTATCTGTATTCTCAAAATGTAAAAGAAGCCAGAACTCAAAACAGGGTATCGACACTATCGCTTCGAATGTATTTTCGTGGTTTTTGTTAAGGTTATCAACTCTTTGTTTTGCCTTGTCATAGGTCGTATGCATATCCCTGTCAAAGACTATAAATACCCGGTCATAACCGGGTGGATCATCTTTAAGTGCTTTTGAAAACTCTTCTTCGGCTTTATTGACAAGATTGGAAGGGTCAACACCACCATAGCTCTTGGGGATAACAATACTTTTATCAGGGGGGCGCAAGGAATTTCTAAAAGCTTTAAAATAAGTCGGTTCAGTTTTTTGACCCTCACAGAGAATCAGTATCATCTTGTGATCTGAACGACGTTTTCGCCGACGTTTTGCTTCTTTTTCTTTTAGTTCGCGTCTTTTCTGAAATAATTTGTCGTTTACCATCAGAATTCAAAATCTCCAATGAACGGTATCGCTCCATATCGCCCATTTAGATAGCCTCTTTCTAAAGCTTCATTCTTCTTCGGAATGAATTCAACCAGAGAATACAGGCTCGTTGCGCCACACCTGTCTTTTTCAGTAAACCAAATTTGATCGCGGCGATAGATGTCAGGATCGAGTAAAGTAGTGTCATGGGTATTAAATATAAGTTGTGCATTATGGGAATTACTCTTCGGATCGTGGAACATGTCGACGATAGTGCGTAAAAGAAGGGGATGAAGGCTCGTATCGAGTTCATCTACGACTAACACTTTTCCCTTGCTTATTACGTCAAACCAGAGTCCGGACAAGTCAAACAACTTTTTAGTACCGTTAGATTCATCTTCTTCGAAATCGAGTGTAATTTGACTGATGCCGGAGTCATGAATTGACTTGAAGTCGGTTATCACAACCTTATCTTTTAAGTCTTTGATTATTTGCTCACGAAGCGAAGAGTTGCTATCGATAGAAGGTGGTAACATATCGGGATTGAAAGGTCTTCTTTCTATAACGATATCCGAGATGCCGGTATCTGCAGCTTTCAGAAATGACAGAATACGGGATTTGCTGGATTCAGATTCGAGATAATCCCACGTAAATCGGGAAATTATACGTGTTAAATCGGGAAAAACCTCAAGTGTGTTCAAAAACCAATTGTATACCGGTTTTAATTGGTCGTCGTTAAGCTGGATGGCAGTAGAAAGGAAAAGAGCGTTTTGCCTTGTAGCGGTTTCAATGATTTTTTTCTGACCGGTAAATTTTCTGCCAAATCTATATTTATAAGAAGATGATCCGTTATCGAACGCGCGCTCAAACCATCGCTGAGTTTTACCTTCCGGATAGCTGAAAAGCCACTCTTCCATAATCCTCTCCGTTGTTGCGGCAAAACCGTATTGATAACGGATTCCCTCAATCATAAAGGTAATTTCAAACTCTGACGGCAGTTTAGCGCTTTCTGTGTCAAAGAGGAAGGGTTTGACTCGAATCGATTCCCCTTCACTAAAGTTTTTAAACGAAGAAATAATAAATGAGCCCATAAAGTATAGCGCGCGCACCACGTTTGTCTTGCCTGAAGCGTTAGCACCATATATAACCGCAGAGCGAAGTAGCCTGGGTAGTTTTTCAAGACCGGAGGGGAAAGTGTTGGTTTCTTCCAGCCCCTTCTTAGCTGCTTGTCCGGAATCCGTCGTTTCGTCGTCGTCTTCTGCTGCAACCATACTCAGTGTTTGTTTTTGCTTTATAGACCTGAAATTCGTAACCGAAAAATCGATTAACATGGCAATCCTCTTGCGTTATTAACGGCTTTTATTAGCATTTTATCATTATTTGCGTAGAAAAATCTATTTGGAATGATTAATCGATGCGCATTATATCAAGTGGCAGCCATACAAGTGATAAAAGAGCAAGAGATGAGGAGGGGAAGGCCTTCCCCTCGCTCCGGCCGCAAAGGGCGCGTCCTTTCGCTACCCCTTCTGCGGGGAGCGCCCCCGCAAGCCCCCCTTGAACCGCTTCGGATAATTTACTCTTATGATTGCGCGTTGGTATTAGGCGTTTTTTTAGGCATACGTCGTATCGTATCACCCAAAATTTGCTTTTTTCGGCAGAATGGGCTATTATAAAAGATCGTAACTTCAAAGACCAAAGATATAAAGGAGAGCTACTTATGAAAATTTGTTTCCCCACACAGCAGGACGAAGGGTTGGAGAGCAAGGTGTACGAGCACTTTGGCTCCGCGCCCATGTTTGTAGTCGTTGACACGGATACGGACGCTGCCAGCGCCGTCACCAATAACGACGTAAACCACGACCATGGTGCATGCAATCCGCATAAGGCCTTAAACGGCGAGTCCGTTGATTTGGTAGTGGTAAGCGACATTGGAGCAGGGGCTTTAATGAATCTCAATAATATGGGCATAAGAGTTTTCCAGTCGCAGCTACCGACGGTTAAAGAGAATTTCGAACTCCTCATGACGGGCGAAATGCCTGAGTTTGTAATAGCAGGCTCGTGCTGTGGAAGCCACGATCATGGCGGGCATGGCCATGGCGAGCACGAACACGGCGGCCACGGCCACGGAGGCTGTGGCTGTTCCCACTAAACTGGCAACTTTAGCAGTGGGTCGGCGTTTCCATGGCGAATGGGGCGCCGACTCCTTCAATTCAATCGACACCTCCGACCCAATCAATTTAAACCCATTCGATTTTAGATCGAATAATGATCGGCAATTTGGCAATACAGATGTTGGCTGGATTAAGCTCGACCGGATCTATACCGGCCGCATCAAGACCGGAATATGAAATACACCGCACCCAAAAGACACAATCCCGCCCATAGATAGTCCAGCTTTACCGGCTGTCCCATGTAAAATACGGCAAAGGGAACGAACACGGTAAGAGTAATCACCTCCTGGAGCATCTTCAGTTGAGGCAGACTCAACTCACCGTAGCCAATCCTGTTAGCCGGTACCTGGAAGAGATACTCCACGAGGGCTATCGACCAGCTTATCAGTGCGGCCAGATACCAGGCCCTCCCTCTCAGGTTCTTCAGGTGTCCGTACCACGCGAAGGTCATGAAGAGGTTGGACATCAACAGTAAGCAGGCCGTCTTAAGTATTATGGACATGTATCATCATTCGTACGAGTAATAAAGTACAAGAGATGAGGAGGGGAAAGCCTTCCCCTCGCTTTGGACGCAAAAGGCGCGTCTGCCGCTACCCCTTCTGCGGGGGAGGCCCCCCGCAACGCCCCCCAAAGACAGCCATTCGATAATCTCATATTACTCTTATGATTGCCACTCGGTATAAGCCTGAATGCAGGTTCTTAATGCCATCCTCACTTCGATAATCCGCATTTCGATAAACCGTATCTGGATAATCCGTATCGCAATTTGTTTTCGAAATCTTTATTTCTGCGGACTTATGCGTACTGTAACGAGTGGAGCTTCACCGCCTTCGGTCTCGTGGGTTAGCTCGTTGACCCTTCCAATGGAGAAGTGAATAGGAGCAAACAATACCCCCTCCGGCACTTCGTCCGTTATACGCACGCTTACGGTAGCCATGCCACGTCTTGAATCTATGCGGGCAAGGCTGCCGTCTTCCAGTCCATAACGGGCTGCGTCCTCTCCGCTCACCTGGATAAACGTTTCGGATACCACGTGGCTAAGGCTCTGGGACATGACGGATAGGGCGCCGGAGTGCTGCATTAAGTTGCCGGTAACCAGTATGAGGGGATACTGTTCGTCCAGCCAGTCAGAGGCCTTGGGTGTGTCCAGGGGAACTGGTACGTAACTCCACTTACGGTGGGTTTCGAAGGAAGTTATGGAGTCCACCTCCTCCTGTAGTGCGGTTATGCTGTCGGCTCCTATGGTCTTGTGCATGACCCTTGCGATGTTTCTGAAGATCTGCCAATCGGGTATAGATTCGCCCGTGGGAGCGACTATCTTGTGAACCCTCTGGTTCAGTCCGAAGGTGTTGGTGAAGGTGCCGTCCTTTTCACACCAGCTAGCCGCGGGAAGTACCACGTGGGCATAACGGGCGGTCTCGTTGAGCCTGATGTCCTGGACAATAAGGAGTTCCAGTCCGCTTAATGTGTCTTCCAGGCTCTTCAGGTTTGGGAAAGTAACCAGCGGGTCCTCGCCCATAAGGTAGAGGGCGCTTATCTGGCCCTTTTCGTAAAGCATCTTAAAGACGCTCTTGCCGGGTTTTTCTACTATTTTCCTGTAGCCGGGCATGTAGTTTGGAGTAACGCCCATCTTCCACATCCCGAAAGTGTTAGAGTACTCGGCGGGCATCTGAAGTGCCGAGGGACCATCCCCCGTCAGTATAACCAGATTGGCCGCAGCCCGT
This sequence comes from Nitrospirota bacterium, assembly GCA_015233615.1. GTDB lineage: Bacteria > Nitrospirota > Thermodesulfovibrionia > Thermodesulfovibrionales > Magnetobacteriaceae > JADFXJ01. Next base: position 7,141 of record JADFXJ010000104.1, read on the forward strand.
ACCGTGTTCAGGCCCTTGTTGTTTTCGGCGCCACTGAGGGTGATTACGACAAGGCGGCTCGGAGCGTTTATAAATTCTCTGGCAGCCCGGGCAATCTCTTCCTTGCTAATACCCGTGATGGATGAGACAGTCTCGGATGTGAACTTCCTTACAAGCTCTTCCATGGCGGCAAAGTTTTCAACGTTACCGGCCATGGTCGACTTCAGGTGCATACCGCCGTCTATGGCGGCCTTCATTATACCGTAGAGGAGGGCCTGCGAAGTGCCGGGTTTAATCCGAAGCCACGTGGTGGCGTGGCGGGAGAGCTTTGTTTCCCTGCAGTTTGCCACTATCAGCCTGGATCCGGTACGCCTGGCCTCCATGAACTTCAGGCCCCAGATTGGGTGGGTACTCGTTACGTCGGATTCCAGCACGAGTATGGCCCCTTTGCCGAGGGGAGAGTCCATCTCTACGGGTAGTACCGACATGCCGAAAGCCGTCTCTACGGCTTTCTGGATCTTGCCGTAGCCCAGGTTTGCGAAAGAATCGACGTTGTTCGTGCCTATAACGGAGCGCATGAATTTCTGGAGCATGTAGTTGTCTTCGTTGGTGCACCGTGAGGAACCCAGGGCACCTATCACGTCGGGCCCTTTTTTGCTGATTATTTGTTTTAGCCTGTTGGCTATATAGTACGCGGCTTCCTCCCAGGAAACGGGTAGCAGTTCGCCTGCTTTTCTTATCAGCGGGGTCTTGAGCCTCTTATCGCTGTATATGTAGTCGAAACCGTACCTGCCCTTAGTGCAGAGGTCTCCCTCGCTGACGCCTTTGAAATCGACGCCGCGCGCGTTCAGAATCTTGCCCTCCTGTATGTCCAGCGTTATGGTGCAGCCGACGGAACAGTAGGGACAGACGTTATCTTTGTGGTCGAGAAACCATGCCCTGGAGCGGTGCCTGAAGGGCTTGTTGCCGAGAGCTCCGACGGGACAGGCATCTACGCACTGGCCGCAGAACTCGCAGTTGAGAGTCTCTTCGAAGGGAGGACTGACTTTGGAATCAAAACCCCGGCCTATGAAGTTTATGGCCCCCACGCCCTGGTGTTCCCAGCACACGCGCACGCATCGCCCGCAGAGAATACACCGGTTAGTGTTTCTCCCGATGAGAGGGTTGGTAAGATCCATGGGATCGTGTTTCCTCTCTCCCGACAACTTGCTTTCGCTTGGCCCGTAGGCGTAGGCTAAATCCTGGAGCTTGCACTCTCCGCTCTTGTCGCAGACGGGGCAATCGAGGGGGTGGTGGACTAAAAGGAAATCGAGAACCATCTTTCGGGCCTTGAGAACCTCCACGGTTTCGGTCTTCACTATCATGCCGTTTTCGGCGGGTGTAGAGCAAGCCGTGTAGAGCCTGTCCTGGCCGTCTATCTCGACGAGGCAAAGGCGGCAGCCACCAAAAGGTTCCAGTCTCCTGTCCCAGCACAGGTGCGGGATATATATGCCTTTGGACATGGCCGCCTTCAGTATAGTAGTACCTTCCTTAGCTTCTATTTTAGCGTCGTTTATGGTGAACTCTATCATTACTCGTCCTCCTTGTTGGCCATGGGTTGCTGGTGTACCGGCGTAAACATGTCTTTTGCTTTTGGCCCTATCCTGATGGAGCCGAAGGTACACGTCTCGTAGCAGGTACGGCACTGGATGCAGAGGGACTGGTCTATGGCGTGGGGCTTCTTCCTTTCGCCGGTAATAGCCTTCTGCGGACACTTACGGGCACAGGAGGTGCAGCCGGTACAGACCTTTTCGTCTATGTAGAAGGTACTGAGGGCCTTGCATTTGCCGGCAGGGCACCACTTGTTATTTACGTGTGCCTCGTACTCGGCCCTGAAATATTTAAGCGTGGTAAGGACGGCCAGGGGAGCCGTCTGGCCGAAGCCGCAGAGTGACGTACGTTTCACTTCGCCGGCCATCTCTTCAAGGACTTCGAGGTCGGATGCCGTTGCATACCCTTCGGTTATCTTACGGAGCTTCTCGTACATGAGCTTCATGCCGATACGGCAGGGAACACACTTACCGCATGACTCGCCGCTTGCGGACTCCATCGAAAACATGGCGGTGTTGACCATACAGGCGTTTGAGTCCATAACGATGAGGTTGCCGGAGCCCATTGTGGCCCCCGCGCAGGTAATGTCCTCGTAAGTTGCCCTTATACCATCCGGCTGTGTTTCCGTACTATCCGGCTGTGTTGCCGGTCTGTCCGCCTGGGCTGGCGTACCATCTGTCGGCCCCCAAATCATATTTCCCGGTATGAATCCTCCGGTTGGGCCGCCTATATGTAAGGCCTTGAAGGTCTTCTTTTTCTTCATACCGCCTCCAATCCCGTCGATTACGGATTTAAAGGTGATATCCATTGGCACTTCTATGAGGCCGCTTGTGTTTATCTCTCCCGTCAGTGTGAAGATTTTAGTGCCGGGAGACTTAGATGTACCCACGCTTCTGAACCACTCCGCGCCGTTTAAGATTATAAGGGGAACGTTTGCGAAAGTCTCGGCGTTATCGACTATAGTAGGTTTTTTCCACAGGCCCCTTACCGCCGGGTAAGGGGGTTTTGGGCTGGGGAACCCACGCCGGCCCTCTATGGAGCTTAACATGGCGGTCTCCTCGCCACAGATAAACGTGCCGGCACCTATTGAAATCTCCAGGTCAAACCTGTATCCCTTGCCAAGGATACCGTTACCGATGAGACCAAAACTGCCGGCCTCTTCGATGGTGTGGCGAATGCGTTTTATTAATAACAGGCTATCAGGCTCGCGAACGAATATATAACCCTTCGTAGCCCCCGTGGCAATGGCGCAAATAGCCATTCCTTCTATTATGGAATGTGGGTCGTTTTCCACGATGCTTCTGGATACGGGCCCGGCGTTGCATATTATATACTTTTGCCTGGCCTCTTCCCTGGCGCATATCTCCCACTTTATTCCGGCTGGAAATCCTCCGCCTCCTCTGCCTCTCAGGCCGGAGGCCTTGATCTCGCTTATGATGTCCTCGGCTGATTTACCCGCAACTACCTCAGCCAGTGCCTGGTAGCCGTCGAAGTCCAGGTATTCCTTTATCTCGTCGGGGTCTATCAAACCCCTCCTTGCAAGAACTCTGGGCTTCTGGAGTGCGAAAAAGGGTATGTCCGGCTTCCCGGGAATATACGTCTTTTCCATTTCGTTTTTGTACATAAGCCTCTCGACGGGCTGACCCTTTACCAGGTGCTCCCCAACTACCGTAGCAACGTCGCCGGTCTTCAGGCTCTGGTAAAAGACGTCGTCTACCGTCATGACGGGCCCCTGGTTACAAAAACCGTTACATCCGCTCAGCGTTATCGACACGTCGCCAATACTGCTCGCTTGTGCCCGGGATTCAGCTTCGGTTTGGGGGCCGGCAACCTCCCGCAGAGAGGTAGCCGTCCCTTCCAGCTCCCGTTCGAGGGCTTCCTTTATCTTCAGGCTGCCCCTGGCCCTGCAGCCGGGGCCCCCGCATATGTGGATGGTGTGTTGGGCATCCTCCCGTACGGCACTGTCCCGTTCGGTGTTTTCCGGGTCGGACGGGGTTTCTTTTACGCGGGATTTTTTTAGGGAAGCTTCCTTTATATTACTGAGATCTTCTAACGTTAATGCTTTAGTTAATGCCATTTTCTCATTCCCTCACTCGTAGTCCTTCAAAAGATCCATGGACTTGGCCGGGTCCACTCCTCCGTGAGTATCGTGATCGATCTCTACGACAGGGGCAAAGCCACAAGCTCCAAGACATCGCACCGTTTCGAGAGAGAAACGCATATCCTTTGTAATCATACCGTCGGTGTCGTCGGCGATCTTCAATCCTTCCTTCAGGTTGGAGATTATCTCCGGGGCGCCCTTTGTGTGGCATGCCGCCCCTATGCACACCTTTACGTTGTGCCTTCCCCTTATTTTCATGGTGAAGTAAGGGTAGAAGGAAACTACGGAGTAGACCTCGCTAACCGGTATCCTCATACCTTTGGCGATGAGTTTTTGCACCGAAGGAGGCAAATAGCCTATGAGAGCCTGTGCCTCTTCCAACACCGTTATCAACGAGCCGGGAACGTCCCTGTACTTGTTTATAACGGACAGGAAGTCCTCGGATTTCATCTTTGCCTCCAGTTCGTCGGCAAGTGGCTTTTCCTTTATAACGGGCTTTCTTCTGATAGCCAGGGTGAGGGCTTTGGCCATTACCTCTGTGAGCATGTTTGGGGTAAAGGGCTTGGCCAGATAATCGATGATCCCCATCTCGATGGCATCCCTTATATTTTGCTGCGAGGAGTAGCCCGTGATAACTACTATGCCAATATCGGGTTTCATGGCCTTAGTGCGCCGTATGAGTTCGAATCCGTCTATCTCGGGCATCACGATGTCGGTGACGACTACGTCGTAATCGTTTTCCCCGATAAGTTTTAGGGCCTCTACCGGCGAGGTGACGCCGGTCAGGTCGAGTCCGGAGTCCTCCATCGCGTACTTGCAGCTTTTTATGACGATAGGGTCATCGTCTACAAACAGTACTTTTCCTTCCACTTCAGTTGCCTCCGGTAAGCAATTATGCTATTTCCCCATGGGGAAAACCCTGGCCAGCCATAATAACCAGCCGTCCGACAGGTGATCCTTTATCAGCGAGGAAACAACGTCGTTCGCTTTATGGTTAATCTCTCTGATTTCCGCATTCATTGGCGAGAGCAGCTCTACTACGTTGCCGCTGCCGGACAGGAGCCTGGCGAAGGGCTCACCGCTTTCGACGTGGTCCAAATCCGGTACGTAGTCGACGTATACGAGTTCGCCCGCAGATATCTGTTCCCTGAGGTCGCATCCCATCTCCCACACTCCGTCTTTAAGAGGACGGGCCCACAGACCCTCCTTATAATAGATGTGGGGATTTTCTCCTCTGAGGGGAACTATGTAGTCCTTGAACTCGTTGATATACGATTGGCGTAGTATCCAGCCCCGCTTGTCGAACGCTTTTTTGGCTATGTTGACCATGAAGTCGGGGGTAAAGGGTTTTTCCACGTACTCAAATGCTCCGAGTCTTATGGACTCCCTGGCGTCCTCGATATTCGGATAGCCCGTTATCATAACCACGTCCGTTTTGGGGTTTATAAGCTTCGACTCCTTCAGTACGGTGATGCCGTTTATGTCAGGCAACCTAATGTCGGAGATGAACAGCTCATAATCGTCCTTGCCAAGCTTGTTTAGTGCGTCTTCACCTTTGGTGGTAGTAACTATGTCGTAACCCTCGGCTCCAAGTATCCTCTTGCAGCTCATGTTGATTACGGGATCATCGTCGAGGATCAATATCCTGCCTTTATCCATGGCCATCACCTTCCTTATTTTTTATGGTTTCCCCCTGCATTTCATACATATGTATAATATACATTTTATATATCCTGTATATTCTGTATAACATATTCATACTATATGATTATATATCCTGCACTAATCGAACTTGTCGAAGTAGGAATATTTATCACCCGGTATTTTTGCCGAGTTTGCCACGGAAATCAGGTCATCGGGAAGGAAGGGTTTTTTTAGAAAGCCGCTGGCGCCCAGCTCCAGTGACCTCTCGTTTGCGTCGTGCGTACCATAACCGGTCATTACCACAATCCTATGTTTCGGCCAACGTGTCTTAATCGACTGAATCAGCTCGAAACCATCCATGTCCGGCATAATCAGGTCGGTTATTACGAGGTCGAAGGCATCCTTTTCCATCTCCAGGAGTGCGTTTTCCCCCGATGAGGCAAGCACCACGTCGTAACCCTCGGTTTCGAGAACCCTCTTGCAGCTTCTTCTGACGATCTCCTCGTCATCTATTATCAATACCCTTTTTTTTTCCATCTCACTTACTCCCGGCCATGTATTCCCCCACGCCACCCGTCCTGCCATGAGTTTATGCCGGAATACAGGCTTCCACCACTACATATTCTTTACCAAAGGTATTATATCCTGATTAACCCATTAAAGAGAATAAAAATTTTTTGCCCCCCCTGTAACCTTTTCCACCTGCGTTACGACTATATATTCAAAGACGGTTACCAACGGCGTAAGCGTCCAAAAAAATAGTGCATTAGCACTAAAAAAACAAAAGGAGGTTCCAAATGAAAAAGCAAGACGAAAAAATCAGAAGAACAACGAGCACCGGAGTAAGAGGACTTTTAATCGCCACAACGATAATCCTTGCGTTAGCCGGCTCTCTGTGGGCTAATTCCACGGTTGGTTCCGGAGTCATAGGTAGTGGAGCGGATGGCGAGCACATACTACTGAAAGCCATTATACAGCTTAACCTCTCGGATGCCCAAAAGTCGGCTATAGCTGCGATTTTAAAGAAAAACAGCACCGCGGTCAAAACCGACGTACAGGGCGTATTAACGGCTCGCGCGGCACTCCTGGACGCCATACACTCCGATACCTACAACGAGGCAGCCGTTCGTAACGCTTCTAAAGACGTGGCTTCCAAAGAAGAGGATCTGGCCGTCCTGCGCGCCCAAATAGTGAGCGAAATCAATGTAGTACTCACACCGGAGCAGAAGGCTACCATAAGCGAAACTAAAAAAGAGATTCAAGACAGGATCGCCCAGAGAGTGGAAAACATTAGCGCACTGATTAACGCGTGGATCAGCAAAAACGGCAAATGAAGTCAAATGAACGAAGCCATATGAACGAAGCCAAACAAATTGAGCCTGGCAGGATAGGGTCGCCTCTAAATAAGGCGGCCTTATGCCGTTCATCACTACCGCGATGAAAACACGGGCGTTTGTATAACCGACTTTTGTATAATAGTTTGCATAACAATTTTATATTAAAGTGAAGAAGGTGTCGGTAATAGAATCGCCGGATAGCCCGAAAGGGTTGGAAAAAGAAGGTGGCGACAAAGAACCCGTGGTTAACGACGGGGTCGTGATAGCCCGTGTCCTTGGTGGCGAGACCGATGCCTTCGAGATATTGCTGAGGCGTTACGAGGCTTACGTTATGGCCATTACGTCGAGGCATGTGCCTTACGATTCGTGCAGGGAGGTCGCCCATGAAGCATTCATCAAGATTTATACTTCGCTGGCCTCTTACAGGGGGCTGGCTTCCAACGGTGGCAAAAATTCCTTTAAGGGCTGGTGTGCCAGGATTGTGGTACGTACCTGCTACGACTACTGGCGCCGGCAATATAAAAACGGGGAAGTGCCGATGAGTTCCCTTACCGAGGAGCATGAGGAGTGGCTCGATAGAGTGGTAAGCTACGAATCATCTGCCGAACACCTGCGGGAACACTCGAAAAGGGAGGCGCTGGAGGTATTAAGTGGCACACTCGCTTCCCTCTCTCCGGAGGACAGGATGGTGGTTACCCTGCTCCATCTCGAAGGTCACTCGGTTAAGGAGACCGCCGAATTACTAGGATGGACTACCATATCCGTAAAGGTAAGGGCCCACAGGGCAAGGCACAGGCTCCGTGAACGTATACAAAAGCTCTTGTCATAAGAAGGTGGTGAAGGCATATGAAGTATTTGAAGCGGTATACGGAGAAGTATATGATGAAATATATGCATACAAGCCATAGGAAGTTAAGCGAAGATCAATTCGAAAAGATTGAAGAAGCGCTTAAAGCGGCCCATAACGGGCGGCCGGTGCCCGTTGCCACGAACAGTTGGCGGACGCAGGTAATGGCTTCGGTAAGAGAGGCCGGCATTGAAACGGGTAGGGCGGTAGAACTTAAGACCGTAGAATCCGCGGAAATCATGGACGCCCTGATTTGGCGATACGCCGGATCGGCAGTTGTAGCTGCCGCTATCATGCTGATAGTGGCCCTGGGGCTGGGACTGGACCCCACGAGCGGACTTGCAAACATGCTTTTGGCCGACCCGATAGGGACGGCGCTTGGTGAGGCATTCCTATGGTGAGGGCCGGA
>JADFXJ010000205.1 GCA_015233615.1 Nitrospirota bacterium
CTTCATGGCTGAACCTGCATGAAATAAGATATACTCCCAACATAAAGTTTACCGGAAAAAGCGGATACGATCATCTTTTAACTTTGTCATTCCTGCGTCAAAGAAACAACCAGAGCGCATTTTACACGCGATAAACAGGCCGGGCGGCGATACTGCCAAAGCATTTGCTTTTTCCTGGGTCGACACAAGGGAAGCCAGGCCGGCAAACTCGCGTGCTTATACTGTCCTTAACGATTCCGGACATATTCCACCGGCATCCGTAGTGGATGCATTGAGAAATTATGATGTCAACCCTATTCTTTGGAGCAAAAGAGAAGAATTCGCAACGGAGCTTGCGGCATAATGCCAAACTGCAATTTAAATGAAAACGACCTGGAACAGCTTGCTCTCACATGGCTTGAGTCTTTAGGTTACTCGATCCTGTGTGGATCGAGTATCGCCCCTGGTGAGTTGCTGGCCGAGAGAAATAATTACAACGAGGTAATTCTTCGCGGAAGGTTGTATGATGCACTTATTCAACTGAACCCGGCCATACCTGCGGAGACAATCGATGATGCCTTTCGCAAGATCACGCGAGCCGATTCTCCCTCGCTCTTACAGGGCAATAGAAGCTTTCACCGTATGTTGGTGGACGGCGTCGATGTCGAATACCACGCGGACGGCCGAATAGTTCACGACAAGGCGCAACTTGTTGACTTCAACAATCCATACAACAACGACTGGCTGGCCGTGAACCAGTTTACGGTTATTGAAGGGCAGCACAAGCGCCGTCCGGACGTTGTTCTTTTTCTCAACGGTCTGCCCATATGTGTGATTGAGTTGAAGAATCCCGCCGATGAGAATGCCACTATCTGGACGGCGTTCAATCAACTACAGACTTACAAACAACAAATTCCGGCGCTTTTCACCTTCAACGAGACACTGGTCATTTCCGACGGTTTGGAAGCACGCATCGGATCGCTCACGGCAAACAGAGAGTGGTTCCTGCCCTGGCGAACCATCGGGGGTGAGGAATTGGCCCCACCATCCATGCCGCAGCTGGAGGTGCTCATAAAAGGAGCCTTTGAACGAGGCCGTTTCCTGAGGTTCCTCCGGCACTTTATAGTGTTCGAGGAGGAGACGGGCGGCTTGCTTGTCAAGAAGCTCGCGGGATACCACCAGTTTCATGCCGTGAACGTGGCGGTGGATGAAACCATTCGCGCGTTGGCAAGAGCGGGTGTGGCCCCCCAGGTGGCTGAGGAACAAGGAGCCTACTATGCCAGAGGGCAAAAAGGTGGACAACCTGGAGACAGGCGTGTCGGTGTGGTATGGCACACCCAGGGGTCGGGTAAGAGCCTCACCATGGCATTCTATGCCGGACGAATTATCCTTCATCCGGCAATGGAGAATCCGACGCTCGTGGTCATCACCGACCGAAACGATCTCGACAAACAACTTTTCGGAACCTTCGCCAGATGTCACGAACTCCTGAGGCAGAAACCGGTAAAGGCTATGGATCGCACCCATTTGCGCGAGCTGCTTCAGGTGGCTGCCGGAGGCGTCGTCTTCACGACCATCCAGAAATTCCTGCCCGATGAAAAGGGCGATACCTACCCGAAACTTTCCGGCCGGCGAAACGTCGTTGTCATCGCCGACGAGGCGCACCGCAGCCAGTACGATTTCATCGACGGTTTTGCCCGCCACATGCGGGACGCTCTGCCGAACGCTTCATTTTTAGGCTTTACCGGGACACCAATCGAGCTGACGGACAAAAATACCCGGGCCGTATTCGGGAGCTATGTCAGCATCTACGACATTCAGCGGGCAGTTCAGGATGGAGCCACCGTCCCCATTTACTACGAGAGCCGCCTTGCCAGGCTGGAACTCGACCAGGAAGAGAAACCGCATTTAGACGAGGAGTTCGAGGAACTCACCGAGGACGAGGAAGAGGCGCACAAAGAGAAACTGAAGACAAAGTGGGCCGCACTGGAAGCCGTGGCCGGTACGGAGAAACGAATCAAGCTTATCGCCCGGGATATTGTCGTTCACTTTGAGGCGCGCCTGTCGGCTATGGATGGCAAAGGCATGATTGTTTGCATGAGCCGCCGCATCTGTGTCGATCTTTACAACGCTATCTCCCAACTGAGACCCGGTTGGATTGACGATGATGACGCCAAAGGAGCCGTCAAGATTGTCATGACGGGCAAAGCCTCCGACAATTTGCAATGGCAGCGGCACATTCGCAACAAACTCCGTCGGGAGGCGCTAGCCAAGCGATTCAAGGATCCTGCCGATGCAATGAAACTGGTGATTGTCCGCGATATGTGGCTTACCGGTTTCGATGCTCCGTGTCTGCATACGATGTATATGGACAAGCCGATGCAGGGCCACGGCCTGATGCAGGCTATCGCCCGCGTGAACCGCGTTTTCAGGGATAAGCCGGGTGGCCTGGTGGTGGACTATCTGGGCCTTGCCGACCATCTGCGCAAGGCGCTGGCCAACTACACCGAGAGCGGCGGCAAAGGTAAGACCGCAATCGACCAGGAAGAGGCTGTCGCCGTGATGCTTGAGAAGTACGAGATCTGCTGCGGCATCTTCCATGGATTTGACCGGTCGATATGGATAAATGGTTCTCCCGCCCTGCGGCTCGGCCTTCTGCCCGCGGCGCAAGAACACGTTCTGGCACAGGAAGACGGTAAAACCCGTTTGCTTAAGGCCGTTACAGAGCTTTCCCAGGCTTTCGCCCTGGCGGTACCGCATGATAAAGCCATGGCAATCCGCGACGATGTGGCGTTTTTCCAGGCGCTACGTGCAGCACTCACGAAATCCGGAGCGATCAATTCCAAACCGGAGGAAGACCTTGAACACGCGATACGTCAACTCATCTCCAAAGCGGTGGCTTCGGATGAGGTTGTAGACCTATTCGCCGCCGCCGGACTAAAGAAGCCGGATATCTCCATCTTGTCCGACGATTTTCTGTCCGAAGTCCGTGGCCTTTCACAAAAGAATCTCGCAGTCGAACTGCTGCGTAAGCTTCTGAACCAGGAGATTAAGACCCGCTCACGGAAGAACCTCGTTCAGTCTCGATCGTTTGCAGAAATGTTGGAGCGATCCATCCGGGCCTACCAAAACCGGGCCATCGAGACCGCTCAAGTCATCGAGGAACTCATCGCTCTTGCCAGGAATCTGCGTGAGGCAAACCAGCGTGGCGAGACGCTTGGTCTGAATGAAGATGAAATCGCTTTCTACGATGCACTCGAGACCAACGACAGCGCCGTCAAGGTGCTGGGCGACGATACGTTACGAATTATAGCCCGCGAACTCGTGGAAACTGTCCGTAGCAACGCCACCATCGATTGGACGGTAAAGGAAAGCATTCGCGCCAAACTTCGGGTCATGGTGAAACGCATTCTCCGCAATCACGGTTATCCGCCGGACAAGGAGGAAAAGGCCACCCGTACCGTCCTGGAGCAGGCCGAGCTGCTGTGTAAAGACTGGATGGAAGTTTGAGAAAGGGGAAACGCCGGGCTATGGGGGGAGGTCCCTAACGAGTCGAGGCCGGAGGGATGGGGATAAAGTACACGAATCGGACATGCTTC
>JADFXJ010000105.1 GCA_015233615.1 Nitrospirota bacterium
GTCAGTACTCGCGTGGTCTCCTGGAATGAGGCGGCACTAACCCAGCTATAGGTCGTAAGCGACGCCTTGGTTATACCCAGGAGAAGGGGTTTACCGGTTGCGGGCTTCCCACCCTCGGCCATTATCTCCTCGTTTCTTTCCTGGAAGTATATCCTGTCTATCTGGTCGCCGATCATGAATTCCGTGCTGCCGGGGTCTTCTATCCTTACTTTTCTCATCATCTGCCTGACGATGATCTCTATGTGCTTATCGTTTATAGAAACTCCCTGCAGCCTGTACACTTTCTGTACCTCGTCGACCATGTAGCGTTGCAGTTCCGTAGGGCCAAGTATGTCGAGTATGTCGTGGGGATTGACGGCACCGTCCATGAGGGCCTCGCCGGCCTTGACCCAGTCGCCCTCGTGCACGGTAACGTGCTTGCCCTTTGGCACCGTGTACTCCTTGACCACGTCGCCGCCCTTAATCTTCACTACACGGGAGCCCTTCTGCGATGAGACGAAGGCAATCTCGCCGTCTATCTCGGATACGAGGGTAGGTTCTTTTGGCTTTCTTGCCTCGAATAGCTCAGCCACCCGGGGAAGTCCTCCGGTGATATCTTTTGTCTTAATGGTCTCCCTGGGGATCTTGGCCAGTATGTCGCCTGCCGCTACAAGGTCGTTTTTCTCAACCAGTATGTTGGCTCCCGCCGGTAACATGTACCGGGCCGGAGTGTTGGTACCCGGCAGTTTAAGCGTGGCCTTGCCGTGCTCGTCCTTTATCGAGATTCTTGGCCTCATGCTCAGATGGCCCGAAAAGTCGATTATCAGTTTATGGGACAGGCCGGTTATCTCGTCCAACTGTTCCTTAACGGTAACGCCCTCTTCGATATCTCCCCAAGCAACGCGCCCGCTTACCTCGGTGAGAATCGGCGTGGAGTAGGGATCCCACTCGGCAATCTTTTTGCCGGCCAAAACCTTCTCGCCTTCCTTTACGAGAAGTTTTGCACCGTAAACGAGGGTGTGCTTTTCCCGCTCTCGTCCGCTTTCGTCCACGATGGCGAGGGAGGCGTTTCTATTCAATACCACAAACAATCCATCGCGGTTGGTTACGTAATTGAGGTCTATGAACTTTACGTTTCCGTTGTGCTTGGCCGTAAGAACGGCCTGCTCGATGACTTTCGTGGCGGCACCACCTATGTGGAACGTTCTCATGGTGAGCTGCGTGCCGGGCTCACCGATGGACTGTGCCGCTATGATGCCCACGGCCTCACCCATCTCGATGTTGTCGTTACGGGCCAGATCACGTCCGTAGCAGTTGCCGCAGATACCGAACTTGGTCTGGCAGGTGAGCACGGAGCGAATCTTTACTTTGTCCACGCCGGCATCCACTACCCTGGCCACGTTCTCGTCGTTAAGTTCCGTGTTACGCTTGATGATGACGTCGTAAGGAGGCATGGGATCGAGTATGTCTTCGGCGGGGAGTCTTCCTATAAGACGCTCTTCGAGTGGCTGTATGATTTCACCGCCCTCGATGAGTGCCGTAATGGTTATGCCGTCGTCCGTGCCGCAATCCCTTTCGGTGATGATCACGTCCTGGGCCACGTCCACGAGCCTCCTGGTTAGATAACCGGAGTTTGCGGTTTTCAGAGCTGTGTCGGCCAACCCCTTTCTGGCACCGTGGGTGGATATGAAGTACTGCAGCGGAGATAGTCCCTCGCGGAAGTTGGCCGTGATGGGTGTTTCGATGATTTCGCCGGAGGGTTTGGCCATGAGTCCCCTCATGCCGGCAAGCTGCCTTATCTGCGCTGCCGAGCCCCTGGCACCGGAGTCAGCCATCATGTAGACGCTGTTGAAGGCGCGGCTCTTTTCGATTTCCACCGGGGAGAGCACTTTGCCGTCTTCTGCGCCCAATTCGGCCATCATCACCTCGGCAACTTTTTCCGTAACGTTCGCCCATATGTCGATAACCTTATTGTAGCGCTCACCCTGGGTAATAAGGCCGTCGGCGTACTGCTTGTACACCTCCAGAACCTCTTTCTCGGCCTCTTTCAGAATCTCGGCCTTCTTCGAAGGGATGTGCATGTCGCTTATGCATATGGATATGCCGGAGCGGGTAGCGTACTCGAAGCCGAGTTTTTTGAGGTTGTCCAGGAATTCGACCGTTTTTCGCCTGCCCGCGTACTTATGCGTGTAATGTATGATCTTCTGTATTTCCTTCTTGGTGAGGAGTTTGTTTACCTCGGCAAAGGGTACGTCTTTGGGCACGACTTCGTAAAAGATCACCCTGCCGCAGGTGGTGGAGACCATCTGCCCGTTCATGGAGACCTTAATTTTGGCGTGTTCCTCAACCTTGCCGCTGTCGTAGGCTATCCTCACCTCGTCGACGGAGGAAAATTGCTTACCCTCTCCAATGGCCCCATCCTTTTCCTTCGAGAGATAGTAGATGCCCAAAACCATGTCCTGGGTAGGCAGCACGATGGGCTTGCCGCTTGCCGGGGACAGGAGGTTGTTGACGGACATCATGAGCACCCTGGCCTCTACCTGTGCCTCTATGGACAGGGGTACGTGGACGGCCATCTGGTCTCCGTCGAAGTCCGCGTTATAGGCGGTACAGACGAGGGGATGAAGCTTTATGGCCTTACCCTCTATGAGGACGGGATCGAAGGCCTGTATACCCAGACGGTGAAGGGTTGGAGCACGGTTCAGAAGTACCGGGTGTTCCTTGATAACGTCTTCAAGAGCGTCCCATACCTCGTCACGTTCCATTTCGACAAACTTCTTTGCTTGTTTTATGGTGGTTACGTAGCCCTTTTCTTCGAGCTGGTTGAATATAAACGGCTTAAACAACTCCAGGGCCATGAGTTTTGGCAGGCCGCACTGATGGAGTTTGAGTTCGGGACCTACGACTATGACGGACCGTCCTGAGTAGTCGACCCTCTTACCGAGAAGGTTTTGTCTGAAACGGCCCTGTTTACCCTTAATCATGTCGCTGAGGGATTTCAGCGAGCGTTTCGTCGAGCTCTTGGGTACCTTTGCTCCCTTGGTGTTGTCGAAGAGGGAGTCGATGGCCTCCTGGAGCATACGTTTTTCGTTCTTTATTATAACGCTCGGGGCCTTTAGCTCTATAAGCCGTTTTAGCCTGTTGTTGCGGTTTATGACGCGGCGATAGAGGTCGTTGAGGTCAGAGGTGGCGAAGCGTCCGCCCTGCAGGGGAACGAGAGGGCGCAGGTCAGGCGGTAACACCGGAATAACGTCCAGGATCATCCATTCGGGTTTATTGCCGGAGGCCTTGAAGGCTTCCACTATCCTGAGCCTCTTGGTGAGCCTTTTTTTGATGCCGATTGAGTTGGCCTCATTTATCTTTGTCTTGAGTTCGACGCTTAAAACTTCGAGATCCACCTTGCGCAAGAGTTCCCTGATGGCCTCCGCTCCCATGCCGGCCTTAAACCTGTTACCGAGTTCGAGACTGTACTTCTTGTACTCGTCCTCGGACAGTACCTGTTTTTCTTTAAGGGGGGTATCCTGCGGGTCTATTACCATGTAGCTCTCGAAGTACAGTACCTTTTCCAGATTCTTCATGGTCATGTCCAAAAGCATGCCGATGCGGCTGGGTACGCCTTTGAGGAACCATATGTGGGCTACGGGAGTGCACAGCTCGATGTGTGCAAGTCTCTCGCGCCTGACCTTCGACTGAATCACCTCGACTCCGCACTTGTCGCAAACGACGCCGCGGTGCTTCATCCTCTTGTACTTGCCGCAGATACACTCCCAGTCCTTTACGGGACCGAAGATTTTAGCGCAAAAAAGACCGTCTTTTTCGGGCTTGAAGGTCCTGTAATTTATGGTCTCGGGTTTTTTCACTTCTCCGAAGGACCATTCCCGTATCTTTTCCGGTGACGCCAGCTTTATGCGTATGGCGTCAAAATCCTTCGGGTTCCTGGGTTTTTGGTATATTGTCAAAGCGTTGTCTTCCAATCTCTATTCGCCTCCTTTGGGGGGGGTTATGGGGCCTCTGTGCTTTTTTTCAAGCAACTCCACGTCCAGACAAAGGCTCTGAAGCTCCTTTATCAACACGTGGAAAGACTCCGGCACGCCAGGCTCGAGGGTAGCGTCACCCTTTACGATAGCCTCGTACATCTTGGCACGTCCGGAGACGTCGTCGCTTTTAACGGTGAGAAACTCCTGGAGCGAATAAGAGGCACCGTAGGCCTCCAGGGCCCACACCTCCATCTCTCCAAGCCTCTGGCCGCCAAACTGGGCCTTGCCTCCAAGAGGCTGCTGCGTAACGAGCGAGTAGGGGCCTATGCTCCTGGCGTGAAGCTTGTCCTCCACCAGGTGGTGGAGCTTTAACATGTACATGTAACCCACGGTAACCGGGCGCTCGAAGAGCATACCGGTTTTACCGTCCTGGAGAATGGACTGGCCCGTTTCGGACAGGCCGGCTTTTGTGAGTAGTTCCCTCAGCTTCTCCTCCGTAACTCCCTCGAACACCGGTGTGGCCACGTGTATGCCCAGAGCCTTTGCGGCCCATCCTAAGTGTGTTTCGAGTATCTGCCCCACGTTCATTCGGGATGGGACGCCCAGTGGGTTCAGTACCACGTCTACGGGAGTGCCGTCGGGCAGGTAGGGCATGTCCTCTTCGGGCAACACCATGGCGACGACTCCTTTGTTACCATGGCGTCCGGCCATCTTGTCGCCAACCTGGATTTTTCGCTTCATGGCAATGTAGACCTTGACAAGCTTATTGACTCCCGGAGGCAACTCGTCCCCTTTTTTGAGGCGCTCTATACGCTCGTCGTACTTCGTCTGTAACTGTTTTATGTAATCTCTCGTTGAGCGGCACATCTCTTCGAGCTTCTCGAACAGGTTAAAATCTTCCAGCTTTAACTTGCCGATACGCTTGTCGTTGACAGTCTCGAGTGCATCGC
This sequence comes from Nitrospirota bacterium, assembly GCA_015233615.1. Taxonomy (GTDB): domain Bacteria; phylum Nitrospirota; class Thermodesulfovibrionia; order Thermodesulfovibrionales; family Magnetobacteriaceae; genus JADFXJ01. The sequence goes on from JADFXJ010000105.1 coordinate 4,907, forward strand.
CATCGAGAGGATGACCGCTTTTGCAAAGAATCTCTTTGGTACGCGGGTCGCGCACGTCTTCGAGAACCACTTTACCCCTGAGCGAGTCACGGAGGCGATTGTTGAGTTCCCTGGACACTATCCTGCTCTCTTCTTCGAAGTCTCTCTGCAGTCCTCTGATCTCGTCCTCTTCCAGGCTCCTGGCCCGTGCGTCCTTTTTGATGCCGCGGCGGGTGAATACCTTTACGTCCACCACCGTGCCCTTAACGCCGGGGGGAACGTACAGACAGCTTTCCTTGACCTCCTCCGCCTTTTCTCCGAAGATGGCCCTGAGAAGCTTTTCCTCCGGGGTGAGCTGGGTTTCTCCCTTGGGAGTAATCTTGCCCACGAGAATGTCACCGGGCTTAACCTCGGCTCCTATGTATATTATTCCGCTTTCGTCGAGGTTTGACAGTGCGTCTTCACCCACGTTGGGTATGTCGCGGGTAATCTCCTCCGGGCCGAGTTTGGTGTCCCTGGCTTCCACGTCGAACTCCTCGATGTGTATGGAAGTAAAGACGTCCTCGCGAACCAGACGCTCGTTCAGCAGTATGGCGTCCTCGAAGTTATACCCTCCCCATGGCATGAATGCCACAAGCACGTTACGTCCCAGTGCGAGTTCGCCCTTGTCCGTGGATGGGCCGTCGGCTATTACGTCGCCCACCTCCACCCTGTCTCCCACTCTTACGACGGGCCTCTGGTTTATACACGTGGCCTGGTTGCTCCTGGCGAATTTCACGAGCTGAAAAATGTCTACACTGCCGGTATCGTCCGCCTTTATGACTATTCTGTTGGAATCCAGGCTCTCCACGACTCCCTTGTGTTTGGACACTATGCTGGCTCCGGAGTCCCTGGCGGCCACGAATTCCATACCGGTGCCGACTATCGGGGCCTCCGTCTCTATGAGTGGTACGGCTTGTCTTTGCATGTTGGAGCCCATGAGGGCCCTGTTTGCGTCGTCGTTTTCGAGAAAGGGGATGAGCGAGGCCGAAACTCCTACGATCTGCTTGGGAGACACGTCCATGTACTGTATCTCCTGGGAAGTGAATATCTTGAGATCGGCTCCAATCCTGGCTGAAATAGCGTCTCCACTAAGGTGGCTGTTTTCGTCGAACGGCGAGGTTGCCTCCGCTATTACGAACTTTTCGCCCTCTATAGCGGACAGGTAGTAGATATCGTCGGTAACGCGTCCATTAATTACCTTCCTGTACGGGGCTTCCAGGAAACCGTACTCGTTGACCCTGGCGTAACTGGCCAGAGAGGTTATGAGGCCGATGTTCGGGCCCTCGGGCGTCTCTATGGGGCAGATACGGCCATAGTGGGTAGGATGTACGTCTCTTACTTCGAAGCCGACTCGCTCGCGGGTAAGGCCGCCGGGGCCCAGGGCCGAGAGCCTTCGCTTGTGCGTTATCTCGCTCAGCGGGTTCGTCTGGTCCATAAACTGGCTAAGCTGGCTGGAGCCAAAGAACTCCTTAACTGCGGCCATGACTGGCTTTGCGTTAATGATGTCGTGGGGCATGAGCTCGTTTATCTCCGTTATCATCATCTTTTCCTTGATAGCCCGCTCCATCCTTACCAGTCCTATCCTGAACTGGTTTTCGAGGAGTTCTCCCACGCTTCTTACACGGCGGTTGCCGAGATGGTCGATGTCGTCCACCTCTCCCTGGCCCGTGCGCAGTGAGAGCAGGTACTTAATGATTTCGATGAGGTCGCCGTCGGTGAGCACCGTCTTTTCCAGTGGAACGTCGACGCCAAGACGCTTGTTGACCTTCAGCCTGCCCACGGGGGACAGGTCGTAGCGCTTTTCGTCGAAGAACAGGCCGTCGAACAAACCTTTTGCCGCCTCCAGCGTAGGAGGCTCTCCTGGTCTCATCTTGCGGTATATCTCCATCAGGGCGTCTTCTTTAGTAGGTATCTTATCCATGAGAAGGGTGTCCCTCAGCGAGGATAGGTACTTGACGTTGTCTATGAATAAGAGCCCCAGTGTCCTTATCTTCAAAGACAGGATCTTTTCGAAGCTCTCCTCGGTAATCATCTCGTTGCCTTCGACTATTATTTCGCCGGTGTCAGGGTCGACGATGTCCTGGAGGCTTATTCTGTTAACGATGTCGTCTTTCAGTATGGGAATATTGTCCACTCCCGCCTGCACGAGGCGCCTTAGTGCCGCCTTTGTGATCTTACCGCCCTCTTTGACGATAAACTCGCCCGGCTTATTAGGATCCGGAATCGAGGTACTGGACTTGATACCGGTCAAAATGTTAGTGGCCTTCCTGGAAAAACGTTCTCTGTCCAGGATGGTTATTTCCTCTATGGGGTAAAAAATCTTCAGGAGGTCTTCGTTGCTGTATCCAAGTGCCTTCAGAACGATAGTGGCGGGAAGTTTCTTTCTCCTGTCTATTCTTACGTACAATATGTCCTTGGTATCGAACTCGAAGTCCAGCCAGGAGCCGCGTGAGGGTATAACCCTGGCCGTGTAAAGCAGACGTCCGCTCGTGTGGGTTTTTGTCTTGTCCGTGTTGAAAAATACTCCCGGTGAACGGTGAAGCTGGCTGACTATGACACGCTCTATGCCGTTGACTATGAACGAACCGGTCTCGGTCATCAGTGGTATCTCTCCAATGTAGACGTCTTCCTCTCTTGCTTCCCTGAGCTTCTTTTTGTTATCCTCGAGTCCTTCCCACAGGTTCAGCCTCACCTTTATCTTTATGGGCGCCGAAAAGGTAAGCCCCTTGTGAATGCACTCCCTGACCCTGTACTTGGGCTCGAGGAGATTGTAACCTAGATATTCTATGGAAGCCGTGTCGTTGTAATCGACGATTGGAAAAACACTCTTGAAGGCACCTTCCAGTCCCACGTTTTTCCTCTTGTCCACGGGAAAGTCTGCCTGCAGGAAAACCTCATAAGATCTCCGTTGGATTTCTATGAGATAAGGTATCTGGCCCTGCAACTGAACCGTGCCAAGATTTACTCGCTCTCTTAATGCCCTTGCCATGTGTCTCCTTTTAAATTTATATGCCGGCCCATACGAAGGCCGGTTTCATGGTTTATAAGGACATCGGCAAATGTTATTTAATCTCTACTTTAGCTCCCTGCTCTTCAAGTTTGGTCTTTATGTTTTCTGCCTCTTCCTTGGAAACTCCGGTCTTGACTTCTTTTGGTGCGCCGTCTACGAGGTCTTTTGCCTCTTTGAGGCCAAGGCCCGTGAGTTCTCTCACAACCTTTATGACCTGGATTTTCTTGTCGCCTATTGCGCTCAGTATCGCGTCAAAGCTGGTCTTCTCCTCTACCGGGGCCGCCTCGGCTGCCGCTGCCACCGGCATGGCCGCCATCGCCATCGGAGCCGCCGCAGTTACACCGTACCTGTCCTCGAATTCCTTGATAAACTCCGACATCTGTAAAATTGTCATCTTATCGAAAAACTCCAATACCTGCTCTTTTGTGATCTCTGACATTTGTTGATACCTCCTTGCTTTTTGTTCGTGATATTTATTATCCCGATATATACCCTATGCCCTGCCGATAATGCACCCTGCTGCCATTGATGCTACCTGTCAGACAATGCACCATGCCGATCATGCAACCTTCCAAATAACGTACCATGCCGATTGTGCACCCTTCCAAATAACTGCCGATTTTTTTTGCTCCTATGTTTCGACCGTCTGCGGCGCTTCGACTGTGTCCGACCTCTTTTCCTTTAACGCGTTCATGGCGTTTACGAAGCCTCCAATTGTCGCGCTTAACAACGATGCCATTTTGCTCATCGGGGCAGCGAGGCAACCGGCCACTTGCGACAGCAAAACCTCCCTTGGCGGAAGATCCCCTATGGCCTTCAACTCTTTGGGGTCGAAGAGTCTACCCTCCACGCACCCGCTTAATATCTTAATCTTTTCTTTTCCCTTGGAAAACTCAAACATCTTCTTTGCCGTAAGCGACGCGTCGTCATACCCGATGGCCACGGCTATCGGGCCGGTCATTACCCCTTTTGCCGCCTCTATGGGAGTTCCCTCCATGGCGATCTTTGCCAGGGTGTTCTTAACCACCCGGTACTCAAGGTTCGATTGGCGCAGGCTAACCCTGAGTTTAGATATATCCGCCACTGTCATACCCTTGTACTCGGTAAACACCACCGCCCTGGCACGAGAGAATTTCTCCCTTAGTTCGGCTACGTTGTGCTCCTTGTCAGACTTCTTCATAGTTAAACCTCACTTTTAAACTCATCTTTTGGTTCGTTCAAATTCCGGGTTCGGATTTGGAGTTGAGACTATTGGCGTCAGATAGTCGACGCTGAGGCGTTTCCGTGCGGCAGCTTGCATTAAGGCGCGTTGAGGTGTTTCGGGGTGCTTTGAAGTGAAGTTGGTTATGGCGCGGCCCATCCATAAAGGTACGCCTGTTTTCTCTTCGGGAACCTTACTCGCCTCAACAGGCCGGCTGCCGCCGTTTAAACCAAAAACACCTGTCTCTTTGACTTTGTAGTCTAAAATGCCATTCCTTTGAAAGCAGGAATCCATTTCCTTTGTCCCTGTCATAAATTTTACCGGTTTTATCTTCTCTTCCTGAGTATCTCCCTCAACCTATGTAATACCTGTTGGCTATTATACCCTCTGGGTCGTTACGGATCCAATGTCTACCCTTAGCCCCGGCCCCATGGTAGAGGAGAGAGTTAGTTTCTTCAAGTATCTTCCCTTACTGGCTACAGGTTTTGCCCTTATAATTGAGTCGAGTGCGGATTTGGCGTTTTCGATAAGCAAGAGTTCGTCAAACGACATCTTTCCGATAGGCATGTGTAATATGCCTGCCTTTTCAACCTTGTAGTCTACCTTTCCTGCCTTTATCTCCTTAACCGCCCTAACTATGTCAAAGGTAACGGTGCCGGTTTTTGGATTTGGCATAAGCCCTCTTGGGCCCAGGATCTTGCCTAGTTTTCCAACCATTCCCATCAGGTCCGGAGTCGCCACGGCCTTGTCGAAGTCTAGCCAGCCTTTCTGGATCTTCTCTACGAAATCTTCGGCCCCTATAAAATCCGCACCCGCATCTCTAGCCTCTTTCTCCTTCTCGCCCTTGGCAAATACCAGTACCCTCACCGCCTTGCCGGTACCGTGGGGCAGTACTACAAATCCCCTCACCATCTGGTCGGACTTACGGGGATCGACGCCCAGGTTAATCGATATGTCCACAGTCTCGTCGAACTTTACGAACGAACTGCTCTTCAGGAACTTAATGGCCTCCTCAAGGGAGTATTCCTTTAAGGTATCCAGGTTCTTTCTAACTGCATCGTACTTCTTACCCATTATATTCTCCTTGATGTAAAAGGGGGTGACCACCCGGTCAGGTACTTAACCGCCCGAACGGAATTTCCCCATTACCTATTCAAGCCAGGGACAAGCTTAATTCACTACGTCTATGCCCATACTCCTGGCAGTGCCCCGGATGATTCCCATGGCCTTATCAACGTCGTAAGCATTCAGGTCCGGCATCTTTTCCCTGGCGATCTCTCTAATCTGGTCAAGGCTCACCGTACCGATCTTGTCTTTATTAGGCACACCGGAGCCTTTTATGACACCTGCCGCCTTCTTCAGCAGTTCCGCCGCCGGCGGTGTCTTCAGTATGAAAGTAAAGCTGCGATCCTTGTATATGGTTATTACGACGGGTACTATAGTCTCGCCCATAGGCTGGGTTTTTGCGTTAAACTGTTTGCAGAAATCCATTATGTTAATACCGTGTGGACCCAGGGCGGGGCCAATCGGTGGGGCAGGGTTCGCTTTGCCGGCCGATATCTGGATCTTTACTACTGCCGTAACCTCCTTTGCCATTTAAATAAACCTCCTAATCGTTGTCACGATGATTGTTGTCATACCAGGTTGCATTCGAAAGAGTAACAAGGCGGCAAGGAGAAAGCGACGCAGGCGTACTGTTACGTACGTCAAGGAGCTTTCGACGATTGGCTTCGAAGTTAATCGAATGAATGCAATTTGGTATCACGCTGATTGTTTTATACCTGTTATGTTGCACGATTTATAATACCTGATTATAACTGATTACCCGATTATACTTGCCGTGATTAAATACCGCACAAAAACACATCGGGCCGCGTTGTATGTTGTTATTAAACCACGTTGCGTGTTCGTTCTGGGCCACGGCATGGCTTTCTGCTATGTGCATCATGACTTTTCCACCTGGTAGAAGCTCAACTCCACGGGAGTCTGCCTGCCAAATATGCTTACCATCACCTTTAAGCGGCCATGATCGATGTCCACCTCGTCCACGTAACCGTTGAAATTGGAAAAGGGGCCGTCCGTTATCCTTACGTTTTCGCCCTTGCCAAACTGCATTTTTACTTCCTGGCCGGTGCCTTTCTCCTGTTGCTGGAGTATCAGCTCCATCTCCTCCTCCGGCAGCGACATGGGAGTCGTGCCCCCTACAAATCCCGTCACCTTCGGTACGCTCTTTACCAGGTGCCACGACTCGTCGTTTAATTCCATCTCGACAAGTATGTAACCGGGATAAAACTTCTTGTCGCTTTCTTTCTTCTTGCCTCGCTTTAGCTCCACCACACGCTCTGTAGGTATCAATATGCGGCCAATCATTTCGGATAAGCCCTGACTGTTTACCTTTTCTTCTATTCCCAGCTTAACTTTATCCTCATAGCCGGAATACGTGTGAACGACGTACCATCTCTTTTCCATCGTTATTTACCCTATCACCATTATATTTTTAATCATTTTTTTCACGTTTTTAATCATTTTTTTTCACGCTTCCACTTAATCTCCGTTTCCACAATCTCACATTCAGGTTTATAATACTCCGGTGCCATAATACTACGTAACCAAAATAAAATTTTCACACATTATATCGCCATTGCTCTCATAAGGCCATAATTCATAAGGCCGCAATATCGCAAAACGTACCCGCCACACAAAAGCCATACATCTCATCACCGATTCGACTTATCGCTTGTGCTATCTTGAGCTATTTTATTATAACACCCACTAATTTCGACAATCCAAGGTCAACCGTGCTCAAAAAAATCGATATTATGAAAACGAATATAACCACAACCCAGGTCGAACCTATCAGCTCGTCCTTACCGGGAAAGACAACCTTCTTCGTTTCAATCTTCACTTCGTCAAAAAACGCTTTGATCTTCTCAAACATATTTTTACCTATCCCACTATAGTACCCAAAGAAGATAACCGCTTCTTCCCGGGCCCTTTTCTATACACATGCATATATAAACCACTATGAAACCACTATACATTGAAACCATACCAAAGAAACCACACCAAAAGGCTATACCAATTATTTGAAACTCATCTGCCAGGCTTCAATTTTAGCATAACCGATATCCGGCTAATATATAAAATAGAATAGCCATATAACCCTCCGGCATCTGCCGGCTCTTCATCATCGCTGCCTGCTGTGAGCCTTGTCTTTTTAATGGCAGGCCAGGAGGGACTCGAACCCCCAACATTCGGTTTTGGAGACCGACGCTCTACCATTAGAGCTACTGGCCTATGCATCTCGAATTCCACTTAAGTTTTGTTCTTCCGTGACGCTCTTATATTTCTCTTATATTTACTCTTATATATCTAATACTTATATTCATTTATACTTATTATACCAATACCATTTATATCGATACTACAATGATATACGCCTTATATTAACCGGTTTATCCGAAGCATATCCAATTAATCTTTGGTTAATTTCCGGCTATAATTCACCGGCCAAATAAGCTAAAGGCCGGCTATAAGCTTACGGCCGGCTAAGCCTTCGTCTCTTTGTGCTCTGTGTGCTGTCTGTCGAACTTGCAGAACTTTTTAATGACCAGCTTACCGGTTGTATTCTTTTTGTTCTTCTTCGTTGCGTAATTCTTACTCTTGCACTTCGTGCACTGAAGCAATATGATATCTCTCATTCGTCTCTACTCCAATATTTCCGTTACGACGCCGGCTCCAACCGTCCTGCCGCCTTCTCTTATGGCAAAGCGGAGCTCCTTTTCCATCGCTATGGGTGCTATCAATTCCACTTTGACGCTTACGTTATCGCCAGGCATCACCATTTCCACGCCCTCCGGCAACTCCACCACTCCGGTCACATCCGTAGTCCTGAAATAAAACTGCGGCCTGTAACCCTTGAAAAACGGCGTATGTCTGCCGCCCTCCTCCTTCGTCAGTACGTAGGCCTCCGCCCCGAACTTCGTATGCGGCGTTATGCTTCCCGGTTTGGCCAACACCTGCCCGCGTTCCACCTCATCCTTGCCGACTCCTCTGAGCAAACATCCTATGTTGTCTCCGGCCCTTCCCTCGTCAAGAAGTTTTCGGAACATCTCGACTCCGGTTACCACGGCCTTTCTCGTAGTGGTGAGCCCCACTATCTCGATCTCCTCGCCTACCTTTATTATGCCGCGCTCCACCCTGCCGGTTACTACCGTTCCGCGGCCACTTATGGAAAACACGTCCTCCATCGGCATCAAAAACGGCTTGTCAAGCGGTCTTTCGGGCTGCGGCACGTACGAGTCCACCGCGGCCATCAACTCGTGGATGCACTTGTATTCCTCGGCGTTGGAGTCGGTACTGGTACTTTCCAGGGCCTTCAATCCGCTTCCCTTTACTATCGGTATATCGTCGCCGGGGAACTGGTACTTGCTCAAAAGCTCCCTCACCTCCAACTCTACCAGGTCCAGAAGCTCCGGGTCGTCCACCATGTCCACCTTGTTCATAAACACCACTATATACGGTACTCCCACCTGCCTCGCCAAAAGGATGTGCTCCCTTGTCTGTGGCATCGGCCCGTCCGCCGCACTCACTACCAGTATCGCCCCGTCCATCTGGGCCGCACCGGTTATCATGTTCTTCACGTAGTCGGCGTGCCCCGGACAATCCACGTGCGCGTAATGCCGGTTGTCCGTCTCGTACTCCACGTGGGCCGTCGCTATCGTTATGCCACGGGCCTTCTCCTCAGGTGCGTTATCTATCTGATCGTAGGCAGTATACTTCGCCTGCCCCTTTAACGCTAACACCTTCGTTATAGCTGCCGTAAGCGTAGTCTTTCCATGATCCACGTGCCCTATCGTTCCCACGTTTACGTGCGGCTTCGTCCTCTCAAATTTAGCCTTTGCCATTTCTTACCTCCTTGCGCACTCCTTTATATAAAACTAATTTATATAAACTTAATCTGCTTCTGAGAGCCCATGACCGGAATCGAACCGGTGACCTCATCCTTACCAAGGATGTGCTCTACCGACTGAGCTACATGGGCATCTGCAAACTCAAAGAACAAAGAGAACAACTATCTATCCAATATATATCAAACTAACCACTATATTTGCTTCATCCACTTTATGGATAGCACTAGTCGATAACCCTTTAAGATACTATAACCGTTTAACAATAATCTATAGTAAATACGCAACTGGTTGTAGTAAAACAGAGCGGGAAACGGGATTCGAACCCGCGACCCTCAGCTTGGAAGGCTGACGCTCTACCACTGAGCTACTCCCGCAAAACCGCCTATCATAATATATAAATACCAAAGCATAATCTTTATGTCTTAACACATTACCTATAGAGTGGAGAGGGGAGGATTCGAACCTCCGAAGGCTGAGCCAACGGGTTTACAGCCCGTCCCCTTTGGCCGCTCGGGAACCTCTCCATTATATGGCCACCTGCTATTCCATAAACAATTTCAACGCATTCAAAGAACAAAGTTACTATCGCAAATACAACGCTTTTCTTCCAGTATTACCAACGTAGCATCGCCAAACCGGCTTCATGCTCTCCCTGGAAAAACATATGCTAAACTAAATCTTTCTATTATATACCTATTCATTGTTAAAATTGCAATATAAATTTGAAAGATCTGCATTTATTTTTGTTGTTTTTACATTAATACTGCATCAATACTATAATACTACATTAATGCTATCGTAAAGCAACATTCACCATAAGTTTTAACTATACCTTAACCCTGGATCGAATGTCAATACTTTTATCGCCGGGGCAGCGATTCCGCAATAAACCTGTTAAAGGCTTACAACATAGGAGGAATAAGCC
>JADFXJ010000008.1:0-4207 GCA_015233615.1 Nitrospirota bacterium
AATATCCACGAGGGAGACTTACTGGAGGTTGTGGAAGGTGAGGAAGGGGTGGTGATCCGTCCTGTGGAAATAGAAATTAAGAGAAAGCAGGTTATTGAGAAGCTCCATGAACACTATCAGGAACTTGCCGACAATCCTTATGCTGGTTTGCCGGAAGAAAAAGTAATGGAGATACTTAACAAAGCCAGAGACCAGTATAGAAAAGAACAAAACGCCAAGACCTAAGCCAATTTCAAGCCTGTTTATAAATTTTCCTAATGAAAGTTATTCTTCATTGCAACATTATCATTTCTGCCGGACTTAATCCGGGTACTTGCCGTGATTTGATCGACCAGGTAGTTGCAATCCACCATATTTTCCTCTCGCAGGGAATTATTCAGGAGTATTACGAAGTAATATCACGAGCTAAATTTAAACCGGAAAATGTCACTAAATGTAAGCTCATTTTATCGGATATTTTGGAAGTGGCTACAATAATTGAACCGGCGCAAGGCTCTTTTAATCTGCTTGACCCAAAAGACGAGATCTATCTTGCCACCGCTTTAGCCGCTAAAGCTGATGCGCTTATCACTGGAGACCACAAACACTTCCCTTTATCTCAGTACGAAGGCATCTTGATTTTAAGCCCAGGGGAATTTTTAAAAGAAGCGACCTAACTACCACATCTTAGGGTAAAATTGCATATTCAGGGGAAATCTGTCATAGGATTTAGTGTTGCCTGATTTATCAGGTTTTATAGCTATTTTCCACTTGCCGTTTTTGGCTATCTGAACCCTCAATAAATCGGGATGTGAGAAATGTTTGGTCGTCTTCGGGTTCGTTCATGCTTTGGCGTTCCTGACAAGGCAGGTTATAGCGTGGTTGCGTTTTACTACCCCACTTTGGCACATTACCCCTGATTTACGCTTGCAAAATGCCGGCGTGTTTCTCTCCGGTGTATTTTTTGCACCCCTGGAAATCTCCGGCTATTACGTACCCCTGCACATCGACGGCCAAAAGAAAAGCCGGATACCCGAAGACACCTGCAACCTCGACAACGCATAAGCGAGTTAACCTTGCAACGCAAAAAAACCGTTTGCACCATTGTTTCATTGATTACAAAAGCCTGTTGCCGCAATATATCGACAGAGAATCTCTTACCGGAACAACGGTGGGATTATCTAATCGCTTACGGCGAAGTTAAGGCAGGAGCTTCTTAATAAAGTCTTCAGCGCCTTTAATTTCTTCCTGAACCGTTTTTACGCGATGAAGCAAACCCCTATAATATCCGGCAATATGAAGTGATTCATATAACTTGTCGAATTCCCTTACAAGCTTACCATTGTTGACAGACAGGTGTTTCTTTATAGCGGCCATATAGCCGTCTACGGACTTAGGAATTTCTTTACGTGTAAGACCCTTCTTTATCAGAGCTTCGTTTATGGCTTCTAATACGGCCAGGTAAGCCGCTGCACAGGCTTCCCGAACCGGCTTCTTGTCAACATAGAGATTGTCTTCAATCGAAGCGGCTTTCAGCAATTCCCTGGCGTTTTCCAGGTAACGGAACGCTTCACCTTCTATGTGAGTATGCTTAGGCAATTTCTTACTGCCTCCTTACTTAATCGTAATCCTTTAAGAATATCAGCGTCAAGAGTGTCCACTCTTTTATGGTAGCAGTATAAGCCCCGCCCACTTTGAAATTCATAGACATTAAAATATTTCAAACTGACCCGCTACCGAATTCATCTGTACATGCCCGTTATATGGCCCGTTATATGTCGATATTCCTGGCCTCGAGTGCGTGCGTAGTAATGAAGTCCTTCCTGGGCTCCACCTGGTCGCCCATGAGGACGGTAAAGATTTCGTCGGACTGAACCATGTCGTCGATGGTAACCTGCAAAAGGGTACGTTTTTCCACGTCCATTGTGGTCTCCCACAACTGTTGGGGGTTCATCTCGCCAAGACCCTTGTAACGCTGGATGTAGAGCCCCTTCCTGGCCACCCTCATGACGAAGTCCAGGGCTTCGGTGGTCGTACCGAAGTCGTTGGGCACCGACTGCTGTGTCACCACGTAGGGAGCCTCGCCAAGATCCCTCACTATACTGTAGTAGGTTGATAGCTCTTTGAACTCGGGGGATGTGACGAAGTCCACGCCAAGGTCAACGTGCTTGTTATCCCTCCTGAGCATCGCGTGGTAGCTAAGGTGTTCTTTATCGTACTCGATGCTGTCCCAGTACAGGTCTTTGAATTTTTCTTTTATGCAGGCAAGGAGCGCGTTGAATCCTGATTCGTCATTTAACGTTTCCCGGAGGTTTTCGAGCCCCAGCAGATATCTTAGTACATCGCCGTCCTTACCCCTGGTGAAGTGCCAATCGATGAGCCTTTCGAAGCCGATCAGACGCTTGAGGTATTGAACGAGGGATTTACCCTTGACCTCCTGGCCCTTTACGATCAGACCGAGCTCATTCGAAACGAGTTCCAAAAGCATCTCCTGAAGCTCGGAGTCGTTTTGGATATATTTTTCAGTTCTTCCTTTCTTGACTTTGTAGAGGGGTGGCTGTGCTATGTACAGGTAGCCCCGCTCGATTACCTCCGTCATCTGGCGGTAGAAAAAGGTCAGCAGAAGAGTGCGTATGTGGGCGCCGTCGACGTCCGCGTCCGTCATGAGTATCACCCTGTGGTAACGCAACTTGGCTACGTCGAACTCGTCCGAGCCTATTCCCGTACCCAGCACGGTTATGAGTATCCTGATCTCCTCGGAGGAGAGCATCTTGTCGAACCTGGCCTTCTCGACGTTCAGGATCTTACCCCTGAGGGGGAGTATCGCCTGGAAGCGTCTGTTGCGGCCCTGCTTGGCCGAGCCACCGGCTGAATCTCCCTCGACTATGAAGAGCTCGCTCTCCTTGGGGTCTTTCTCCGAGCAGTCGGCCAGTTTCCCCGGCAGTCCGGAGTCTTCCAGGGCGCCTTTGCGTCTGGTGAGCTCCCTTGCCTTTCTTGCCGCGTCTCTGGCCCTGAGGGCGGCAACGGCCTTTTCTATAATCTTACGTCCCTGGGACGGATTTTCCTCGAAATATATACCAAGAGCCTCGTTAACTATCGACTCCACGATACCCTTGACGTCCGTGTTGCCCAGCTTCATCTTCGTCTGGCCCTCGAACTGGGGATTTGGAAGCTTTATGCTTACGACGGCGGTTAAACCCTCGCGTATGTCCTCGCCCGACAGGGAGGTGCCCTTCAATATCCCCATGGAGTTGCCATAGCTGTTGGCGGTGCGGGTGAGGGCTGCCTTAAAGCCGCTCAGGTGCGTGCCTCCCTCTCGGGTATTTATATTATTGGCAAAGGAGTAGATCGTCTCGGTGTAGGTGTCATTGTACTGAATGGCGATCTCCACCTTTATGCTCTCTTTTTCGCCGTATACGTAGATGGGTTTATCCTGTAGGGGAGTCTTCGTGCGGTTCAGGTGCTCTACGAAGGAGACGATGCCGCCCTCGTAGTGGAACGAGTGCTCCTTGTCTGTTGTCTCGTCCTTAAGGTTTATGGTCAGTCCCTTGTTGAGAAATGCCAGTTCGCGCAGCCTCTGCGACAGAGTGTCGAAGCTGAACTCGATGGTCTCGAAGACCTCCGGGTCCGGCTTGAACATGACCTTCGTACCCCTTCTGTCCGTTTCCCCTACGACTTTGAGAGGAGTAACCGGGAAACCCCTCTCGTAGCGCTGTTGGTAAACCCTGCCCTCACGCCTGATTTCCAGCTCGAGCCACTCGCTTAAGGCGTTCACCACGGATACGCCCACGCCGTGGAGGCCGCCGGATATCTTGTAAGCGTTGGAGTCGAACTTCCCGCCCGCGTGCAGCTCGGTAAGAACTATTTCGGCGGCGCTGCGTCCACCGGGGTCGTCGGTGTGTACGGTTGTGGGAATTCCCCTGCCGTCGTCTATAACGATGCAACTTCCATCGTGGTGCAAAGATACGTCTATGTTGGTACAGTAGCCGGCCAGGGCCTCGTCTACGCTATTGTCTACGACCTCGTAAACGAGGTGGTGCAGGCCCTCCACACCGGTAGAGCCTATGTACATAGAAGGCCTCGTGCGTACCCCTTCGAGTCCCTTCAGTATTTTTATCGATTCGGCAGAATATGAATCACCGCCGGGGGCCTCGCCGTTTGCCGTAGCGGCATCGGCCTCCTTGTTACCGTTTTCATGATTGTCAGACATCGATTACCTCTATGGTTT